>NZ_LIPN01000099.1 GCF_001418325.1 Streptomyces atriruber | reverse complement strand
CGCCCACACCACGGCGGCCGCATATCCTGCTCGGGTCCACGGCCCCCCCTCCCCTCCTCGCCGATCGAAGGTGGTCGCCATGACGGAGCGCCGAGCTCGTCCCGAACCGAACGCGAGCACCAGGAAACACGCGTGGCGGCGCTCGCCGCGCCCACCGGGCCCCGCGCCCACCACGAACACCTCGCAGCCACCGGAACCACCGGCCCCACTGGAAGACACGAAAGACCCGGCCACGACGCCGGGAGGTCCCCCCGCGGACAGCATCGTCGAGGCGGCCCTGTACCGCGACGGCGTCCGCGTGGCGACGCCCGCGTCCCTGGCGGACACCTTCCGCCGGCTGCGCGACCAGCCGAACGGCATGGCGTGGATCGGCCTCGCCCGCCCGACGGAGGCGGAGCTCCTCTCCCTGGCCGCCGAATTCGACCTCCACGAGCTGGCCCTCGAAGACGCGATGGAGGCCCACCAGCGCCCGAAGCTGGAGCGCTACGGCAGAACACTCTTCGTCGTCCTGCGCGCGGCCCGCTACCTCGACGCCCCCGAAGAGGTCGACTTCGGCGAACTGCACGTCTTCGTAGGCCCCGACTTCGTCATCACGGTCCGCCACAGCGCCGCCCCCGACCTGTCCGGCGTCCGCCGCCGCATGGAGGAGACCCCCGACCTCCTCAAACTCGGCCCGGAGGCGGTGCTCTACGCGATCCTCGACGCGGTGGTCGACGGCTACGCCCCGGTCGTCGCCGGCGTCCAGAACGACATCGACGAGATCGAGACCGAAGTATTCCGCGGCGACCCGGAAGTCTCCCGCCGCATCTACGAACTCTCCCGCGAAATGGTCGAGTTCCAGCGCGCGACCCGCCCCCTGGTCAGCATGCTGCACTCCCTGATGGCGGGCTTCGCGAAATACGGCACGGACGAGGAACTCCAGCGCTACCTGCGCGACGTGGCCGACCATGTCACCCACACCAGCGAACGCGTCGACAGCTTCCGCCAGGCCCTGGCGGACATCCTCACGGTCAACGCGACCCTGGTGACCCAGCAGCAGAACGCGGAGATGCGAGCGCTGGCGGAGGCGGGCTTCGAACAGAACGAGGAGATCAAGAAGATCTCGTCGTGGGCGGCGATTCTGTTTGCTCCCACGTTGGTGGGGACGATCTACGGGATGAACTTCGACACAATGCCTGAGCTGAAGTGGGCGGCGGGGTATCCGTTCGCGATTCTGCTGATGGCAGTCGTATGCGTGAGTCTGTACTTCATCTTCAAGCGGCGGGACTGGCTGTAGCGGGGAGTACGGCGTCGCCCACATCGCCAGCCATTGTGCACGCCTCACTCAGGCCGGCCCCCAACGGCCCGAATCCCCATTCACCAGCGGCACTCAGCCGGTCTCGTCGGTGTGCCTGCTTGCAGGCGTCGGAGCAGTACCGTGGGCGGCGCCCCGGTTCAACGTCCCGCGTAGCAGCGCCGCCTCCTCGTCAAGGTGGTGCAGCAGCGCCTGGAGCGCGGGGGTACGGGTGCGGTGGGCCGCCTCCGTCGTGCCCACCGTGCGTCCCACCGACGGGAGCTCCACCGGCAGCGCCGCCAAGCGCTCGTCGTCGCGCAGCACCAGCTCGGGCAGCAGCGCCACCATGTCCGTCTGGAGCAGCAGGGCCCGCATCGTCAGGATCGACGTGCACTCCACCCGGTCCGCCGGGAGCGCCAGGCCGCGCTCGACGAACAGTGCGCTCAGCTCCTGTCGCAGCGTCGTCTGGTCGACCGGCAGGATCCAGGGGTACGTCAGCGTCCCGGTGAGGGACGCGGCCGGATCGGCGAGCAGGGGGTGGCCCGCCCGTACCGCCAGCATGATCCGCTCCCTGTACAGCATCCGTTGGTGCAGCCGCTCGCCCTCCTTCGGTGCCGGGCCCACCCGGCCCACGATCACGTCCAACTCCCCTGCCAGCAGGGCCGGGTGGAGCACGTCGAGGGTCCCTTCGCGCACTACCACCGTCAGGCGCGGCCGCTCGGACTTGAGCCGGGCCACCGCGCGCGGCAGCAGCACGTTGGCCCCGGCCAGCAGCGTGCCCACGGTGACCGTGCCCTCGTGGCCCTGGCGCAGCCCCTCCAGGTGTTCACCTGCCGTGCGCACCTCGGTGATGACCGCCCGCGCGTGCCCGGCCAGCGCCTCCCCGTACACCGTCGGGCGCATCCCGCGCGGCTCGCGGACGAACAGCGGCAGGTCCGCGATGGTCTCCAGTTCGCGCAGCGTGCGCGTTGCGGCGGGCTGTGTCAGGTGCAGCGACTCCGCCGCCCTGGCCACACCGCCGTGCTGGACGATCGCGACCAGCAGTGTCAGGTGCCGGAACTTCAGCCGGCCGTCCAGGAGGTTCACCGCGAGCCGTCCCTTCCGGTACGCCGACGCGTTCGTTGCGGCCGGGTGGACGCCCCGTGAACCGGGTTCGACCGCGCCCTGACCCTGCCATATCCGGATCGGTATGGGAACCACGTCAATCGGCATTGGTTCGGCATGCCCGAGTCGGCGCATGATGCCTGCACGATCCGGGGCCCAGGAACCGCGAACAGAACCGGCGACGGAACTCAACGCCCCGGCCTGGCAAGGGAGGTCTGCAAGGTGAGCACACCCGTGCGGCATTACGTGGGAGGCGACTTCGACGCCTCCGGCGATCCGTTCCCGCTCGTCGACCCGGTCCACGGGCGGACCGTCGCAGAGGTCCCCGCGGCCTCCGCCGAACTGGTCGACCGCGCCGTGAACGCGGCCCGGGACGCGCTGCGCGGGCCGTGGGGCACGTGGAGCCCGGCCGACCGATCCCGCATGCTGCACCGCGTCGCCGACGGCATCGAGCGCCGCTTCGAGGAGTTCATCGTCGCGGAGTGCGCCGACACCGGCAAGCCGCGGGAGCTGGCCTCCACCGTCGACATCCCGCGCGCGATCGCCAACTTCCGTTCCTACGCCGACCTGTTGGCGGGCCGCGGCGAGCAGTCCTGGCGCACCGGCACCCCGGACGGGCGCGGCGCGCTCAACTACACCGTGCGCAAGCCGCTCGGCGTGGTCGCCGTCATCTCGCCCTGGAACCTGCCGCTGCTGCTGCTCACCTGGAAGGTCGCGCCCGCGCTCGCCACCGGCAACACGGTCGTCGCCAAGCCCTCCGAACTGACGCCGAGCACCGCCTGCCTGCTCGCCGAGGTGACCGCCGAAGCGGGCCTGCCCGACGGCGTGTTCAACCTCGTGCACGGCGAGGGCGGCAACGCGGCGGGCCAGTGGCTGACCGAGCACCCGGGCGTCGACGCGATCGCCTTCACCGGCGAGTCCGGCACCGGCACCACCATCATGCGTGCCGCAGCGGACCGCCTCGCGCCGGTCTCCTTCGAACTGGGCGGCAAGAACCCCGGGGTGGTCTTCGCCGACGCCGACCTGGACGAGTCGGTCGCGGGCACGGTCCGCTCGGCCTTCACCCACAGCGGCCAGGTCTGCCTGTGCACCGAGCGGCTGTACGTGGAACGGCCGGTGTTCGACGCGTTCGCCGCCCGGCTCGCGGCCGAGGCGCGCAAGCTCGACGGGTACGGCCCGATGATCTCCGCCGCCCACCGCGACAAGGTCCTGGGCTATCTCGCGCAGGCCGCCGCCGACGGCGAGGTCCTCGCGGGCGGCGGGGTGCCGCGCTTCGGCGACGACCGCGACCAGGGCTTCTTCGTGGAGCCGACCGTACTGGCCGGGCTGCCCGAGGACCACCCGGTGGTACGGGAGGAGATCTTCGGCCCGGTCGTGCACCTGGCCCCCTTCGACACCGAGGAGGAGGCCCTCGCACTCGCCAACGCGGGACCGTACGGCCTGGCCGCCACGGTGTGGACCCGTGACCTCGCGCGCGCCCACCGGGTCGCGCCCGCCCTGGAGGTGGGCATCGCCTGGGTCAACACCTGGAACCTGCGCGACCTGCGCACCCCGTTCGGCGGGGTGAAGGCGTCCGGCATCGGGCGCGAGGGCGGCGACCAGTCGCTCGACTTCTTCTCCGAACCGATGAATGTGTGCGTGAAGCTGTGAGTACGACGACCATCGCGGTGACCGCTCCCATGCGCACCGCCGCCGAGCGCCTCGACGAGGCCCGCCGCACCGGCGTGCCCTGCGCCCCCGTGCGCGACGTGCTGGCCGCCGACGACCTCGACGCCGCGTACGCCGTGCAGTCCCTGCTGACCGAGCGCCGCCTCGCCGAGGGCCGCCGCGTCACCGGCTGGAAGATCGGCCTGACCTCGGCCGCCGTACAGGCCCAACTCGGCGTCTGCACACCCGACTTCGGCGCCCTGTTCGACGACACCGCGACCCTCGACGGCGCCGACCTGCCCTGGGGCACGATCCTCCAGCCCCGGGCCGAGGCCGAGGTCGCGCTCGTCCTGGAGCACGACCTGACCCACGATCGGCACACCGTCGCCGACGTCATCCGGGCCACCGCGTTCGCGCTGCCCGCCATCGAGGTCGTCGGCAGCCGCATCCGCGACTGGGACATCACGGCCGTCGACACCATCGCCGACAACGCCTCCAGCGGCGCGTACGTCCTCGGCAACCGGCCCGTACCGCTCGGGCGCCTGGACCTGCGCACCGCCGGGATGGTCCTGGAACGGCGCGGTGAACCGGTCTCCACCGGCACGGGCGCCGCCTGCCTCGGCCACCCGCTGCACGCCGCCGTCTGGCTCGCCGACACGCTCGTGCGGCTCGGGCACCCACTGCGGGCCGGGGACACCGTGCTGACCGGCGCGCTCGGCCCCATGACCGCCGTCGCCCCCGGTGACGTACTCGAAGCCCGCATCGACGGCCTCGGCTCGGTCCGCGCGGCGTTCGGCACCGGCACGGACGCGTCCGACACGCACCAGGAGAGCGCCCGATGACCAGTACCACCCTCGACCTCGACGCGATCGCCGAGCGCCTGCACACCGCCGCCCTCGACGCCCGCACCCTGTCCGGCGGCACCACCGGACTGACCAGCACCAAGGACGCGTACGCCGTCCAACGGGCCCTGATGGCCCGCAAGGTGGCGCGCGGCGAGCGGATCACCGGCTTCAAGCTCGGCTTCACCAGCCTCGCCAAGATGCGCCAGATGGGCGTCTCGGACCTGATCCACGGCCGCATCACCGACGCCATGGAGATCGCCGACGGCGGACGGTACGACGCGTCCGGGCTGATCCATCCGCGGGTGGAGCCCGAGGTCGCCTTCCTGCTCGGCGCGGCGCTGCGCCCCGGCGGCGACCCGGCGGCCGCGGTCGCCGCCGTCGCGCCCGCCCTGGAGATCATCGACTCCCGCTACGACGGCTTCACGTTCTCGCTGCCCGAGGTCGTCGCCGACAACACCTCCGCCGCCGGGTACGCCGTCGGTCCCTGGAGCGCCCCCGCCGACCTGGCCAACCTCGGCGTCCTGCTCGAACTCGACGGCCGTCTCGCCCAGTCCGGGTCCACCGCCGCGATCCTGGGCCACCCGCTGCGCGCCCTGGCCGCCGCCGCCCGGCTCGCCGGGGAGCTGCCCGCGGGGACCGTGGTCCTGGCGGGCGCGGCCACCGCCGCCGTACCGCTGCCGCCCGGCACCCACGTCCGTGCCACCGTCGCGGGCCTTGGCAGCGTGGCCTTCACCACCGACAAGGCCGCGGGCCCCGCCACCGACAAGGGCGTGACCGCATGATCGTCCCCGGTGCCGCGCGGCCCCGCGGCCGTTTTCCCCATCTGCGCCGCGCAGGCGACCTCGTGTACGTCTCCGGCACCAGCTCCCGCAGGCCCGACGGCACCTTCGCCGGGGCGGACGCCGACCCGATGGGCGTCACCGACCTCGACATCCGCGCCCAGACGCGCGCGGTCATCGAGAACATCGGCAGCCTGCTCGAAGCGGTCGGCGGCGGCCTCGGCGACCTGGTGTCCGTCACCACGTACCTCGTCAGCATGAACGACTTCGGCGGCTACAACGAGGTCTACGCGGAGTACTTCGACGAGGGCGGACCGGCCCGCACCACCGTCGCCGTCCACCAACTCCCGCACCCGCACCTGCTGATCGAGATCAGCGCCGTCGCCCACCTGCCGATCAGCGGCCAGAACCAGGAGCAGCCCGCATGACCATGCCACCGTTCAACCTCCACGCGTGGATCGAGGAGCACCGCCACCTGCTCAAGCCGCCCGTCGGCAACGTGCAGATCTGGCAGGACGCCGACCTGATGGTGACCATCGTGGGCGGCCCCAACCGGCGCACCGACTTCCACGACGACCCCATCGAGGAGTTCTTCTACCAGCTCAAGGGCGACATGGTGCTGCGCGTCGTGGACGAGGAGGGCAGGCCGCCGCGCGACGTCCACATCCGCGAGGGCGACGTCTTCCTGCTCCCGCCGCACGTACGGCACTCGCCGCAGCGCCCGGAGGAGGGCAGCATCGGCATGGTCGTCGAGTTCGCCCGCCCGCGGGGCCAGGTCGACGCCTTCGAGTGGTACTGCATGGCCTGCCACCACCTGGTGCACCGCAGCGAGGTGCAGCTCACCTCGATCGTCGACGACCTGCCGCCCGTCTTCCAGGCCTTCTACGGCGACGACTCGGCCCGCACCTGCGGCCACTGCGGCGCCGTGCACCCGGGCAAGGAGTGGCCCGAGGCACTGCGCCTGCGGACCCGGCGGGACGGGGCGGACGCATGACCGTCGTCGACATCCACGCGCACGTCTTCCCCGAGATCGGCCGCGCCGAGTCCCGGCTGCTCACCGGCGACGACGAGGGCCCCTGGCTGCGCACCTCCGACGGGCCCGACGCCGGGATGATGATGGCGGGCGCCCGCGAGTACCGGCCGGTGCGCCGCACCCTGTGGGACCCGGCGGCGCGCGTCGCCGGTCTGGACCGGCTCGGCGTGGACGTGCAGGTGCTCTCCAGCACGCCGCTGATGTTCGGCTACGGCCTGGAGGCCGAGCGGGCCGCCGACTGGTGCCGCATGGTCAACTCCCGCATCCTGGCGTACAGCGCGTACGCTCCCGACCGGCTCGCCCCGCTCTGCCAGGTGCCGCTCCAGGACACCGAGGCGGCCTGCGCCGTGGTCTCCGAGGCCATGCGCCAGGGCTTTCGCGGCGTGCACATCGGCAACCACCTGGGCGACCGCGACCTGGACCACGGTTCGCTCCTGGAGTTCCTCACGCACTGCGCCGAGCAGGACGCCGCGGTCCTGGTGCACCCGTGGGACCTGCCCACCGGGGCGCGCTTCTCGCGCTACATGCTCGCCTGGCTGGCGGGCATGTCCGCCGAGACGCACCTGACGATCCTCTCGCTCATCCTGTCCGGCGCGTTCGAGAAGCTGCCCGCCTCGCTGCGGCTGCTGTTCGCGCACGGCGGCGGCAGCTTCCCGTACCTCCTCGGCCGCGCCGACAACGCCTGGCACCAGCGCGACCTGGTGCGCGCCGACAGCCCCAGGCCGCCGTCCGCGTACACCGAGCGCTTCTCGGTGGACTCGGCCGTCTTCGACCCGGGCGCGCTGCGCCTGCTCGTGGACGTGATGGGCGCGGAGCGCGTGCTGCTCGGCTCCGACCATCCCTTCCCGCTCGGCGAGGAGGAGATCGGCAGCCTGGTGCGCGGCAGCGCACTGACCGACGACGAGAAGGCCGCCGTGCTCGGCGGCAACGCCGTCCGCTTCTTCGGTCTGCACCACCTGGTGAAGGAGGGCGCCCGATGAAGGCCGCCGTCATCGGTTCCGGCAACATCGGCACCGACCTGCTCATCAAGATCGTCCGCGGGTCCGGGGCGGTCACCGCCGCCGCGATGATCGGCATCGACCCCGACTCCGAAGGCCTGGCCCGCGCCCGCCGCCTGGGGGTATCCACCAGCGCCGACGGCGTCCAGGGCCTCATCGCCATGGACCACTTCGGGTACGTCGACATCGTCTTCGACGCCACCTCCGCCGCCGCCCACCACGCCAACGCCGCCGCGCTCGCCCCGTACGGCAAGACGCTCATCGACCTGACCCCGGCGGCCATCGGCCCCTACGTCGTCCCGCCCGTCAACCTCGACGAGCACCTGGACGCCAGGAACGTCAACATGGTCACCTGCGGCGGCCAGGCCACCGTCCCCGTCGTCGCCGCAGTCTCCCGTGTCACTCCCGTCCACTACGCCGAGATCGTCGCCTCCATCGCCTCGCGCTCGGCCGGACCCGGCACCCGCGCCAACATCGACGAGTTCACCGAGACCACCTCCCGTGCCCTGGAACAGGTCGGCGGCGCCACCCGCGGCAAGGCCATCATCGTCCTCAATCCGGCCGAGCCCCCGCTGCTCATGCGCGACACCGTGCACTGCGTCACCGACGACTGCGACACCGCCCAAGTGGCCGCGTCCGTAAGGGAGATGACGGCAGCCGTCGCCGCATACGTACCCGGCTACCGGCTCAAGCAGGAACCCCAGTTCCGCACCCTGGCCGCCGACGACCCGCTCGTCGCCCTCTGCGGCGGCGGACGCCTGCTCGTCTCCGTCTACCTGGAGGTCGAGGGTGCCGCCCACTACCTGCCCGCCTACGCGGGCAACCTCGACATCATGACGTCCGCCGCGCTGCGCACCGCCGAGCGCCTGGCCGAACGGAGCCCGGCCCGATGACCCGCGTCTACGTCCAGGACGTCACCCTGCGCGACGGCATGCACGCCGTCGCCCACCGCTACACCACCGACCAGGTCCGCGCCATCGCCGCCGCCCTGGAGGCCGCGGGCGTCGACGCCGTCGAAGTCGCCCACGGCGACGGCCTGTCCGGCTCCTCCGTCACCTACGGACCCGGCGCCCACACCGACTGGGAGTGGCTGGAGGCCGCCGCCGACGTCCTGGACCGGGCCCGGCTCACCACCCTGCTGCTGCCCGGCATCGGCACCGCCGACGACCTGCGCCGCGCCCACGCGCTCGGCGTCACCTCCGTCCGCGTCGCCACCCACTGCACCGAGGCCGACATCTCCGCCCAGCACATCGGGCTCGCCCGCGAACTCGGCATGGACGTCTCCGGCTTCCTGATGATGTCCCACCTCGCCGAACCCACCCAACTCGCTGGGCAGGCACGGCTGATGGAGTCCTATGGCGCGCACTGTGTGTACGTCACCGACTCCGGCGGCCGCCTCACCATGGACGGCGTGCGCGACCGGGTCCGCGCCTACCGCGACGCCCTCGACCAGGACACCGAGATCGGCATCCACGCCCACCACAACCTCGGCCTGGGCGTCGCCAACAGCATCGTCGCCGTCGAGGCGGGCGCCCTGCGCGTCGACGCCTCCCTGGCCGGGCAGGGCGCGGGCGCGGGCAACGCCCCGCTGGAACCCGTCGTCGCCGTCTTCGACCTGATGGGCTGGGAGCACGGCTGCGACCTCTTCCCCCTGATGGACGCCGCCGAAGCACTCGTACGCCCCACCCAGGACCGGCCCGTCCGCGTCGACCGGGAGACCCTCACCCTCGGCTACGCCGGGGTGTACTCCAGCTTCCTGCGCCACGCCGAGGCCACCGCCGCGCGCCACGGCCTCGACACCCGCGACCTGCTCGTCGAGGCGGGACGGCGTCGGCTGGTCGGCGGGCAGGAGGACCTGCTCACCGACATCGCGCTCGATCTGGGCCGCGACACCGCCCCTTCGTGCACCGAGGGAGTCCCCGCATGCTGAAGCAGCGCGCCGCAGAACTCGACGCCGCCGACCCGCTCGCGCACGTCCGCGACCGGTTCACCCTGCCCAAGGGCGTGACCTACCTCGACGGCAACTCCCTGGGCGCCCTGCCCACCGCCGTCCCCGCCGCGATCGAGGACGCCGTCCACCGCCAGTGGGGCACCGACCTCATCCGCTCCTGGAACAGCAACGGCTGGTGGGCGGCGCCCGTCCGCACCGGCGATGCCGTCGGCCGCCTCATCGGCGCCGCTCCGGGGCAGGTCGTCGCGGGCGACTCCACCAGCGTGCAGCTCTTCAACACGCTGATCGCCGCCGCCCGGCTGCGCCCCGCCCGCCGCCTGCTGCTCACCGACCCGGACCACTTCCCGACCGACCAGTACATCGCCGACTCCGTCGGGCGTCTGCTCGGCCTGGAGGTCCGCCGCGTCCCCGCCCGCGAGGCCGCCGCCGTGCTGGCCGCCGAGGGCGAGCGGGTCGCCGTCGCCGCGTACGCCCCCGTCGACTACCGCACCGGCGAGCTGTACGACATGGCCACCCTGACCTCTGCCGCGCATGCCGCGGGCGCCCTCGCGCACTGGGACCTGTGCCACGCGGCCGGTGCGCTGACCGTCCAACTCGACGCGATCGAAGCCGACTTCGCGGTGGGCTGCGGCTACAAGTACCTCTCCGGCGGCCCGGGCGCCCCCGCCTTCGCCTACGTCGCCCACCGGCACCAGCGGGACTTCGACCACCCGGTCACCGGCTGGCACGGGCACGCCGCGCCGTTCTCCATGTCCGGCACCTACGCCCCCGCACCCGACATCACCCGCGCCCGCATCGGCACCCCGCCGCTGCTCTCGCTGGTGGCCCTGGAGGCGGCGCTCACGGCGTACGACGGCGTGGACATGGCCGACGTACGGACCAAGAGCCTGTCGCTGACCCGCTTCTTCCAGGAGTGCGCCGAACTCCTCGACGGGCACGGCTTCACCATGGCCACCCCGCGCGAGGACGAGCGCCGCGGCAGCCAGGTCGCGCTGCGCCACCCGGAGGCGTACCCGCTGGTCGCCGCGCTCACCGCACGCGGCGTCATCGGCGACATGCGCGCCCCCGACCTGCTGCGCTTCGGCTTCAACGCGCTCTACCTCACGCACGCCGACGTCCTGCACGCCGTCGGAGAGCTGCGCGACATCGTCACCACCCGGGCCCACCACGCGCCCGCCTTCCAGGACCGCCCGACCGTCACCTGACGGCCCCGGGCCCCGAACCGACGGGATCCCCGGCCGGTCCGGCCCCCACCGGACCGGCGCCCCGTCGTACGCACGCGCGCAACCACCCCGGCGCGCGTGCGCGAGCACCACCGCACGCCCCATCGCAAGTCCCCCTCTCCTCCGTCGAGACCCCTAGGACTCCCATGCGATCCCTCCGCCAGCGCTCGCAGCGCGCCAAAGCGGCCCTGGCCGCGGCCGTGGCCGCCGCCACCGCCGCGACCCTGCTCTCCCCCGGCACCTCGGGCGCGACCGCCACCGCCGCCACGGACCCGAACATCGTGGACGTCTGCGAGGGCCGCCGCCCCGGGCCCGCCGACCCCGGCGCGTACGGCATGCAGCTCGACGGCACCTTCCGCCACCCGGCGCTCACTCCGGTCGACGAGGAGCACGAGCACTCCTTCCCCGGGCGCGAGAAGGACTACGACACGAAGTCGTACATCAAGAACATGAAGATCGAAGCCGCCTACGAGGGCGCCGACTTCACCCCCGACCACTTCCACACCTGGCAGAACGTCGTCGACTTCGACGGCCGCCGCTACCTGTTCCAGTACGACCGCTCCGAGGGCCGGGTCTACGACATCACCGACGTCAAGAAGGTCAAGGTCGTCGAGAAGATGACCCGGAGCGACGTCGACGGCGACGAGACCCGGGGCAACGCCTCCTGGGCGCCCCACGACTACTGGGGCGCCTCCACCATCCAGTGGAACAAGAAGCTCGACGCCTACGTGATGGTGATGAGCTTCGAGGACAAGCGGCAGATCTCCGAGCTGACCGACGACCCCGAGCACGACAAGTACCACAACCCCGAGGGCGTTAAGAAGCTCCGCGAGAAGCCCGGCCTGAAGGGCTTCAAGGTCTTCCGCCTCGACGGGCCGCGCAAGAAGGACTGGAAGCTCCTCGCCACGGTCTCCACCGACTCCACGCAGAAGGACCCGCTGAAGTCGGACGTCGACAAGCCCCAGCAGGGCTCGGGTTCGCTGGACGTGCCGTACTGGACCGGCGAGAAGTACATGTTCATCGCCACCGCCCCGAACGACACCTACTCCGGCAACGAGTACCCGACCAACCTGCACTCCGCCGGCTACCAGTCCTGGGACATGTCCGACCCCGCCCGCCCGAAGCTCCTGGACACCTGGCACCTGCCCGGCCAGCGCACCGGCGAGGACGCGGCGTACCGCAAGAACCCGCGCTGCGGCAACCGCACCAGCTGGATGGGCGCGCGCATGCCGCTGTTCATTCCCGAGCCCGTGGAGAAGGGCGGCCGTTACGCCTTCGCCGCGATGGGCGGCTACGGCCTGACCGTGCTCGACATCTCCGACCCGGCGGACCTGAAGACCGTCAGCCACCTCGACCTGCCGCCGTCCGTATCCGGTACCGAGGGCGACAACATCGACGTCTCGCAGTACGAGCGGACGGGCCTGATCTACTTCTCCGGCTACCCGCTCACCGAGGACTGCTACGAGCCGTACAAGGACGTCTACCAGATCGACGCCAAGGACCCGGAGAACCCGCGCGTCGTCGGCGCCCTGCCCCGCCCGGCCCCGCCCAAGGCCGCCTCCTTCAAGGACTTCTGCCAGCGCCGCGGCAGCTTCGGGCCCAAGCGCACCGGCTACTACACCAACCCCGGCAAACACGACGCGGGCGTCCTCGGCTACGGCTTCTACAACGCGGGCGTGCAGTTCTTCGACGTCTCCGAGCCCGCGAAGCCCGGGATCGAGGCGTACTTCGTGCCCAAGGCGTACGGCCCCGAGACCCCCGACTACGCGCACGGCAACCAGACCCACGGCGTGTACGTGGAGTGGGACCGCAACATCGCCTGGGCGCTGACCAACCACGGCATCTATGCCCTGTCCGCGCCCAAGGTACTCGGCAAGCCGCACCTGGCCCGCCCCGACAAGCCCTTCCGCAACAGCGAGTTCTAGACAACAGGTATTCGCCATCAGTGAGTTAGCACCCGCAGCAGGTCGGGCCCCGCGGACCCCGGGGGCCTCCCGGGGGCGGCGGACGAGCCGCCCGCCGCCCCGTCTCCCACCGCGCACCACCGCACAGAAGGACGTCCCCAGCCATGGCAGCTCCGGAAAGACCCGCCCCCGTCGTCGAAGGCGGCGGCCAGGGCCTGGTCCGCTCGCTCACCCACCGCCAGACCACCATGATCGGCCTCGGCTCCGCGCTCGGCACCGGCCTTTTCCTCGGCTCCGGCTCCGCGATAGGCGTCGCGGGCCCCGGCGTGATCATCTCGTACGCGATCGGCGCGCTCCTCGTCGCCGTCATCGCCGTCCTGCTCGGCGAGATGTCCGCGGCCCACCCCGTCCAGGGCTCCTTCGGCGCGATCGCGCACAAGTACCTCGGCGCCTGGGCCGGGTTCGTCACCAGCTGGACCTACTGGTTCAGCGCCGTCGTCGTCATCGGCACCGAAGTCGTCGCCTCCGCGCTGTACATCCGCTGGTGGTGGCCCGGCATCCCGATGGGCGTGGCCATCCTCGCCGTCGCGGCGGTGGTCCTCGCGGTGAACGTCATCAACGTCAAGTCCTTCGGCACCACCGAGTTCTGGCTCTCCACCATCAAGGTGACCGCGCTGTGCGCGTTCATCCTGTGCGCCGCCTTCCTGGTCTTCTTCGGCCTGCCCGACACGGAGGCCACCGGTCTCGCTCACCTCACCGACGACGGCGGGTTCGTGCCGCACGGCGCCAAGTCCATCTGGATCGCCATGTCCGTCGTGATGTTCGCGTACGCCGGGTTCGAGGTGGTGGCCATCGCCTCCGCCGAGGCCGCCGACCCGCAGCGCACCATCCGTACGGCCATGCGCCAACTCGCCTGGCGGCTGAGTGTGTTCTACGTCCTGTCCATCACCCTGGTGGTGGCCCTCATCCCGTGGAAGCGGCTGGCCTCCGGCGACGGCAGCGTCGAGGCGAGCCCGTTCGTCCGCGTCTTCTCCGACATCGGCGTGCCCGCCGCCGCGACCCTGACCAACCTCGTGGTGCTCATCGCCGCCGTCTCCGCGGCCAACGCCCACCTGTACGGCGCCTCCCGGCTGCTGCACTCCCTCGGCGACGACGGCCTGGCCCCGGCCCCGCTGGCCCGCCTCACCGGACGCGGCGTCCCGGCCGTGGCACTCGCCGCCTCCACCCTGGGCATCGCGGCCGCCGCACTGCTCGCCTTCTACGACGTCGGCGGAATCTTCAGCATCCTGATGTCCATCGCCCTGTTCGCGGTGCTCCTCGTCTGGCTGCTGATCCTCGCCTCGTACGTCGCCTTCCGCCGCCACCGCGACGCGCACCCGGAGGAGTTCACGGGCTTCAGCATCCCCGGCGGCCCCAGGCTCGCCGTGGTGGCCGGGGTCGGCGTGCTCGCCGTCGCCGCGACCGCGATCGAGGTGCCGGACATGCGGCAGGCGGCAGGCGTGGGCCTGGCGTTCACCGCCGTACTCCTGGTGGGGTACGCGGCGGTGGCGTGGCGCCGGAAGGGGGCGGGGGCCCGGCGGTGACCCGCCACCCGGGATCGAATGCCGAACAGCAGCAGGTGGCCGGGGCGATGCCCCGGCGGCCCGCAGGCTGCCGGCACGGGGGCGGACACCTCCAGGAGGGCCTGTATCGGCTGGAGCGGGGTCTGACGGCCCGGCCGTCCGTGCCCCCCGCCCGCAACGCTGAGACGTGCGGATGCCACCACCACGGTCACGGGATGTCGAGCAGGACCTTTCCGACCACGCCCCGCTCCAGTGCGGCGTGGGCATCGGAGGTGTGCTCCAGCGCGAAGCGGTGCAGCGGCAGTCCGGTCTCCTCGCCCACGCGCAGCGCGCCCGCACCCACGGCCGCTGCAACGTCAGTGATCGCCTGCTGCTTCACGGCAGGCGGCACGGTGTAGACGTAGACGCTCTGCCAGCGCAGGTTCGCCGCCAGCGAGGAGAGCACCGGAACGGAGAGCTGCTCGTCCTCGCTGCCCGAGTAGTAGGCCACCACGGCACCCGGCGCGGCCACCGCGATGTCGAGAGCGGCATTGGCACCCGGTGCGACTTCCACGACGATGTCGACGCCCTCACGGGCGAAGGCGAGGATCTCCGCGGTCGCGTCCTGCGTGCGGTAGTCGACCACCAGGTGGGCGCCGGCCGCGCGCGCGAGCGCGGCTTTGGCGGGGCTGCTGACCGTGGTGATCACACGCGCTCCGGCCCAGCGGGCGAGCTGGATGGCCGCGTTGCCGACCGCGCCGGCACCACCTGCCACCAGTACGGTCGCGCCCTGCAGGGTGGAGGGCGCGATCCGCCCCGGTCCGCCGTCGCGAACGGTCAGCGCACGGTGGGCGGTCAGGGCCGGGACACCGAGGGCGGCGCCCAGTTCGAACGGTGCGTGGTCGGGCAGGGCGACGGCATGCCGGTCGGAGACGAGCGTGTACTGCTGTGCCGTTCCCCAGGGCCGCTCCCACGCGGCCTCCCAGATCCACACCCGCTCTCCGACTCGTCCTGGGTCGACCCGCGGACCGACGGCGTCGATCACCCCGGCGCCGTCCTGGTGGGGCACCTGCTCGTCCATGCCCGGCGGCAGCGGGCGTCGGCGGCTGCGCCAGTCGGTCGGGTTGACGCCCGAGACGCGCACACGGACCCGTACCTCGCCGGGTCCGGGTTCGGGAACCGGACGCTCGACCAGCTGGAGGACCTCGGGCCCGCCGGCTGCCGTCCGAATGACGGACTTCATCTCTCACCCATCCTCACGTTCACCGGGGACATCCCCTGAACCCCCTCACGGAGCGGGGTATTCCGGGAGTCTCGGCGAGCCCTGCCAGGCTCTTGGCGCTGCTGGTCGCGCACCGCGCCGTCTGCCGGAGTCGCGCAGGTCGGGCGGCGAACACGACTCCCCCGACGCCGGCCCGGGGCGGTCGCGGCCGACATGTGGCGGACCGGACTGCGATGATGGCGGTGTGCCAGAGCCAGGGACCACTGCCGTCGTCGTTGTCTTGCCCGATGCCGCACCGCTCCTGGAAGCGGCGTGGCGTATCGACCCGACGCTGGTACGTCGTGGGGTGCCGGCGCACGTCTCGCTCCTCTACCCCTTCGTGCCGGTGTCGGCGCTGACGGATGAGGACGAGAGGGGCGTGCGTTCCCTGGCCGCGGGCTTTCCGGCAACAGATCTGCTCTTGGAGGAAGTCGTGACGGCGCCCGGCTTCGTCGCCGTCGCTGTTCCGGGACTCCAATCGATCGTCGATGCGTTCTGCGCCGAGTGGCCCGGGTTGCGCCCGTACAAGGGGCGCTTCGGAGCGCGGCCCGCCGCCCACGTCACGGTCGCCATGGGCGCGGACGACCCGACAGCTGCCGCCCGTGTCCGTGCCGCGATCGGCAGCCTGCTGCCGCTGCGCACCCGTGCGGTGGCGGTCCGGCTGGTGGTGCTGACGGAGGAAGGCTGGCAGCCACGGCTCACCGTGCCGCTCGGCGTCCCGGACGGGTAGTGAACACCGCTCGCCAGGGTTTCACCCCTGGCCAGCGGCGCGGCGGCCGGCCGAGGGGCGGTCCCCGATCAGCGGCGGCCAGTGGCCCCGGTGGCCAGGATGACGAGGAACTGACCACCGCCCGCCTCGATCCCGGCGGTCACCGGTACTCCCGGCAGCAGTCGGGAGAACCGGTCCACCAGCCAATCCGCCGCCTCTTGGGCGTCCTTCCTGGTCGGACAACGGCCCACCATCTCGCGGCCGCCCTTGCGCTCCAGCCGGTCGGCAACGGCGATCAGTGGCGCGGGTTCGACCACGTACAGGCGCTGTGGCCAGGCGACGGCCACCTTGACCGCGCCCTTGCGGCTGTTGCACCCGCGGTGCGCGAGCCGCTCGGCGACCTTGGCCTTCCGGTCGGCGGTCCGGCTGTCGACACTGGGCCCCCGCGGGTCGTTCACCGACTCGTCGGGGTCGACCGGTTCGTCACACACCCAGCACCGCCAGCCGTCGCGCTCGGCCACATCATCAAGAAGACTCATCCGGGCAAACTAGCCTGCCCGGCCGCCACCCGCGCACCAGGGGCCTACGCGGTGAGGAGTTCTTGGCGCGCCGGGCTGCCGACCGCGTAGTGGACGTACTCGCGCACGAGGCGGAATCCGGCCGTCCAGGCAAGGAGGCGGTCGGCGCGGTCGAGGGTCGAGCAGGTCCAGCTCGGGGTGTGGCCGCGGGCCGTGATGTCGGCGCACAGCGCCGTGACGCAGGCCAGGGCGGGCTGGTGGCGGCGGTGGTCCGGGCGGGTGAGGAAGGCCACCTCTTCGTGGTGGGAGCCGCGGAAGTACGCACATGCGATGGCCAGGGCGGTGCCGGTGCGGTCGGTGGCGATCCAGCCGTGTCCCGATGCCGCCAGGCCCGGCGGGCCTCCCCAACTGGCCGTTATCCAGGCGCCCTCCGGCCCCAGGGCCCGGAGGGCGTCCGTATCCGCGGGCTCGATGCGGCGCACGCGCATGCCGCGCGGGAGGACACTGGGCGTGGGTGGCGACTGGAGGGTCCACACCATGCGTTCCCAGGGAGTGAGGCTGGTGAAGGCCGCACCGAGGAGGGGGAGGAAGCGGGCGGGGGCGTCGATGGAGGAGTGGGCGAGAGGGGCCAGGTCGTCAGGGGTCATGCCGTCCGGGGTGCCGCGCAGCAGGACGCGATCCGCGCAGGAGACGGCGAGGGCGCGGGGTCGCGCGCGGTCGGCCCACCAGCGGCCGTTCCCCGTGCGCAGCGCGTGTTCGCCGATGGCGGCCGGGCCGGGTGTCCCGGTGGGGAACCAGGGGGCCAGCGCCGGGAGTTCACGGGGCTTGAGCTCGATCACGGATGAGGTGTCCTTTCGCTGTGGCCGAGAGAGGTGAGGCCGGTCGTGGTCCGGGTGCGGGACGCAGTGCGTTCCGCGCCCGGACCACCGGCTCAGCCCTGTCCGGCCTTGCTGCCGTGGTTGGACTTCTTCTTGCGGCGGGCCTTTTTCTTGCGGGCTCGCTTCGACATGACGTAACTCCTCTGCGGGGTGGTGGACTTCAGCTGCCGACGCGGCCGACGAGCAGGTCGGCGAGCTTGTTGAGGCGCTTGACGATGCGCTCCTCGGTGGCGGCGGGCGCCGGGGCGACGCGTTCGGCGCGGTCGTAGTAGGCGCCGTTGACGATTTCGTTCGCCGGGTCGCAGAGCCGGACCACGTGCGCGGCGCCCTCGGCGGCGGGCACGCCCTCGTGGGAGTACAGCGGGAGCAGGTCCGTGGTGCAGATGCCCGGGTGGACGGAGACCGCGGTGACCCGGGGGTCGGCGGCGAAGACGGTCAGGGCGAGCTGCGACTGGGCGTAGGCGGCGAGGCGGGCGTAGCGGCGGGCGCGGTTGGGGTCGTTCCACTGGATCGCGGCGGTGCGGTGCAGCGAGGAGGAGACGTTGACGACGCGTCCACCCGGTCCTTCCCCACGCTCTCGGTTTCGCTCGAGCAGGGGAGACCCCGTCGTGAGGGCCGGTTCCAGGAGGCAGGTCAGCAGGTAGTGGGCGAGGAAGTTGACCTGGAAGGCGATCTCGTTGCCGTCGGCGGTGACGGTGTGCCGCTCGGGGGCGGCCATGCCTGCGTTGTTGACGAGGACGTCCAGGTGCGGGTGCTCGGCCGCGACCCTGCGGGCCATCTCCTCGACCTCTTCGAGACGGGTGAAGTCGGCGGCGAAGGCACAGAGTCGGGCCGCGTCGGCCTCGCTGGTGGCGATGATGCGGTCCACGGCGGCGCGCGCCTCTTCGGCGGTGCGGCCGTGGACGAGGACGACGGCTCCGCGCTCGGCGAGCTGGCGGGCCGTCTCCAGGCCGATGCCGGAGGTGGCTCCGGTGACCAGGACCGTACGGGAGGTGAGCGTGGCGGAAGACATGATCCATCCAGGAGTCGCTAGGCGGAGTGAGGCGTGCGCGTCCAGGGGCCGTGGGGCGTGGACGGACACGGAAAAGGGGCGCCGGACCGGGTCTCGGCGCCCCTGGGCGGAGGAGTCGGACGCGTCAGCGCGTGGCGGACGCGGGATTCTCCGGACAGCGGGGCACGCGACGGGGCGCCTGATGAGGCGGCCGGTCGAGAAGGAGCCACTCGCTGTTCACGTCACCCATGGAAGTCGGTGCGTGCGGGGCGGGCAAGGTTGTCGAGGGTTTCCTGATGGGGCTCTGATGCCGGGTCGGCCGAGCCCGCGGATCCTCACCGGCGCGCGGAGCCGGGTGGCTTCCGGCGAGGACTTCGTCTTCTACGACGATCACTCCGCCGACTCTGCCGTCCCCGCGAGGGTCATCGCGGGGAAGGTGTCAGTCCCCCCTTCGCCGCAGCACGACATACCGGGCCGACCAGTCCGTCACACCCGCCCGGCGGCCGAAATCGGCGATCCGGTGGTCGCGCACGGTGAACCACGGGGACACCGCGTCGAGGAACGCCTCCTCCGTGGTCCAGGACGGTCCGTTGGACTGGTCGAGGGCGTCCTCGGCGCTGAGCGCGGCCGCACCGACGTGCAGCCACAGTCCGCCGGGGCGGCACAGTCGGGCCATCGCCCCGGCGAACGTCCGGCGTTCACGGTGGGTGGGGCAGGTGTGCAGGACGCCGCGGTCGAGGAGCACCGGGAAGGGAGGCAGGGGGACGTGGGCGGTGGCGTCGAGGACCTCGTACTTCACCGCCGAGTCGGCCGGTGTGCGGCGTCGGGCCTCTGTGATCGCCCGGGCCGAGAAGTCGCAGGCCGTCACCGTGTAGGCGCGGTCGGCGAGCCAGCGGGCGGTGGTGCCCAGGCCGCAGCCGACGTCCAGCACGTGGGCCGGGGGCGGGGCGTGCTCGGCCAGGAGGTCGCCGAGGACGGGTGGTGGCTCCTCGTCCCAGGCGGGGTTCGTCGAGGCGTACGTGCGGTCCCATTCCGTTGCGCTGAGGGAGCGCAGCGGCGGGGAGGGTTCGATGCGGGGCATGTTCCGCCTCACCCCACGACCGGCCAGCGGGTGATGCGGGAAGGCAGCCACCAGAGGAGGGAGCCGACCTGGTGGACCAGGCCCGACTTCGTGAACGCTGCTATTTCCTGCTGACGGAATGCCGAGGCAGGGGCACCGTTCAGAAGTGACTCCAGCTTCGTCTTGTTGGCCTTCCGCATGATGACGCGCCGCTGCTTTCCGTGGCGCAAGTCGGTGACCTCGACGAAGCCCGTGCCGCGCCGGTAGCCGCACTTGTTCATGTGGAACGTGGCGCGCCACTGGTCGAGGATCGCGTCGCCGTCGGGGCCCGCCACCGACCGCGGGGGATACAGGTGGCTGAACAGCCGCCACCGTCCGGTCTCCGTGCCGAGGTCCAGCTCCCAGTCGACGGAGAGACCGTGTCCCGTCAGCTCCCGCACGTGGGTGAGTCCGCGGACCGCCTCCCGGTCGCCGTCGCCATCGCCATCGTCGCCGTGGCCGAGGATCACCGGTCCGGGGAGGGCGACGTGTCGGGCGCCCTGCGCGACCAGGTCCGACACGGTGTGCACCGGGGTGTCCCCGTACCGCTCCTGCCCCATGTAGATGCCGTCCCTGGCGCGCGTCTCCTCGTCGCGTTCCCGCCAGCAGTGGAGCGTCGTCGCCGGTCCCCTTACCGATTTCGATTCCGGTACCGGGGTGCCCGGGTCATCGCCCCGGAGCAGTGCGGGCACCAGCGCCGCGCTTCCCTCGCCGGTCACCCACCGCATGAGGTCCTGGTTGGCCGCATACGGGACGACGTGCACACTCTGGCCGCCGTCCTCGAAGAGCAGTCCCAGCGTGCGCCAACGGGCCAGCAGCTCCGATACGTCCTCCGCGGTGATGTCGTGCGCGTCTGCCCGGAGCTTCTTCAGCAGTACGTCACTTGCGCACGGCTGTGACAGCAGGCGGAACGCGGCCAGCTCCCAGGGGGGCTCGATGGTCCGAGTTCTCCAGGTGAAGCCGGGGCGGGTGTTGGTGAGGACGATGGAGTCGGTCAGGTCGCACTGGGTCAGCCGCCCTCGCGGGAACTCGTGGCGCCAGGTCTCGATGGCCTTCTCCAGGCGCTCCGCCTGCGTGCTGGAGATGCCTTGGTGCGCCGCGTCGAAGACATAGGCCATGTCGCGGAGTTCGGATTCCGGGAGGTCGTAGATCACGGCGTAGTGGGCGGCGGGCCGCAGGTCGCCGAAGCCGAGTTCCGGGCGGTTGAAGTAGGGGCTGAAGCGTTCGATGGCTATGCGGGTGACCCCGTTGGGCGGGGCGAGATGGTGGATGGCTGGGAACTGGTCGATGACCGACTCGTAGTCCTCCTCGGTCTCGTCCGGGAAGCCGAAGAGGTAGTTCCAGACGACGCCGAGGCTCACCGACTCCGCGTCCCGCATCATCCGGACGTTCTGGCAGCCGGTCACCCCCTTGTCCATCAGCTTCAGCACGCGGCCGCTGAGGCTTTCGATGCCGGGCTGCACGTAATGGATTCCGGCGGCGACCAGGGAGGCCAGCTGTTCGCGGCGCATGTTCGACTTGATCTCGTAACTGATGCGCAGGTCGCATTCGGCCTCGGCGAGTCTCGGAACCATCGACCGCAGGTAGTTCATGTCGAGGATGTTGTCGGCCACGGCGACGTTGAGTACCTGGTACCGCTCCGTCATCGCGAGCAGTTCGTCGACGAACCGGTCCGGGCTCTTGCTGCGGAATTCCATGAACGAACCGTTGAGCCCGCAGAACGTGCAGTGGTGTTTCTGGCCCCACCAGCAGCCGCGTGAGCTCTCCACCACCAGGTGGGGCTCGGCCATGGCTCCGGCGCGGGAGGCCGCGTGCTGCTCGAAGTAGTCCGTGTAGTCCGGTGTGACCAGCGCCGACGCGGGCAAGGGTGCCGCGCTCATGGCGTTGGCGTGCGACGTGCCGTCCGCATCGCGCCAGCAGAGTCCGGGGATGTCCGCGGGGCTCGACTCGCCCTGGAGAGCGGAGAGGAGGCGCGTGAACGACAGCTCGCCCTCGCCGCGATTGACGTAGTCGATGAACGGGAATCCGCGGTGGAGTGCTGCGCCCTGCGGCCCGTCGCAGTTTCCGCCGCCCAGCACCACACGCACTTCGGGTGCGGTCCTCTTGATGAGCCTGGCCGCGGCGAGCACGGCGCTGTTCTGCGCGAAGGTCGTCGAGAAGCCGACGACGTCGGGCCGGTCGGCGAGAATGCGGGAGACCAGGGACTCGATGTACTCGGGCGCGAGCGCGTGCAGTTCGCGCCCCTTGTTGAGCATGTCCCCCGGCACCGACTCCGCCACGAGGTCCGCGAATTCGGTGTTGCGCCACTGCGGATCGTCGTACAGCGCCGAGGAGAATATCCACTCGCTGTAGCCGGTGAAGTACGAGTCCCAGCAGAAGTTGTACTCGTCGCGCGTCAGCCCGGTCCGCTCGGTGATCCAGTCCAGATAGTCGAGATTCGCGTTCACGACGTCGACGCGGCTGTCCGGGAACTCGTCCGTGACGCGTTGCTTGAGGATTCCCAGGGCCAGGGAAGGGAAGTCGATCGAGGCCCAGGGCATGTTGACCAGGGTGATGTGCACCGTGTGACTCCTTCAGCGGGTCGGACGCATGGCCGGTGGCGGTACGTCGCACAGGGCACCGACATCCGCGGCGGCGAGTCTGCCGAGCAGGGACCGGCCGTGCGCGCTGGTCGCGATCAAGGGCCCACCAGGCGCGGCGCTTCGCGTCACATGGCCTTTCGGCAGGGAGTACACCTGCTCACGTACTGGGTCGGCCAGCAGGGAGGAGGCGCCGCCGCCCGGACCGCGCAGGTCGAACCTTTCCGGAGCGCTCCGGATCCACGGATGAGGCCGTAGCGCCGAGTGCTTCGCCGGAGCCCCAACGGCGCCAGGGGGTCCACCGGCACCAGTGGGCCCGCCCGCAGCCGCCGAGATCCGGCGCATCCCGGACTTCAGCCGCTGCAGCATCTCGGGGCGCTCGGGGCCGCCCACGACGGCGTGCCGCCTGCCCACCCTGCCGCCTAAGTAGTTCAGTTCGCGGTTGTCGGCGAACGACATGTCGCTGTCGAGCACCACGCCGTAGCGTTGCGGATCGGCCAGCAGAAGCGTTTCCGGCTCGACCACCATGAGTTCGAACGCGTCGACGGCGAATTTCTCCCGGTTGCGTTCGAGGAAACGGAGCGATTCCTCGGCCTCCTCCTCGGTCTCGTCCAGCAGGCCGCCCATGACCGAGAGGTTGACCCGGATGTCCGCTGCCGCGAGGTTGTCGAGGATGGCCTGGAAGTCCGCGGCGTCGACGCCCTTGTCCAGCTTGTCGAGGAGTCGCTGGGTGACGCCCTCGTAGCCGACGGCCATTCCCTCGCAGCCGAGCTCGGCGAGCTCCTTGCAGAAGGCCGGATCGAGCAGGATCGGCTCCAGGCGGTTGCGCGTATTGAAACGGACCCGGAGACCGCTCTCGCGCACCAGCCTCATGGCTCGGGCGAGCAGGCGCAGATTGGTGTTCTCGTCGACGACGGTGACGAAGTCGATTCCCGTGCTCTCGACGATGTGGCGTATCGCGTCCGCGAGTTGCCGCGGGGAAGCCTGCTGGTAGCCGCGTCCCAGGGACCGGTTGCCGTAGGAGCAGAAGATGCAGCGTCCCCAGTAGCAGCCCACACAGGACACCATGGAGAGGACGACGGTGTCGTTGAGATAGGAGTGCACCTTCAACCCGCCGTAGTCGGGGGCGCCGACGTCCTTGAACCGAAGGGTGGGCTGCCGGGTGGGGGCCGTCGCGCCGCCTTCGGGGCTCAGCCACCTCATCCCGGGCACCTCGGAGCGTGGCGTTTTTCCGGTGACATGGGACAGCCAGCGCTCCAAGGGCTCTTCGCCCGCCGTGACGCAGAGCGCGTCCACCGCTGCACGCACGGAGGGCATCGCGGCCAATTCGTCGTGCCGCAGCATGACTTGCTGTCCGCCGAGGCAGATGGGCAGACCCGGATGGCGCAGCCGGATCCACCGGGCGATGAGCAGCGCCGGGGCCAACTGGCTGAAGAAGGCCACGGATATGCCGACCGCCCGCGGCGCGGACTCGTCGAGGGCTTCCGTCAGCAGTACATGCAGATTCCGGGTCGCGAAGTCGAGAGAACCGACCGGCGACTCCGACAAGCGGAGCACCGACCGGTCGAGCGAGTCGAAGTCGTCCCACACGTGTGACAACGCCGAGTCGCGCAGCAGCAGTTGGGCGGCCTGCCGGGCCATGCGCACCGCGCGGACGGGGCCGAGGCGAGGCGCCGGATCCTTCGTGAGGACGAAGTCGCGCACCTCACCGAGATGCTGCAGGGCGGCATCGGCCACTGCCGCCCGGTACCAGGCCGGCAGGTCCGCCGCCTCGTCCAGGGCGTCGGCCACCTGCGTGAGCGCCGGGCCGTCGAGCAGCCGGTGGACCAGTTCGATGCTCAGATCGACCTGATGGGCGCTGTAGCCGGACCGGCGGACGTGACCGGCGAGATAGGGCAGGCTCAGATACGGAAAGAGAGTCGCCTCCGTGAGCGGCGGAAAGAGCAGCAAGAGATCCATGCCATCCGTCCTGATCCGGACGGATGCGGCCGACCGGGTGCGCGACGCTACGCGAGATGCTGGCAGTCCGTGGCGGCCGAAAGAGAACCGAAGGAGCTCACAAGGCGCTCGCTCCGGCAGCGTGCAGGGCGCCGGAGAATGCGGAAGATCTTGTGAGCTCCCCGTGAAGCCGTTCGGCCGGGCCGGTCAGCCCCCCGATATCTCCGAGGAACGGTCCGCGTTCTTGGCGATGTAGTTGTAGGCCGTGGACGAACCGCTGACTTGCAGCTCGTCCATCTCGAGTACTTCGAGTTCGCCCAGGTCGCTGTCGACCTCGGTGCTCATCTGGATGTCCATGGAACCTCCATACGCGAGTGAAACACGAAACAGGAGTAGCCTTGTGGGCCTTCTGTCCTGGAACAGGCTCCCTGTGCGGTTTCCTCACGGTCAAGAGCTCTATTGAGCCATGGTCATCCGCGTCGCCACGAGCGCGTCGAAATCGGGGAACTTCAGCGCGATGTCGCTGCCGGTGAAGTTGCCGACCCAGCCGTCCTCGTCATGAAAGAAGCGAATGACGGTGTACGACGGTGCGGCCCCCATGTCGAACCAGTGCTTGGTGCCGCGCGGCACCCCCAGCAGGTCCCCCGCCTCGCACAGCACGGCATGCACGTCACTGCCGACGTGCAGATAGAAGGCCCCGGCGCCCGCGACGAAGAACCGCACCTCATCGTCGTCGTCGTGCGTGTGCTCGCTGAGGAACTTCTTCCGCTCGGCCTTGGCGGTCAGCCGCCACCCCAGGTCCTTGCGCGGTCGCAGCCCCACCACGTCGATGGTGGCGAACTCCTCGGCGGCGGCCAGCGCGTCCACCTCGTGCCGATAGGCGCTCAACACCGTTGCGGGGTCGGGGTCTTCGGGCAGGTCGTCGCGGAGCGCCCACTGCTCGTAGCGGACGCCCGCGGGGGCCAGCGCGGCGGCGATCTCATCGGGTTCGGTGGTACGGCGTACGACGGTGTCGGGGCCGGCATCCGGCCACGTGATCAGCAGGGTCATGGCGCACTCCTCAACGCGGCAGCGACAGGGCAAGGTAGTCGGGGTAGGTGTGCGGCAGGCCGGGGGCCATCTCCAGCACCCGCACGGGCTCCTCGACGGCGGTCTTCTTGAAGCCCGCCAGGCGGTAGACCGTGTACATCGCCTTGTTGACGTCGGTGGGCTTGAAGTCCGCTGTCAGACGCACCTGCGCGGCCTCGGCCGACTGCGCCAGATAGCGCAGAATGGCGCCTCCGACATTGCGGCCCATCACCCGGCAGGACATCAGGAACAGCCGGATCCGCCATTCCTCCGCCGTCTTGCCGACCAGGGTGAGACCGATGGTGCCGTACGCACCGAAACGGTCCCCGAGCCGGGCGACCAGGAGCGTCTGGTCCGGCCGGTCCATCAGCTCGCGCAGCTCCGTCTTGGAGAACGTCAGGCCCGTGGTGTTGAGCTGGTGGGTGCGCTCGGTGAGTTCGGCGGCGCGTTCCAGGTCCTCCGGGGTGGCCACCGCGACCTCTAGACGCATCTCCAGCGACCTGAGGAACTCGACCTGCGGGCCCGCGAACGACTTCTCGTACGCGTTGCGCTCGGCCGCCTGCAGATACAGCGTGCGGCGGGCGCGCCCGTCCTCGGTCACCGGCCGGGTCAGCTCCGGGCGGTCGAGCAGGTCCGCGGTGTCGGCGGAGTCCACGCACCGCACCTGCGGATGCACGAACTCGACCTCGGCCCGCTCGAAGGCGGAGTCGTCCACGAACATCATCGTGTCGAGGCCGATGTCGAGCCGCTGCGCGATGCTCTCGATCAGCGCCGACTTCGGCTGCCACGAGACGTGCGGCACGAGGAAGTAGTGGCGGATGCCGAGCCGTTCGAGTTCGTCGAGGGCGGCCTTCTCGTCGTTCTTGCTGGCGATCGACTGCAGGACGCCGCGCTGGTCGAGCGTCTCGATCAGCTCACGGACGCCGGGGCGCAGCTTCACTCCGGGGCCTTCGGAGAGGATGCCCTCCCACACGGTGTCATCGAGGTCCCAGACGACACACTTGACCAGATCACTCGGCACAGTCGGCTCCTGCTTCGAACGGATATTGCGGGTGGCGCCTGCGCACCCGGAAGCGCTGCAGGCTCTCCTCGGCCAGAAGGTCCTGCAGCAGTTGCGTGCTGCCCTCGATGATCTGCATGACCCGTGCGTCCCGCACCCAGCGGTCCACCGGGCTACCCTCCACCAGGCCTGCGGCGCCGTGCAGTTGGGCCGCCGCGGCCGACGCCCGGTCCGCCGCACGGGACGCCGCCAGCTTGGCGGTGAGCACGTGCTGGATCAGCCAGTCGTCCTGGGTGTCCATGGCCCGCGCGGCCTGCTCGCACAGGAGCCGCGCCGCCTCGGTGTCGACGACGGCGTCGCCGACGAGTCCGCGGACGAGCTGCAGATCGATGAGCCGCCCGCCGAACTGCTTGCGGCTGCTGGTGTGGCCGAGGATCGCGTCGCAGCACGCCTCGGCGATCCCGAGGGAGCCGTACGCGACACAGAGCCGCCCCAACGACAGCGCGCTGCCCGCCACTTGGGACACGCCGAAGCCGGGCCGGCCCACCATGCGGTCGGCGGGGACGCGGCAGCCGTCCAGGTGCAGGTCGGCCAGCATGGCGCTGCGGAAGCCGCTGGTGGGCCGACTGGGGACCACCGTGACGCCCGGGTCGTCCCGCTGGACGAGGAAGGCCACGCTGCGGTCGCCGTGCTTGGCGAAGACCAGGAAGCAGTCGGCGAGCCCGCCGAAGGACAGCCAGCGCTTCGTGCCGTCCAGGCGCCACACGGCCTGAGCCGCACCGGCACCGGCCGCACCGCCCTCTGCCGCCCCTGCGCCCGCCAGGGCTGCCTCCGGGACCTCCTCCGGCACCGCCGTGGTCCCGACGGCCTGCGCGTCGCTGCCCGCTCCGTCCTCGGTGAGGCCGAACGCCCCGACGAGTTCACCGGAGGCCAGGCGCGGCAGCAGCCGCTGCCGAAGGGTCCGTGACCCCCAGCGGCTCAGGCTCGCGCACACCATTCCGTGCACGGTCAGCAGGCTCTGCAGCGACGCCGAGGTACGGGCCACCGCCCGGTTCAGCTCGCCGTACGCCCGGTGGCTCAGCGGCCGTCCCCCGTACTCCGCGGGCACCATCGCGGCCATCGCGCCGGACCGGACGATCTCCGCGAGGACGTGTTCGGGCACCGTCTTCGCCGCGTCGATCTCGTCGGCCAGCGGCAGCAGCAGTCGGCCCAGCTCGTCCGCGGTCGGCGGCGGCTGGCTCATGCCTGTTTCCCCTGCACGAACCGCACGATGCTGTCCAGCGTGTCGAAGTTCTCGATCTCCAGGTCGTCGTCATCGATGCCGATGCCGAATTCCTTCTCGAGGTGGCTGACGAGCGCCACGGTCGCCAGCGAACTGAGCACCCCACCGGTGATCAGCTGGATGCCCTCCAGTTCGGCGGGGTCGTCCACGTACCGCGACAGGAAGTCGAGCACACGGGATCGGACGGCTGCGTCCTCGTAGACGGCGGTCACTGCAACATCACACTCCAACTCACATGGTCGAACAGGGCGGTGGCGGCGTCGCTCAGGGCGTCACCGGCCGCGCCACTTCTTCTCAAGTCGGCTGATCTGGCTCTGGCTGAGGTTGACGAGGGAGAGGTCCGAGGGCGTCCGGCCGACCGCGTCGGGCCCGTCGGCGTGCGCGGCCAGGGCCTTGAGGTGCGTGACCCAGCCCTCGCCGAGCTGCCGCACGTCCCCGGGCGACAGAACGTCACGCGGCCACGACCACGTCGCGGACAGCTCCGGCCCCGCCGGGCCCTCCGTCGTCACCGCGTTCACCATCAGCGCGTGCGTCAGACGCATCCGGGGGTCGAGACCGCCCGTGGGCGCCCCGCCCACCTGCTGCCAGTCGCCCTCGGGGTGGGAACGGCCCTGGCCGACCCGCCCGAAGTAGTTGAACGCCACCTGCGCTTCGGGCAGCGCGGCGAGCCCGGGCGCGGTCTTCGGGTTGAGGTGGCGCAGCAGGGTGTACGCGATGCGCCGCTCCGAAGCGGCACGGAGCTGCTCCTTGACCCGCTGCAGAACCCGCCCGGCGGCCGGTCCGCCGCGCCGGACCTCGCCCCAGGACACCCTGCCGGTGTCGAGCCGCACCGGAGCGACGGCCGTGAACCAGCCCACCGTCCGGGAGGTGTCGGCGCCCGTGAACAGGTCCTCCCGCCCATGCCCTTCGACATCGACCAGGAGGGACGTCGCACCGGCGGCGCCCGGCACACCGCTCGCCGTCCGCCACTGGTTCACCGCGAGCACGAAGGCCGTCACGAGTGCGTCTTCGACACCTGCGTGCAGCGTGTCGGGCACCCGCGTGAGCAGCGCCTGCGACAACTCCGCCGGAACCGTGACGCGCAGCGAGTCGAGCCGCGCCGCCGTGTCCTCGCCCGGGATCGGCCTGCGCCGCCCGAGGAGGGGTTCTGAGCCGGACAGGGCATCGGTCCAGTGCTGCAGGGAGTCCGTGGTCCGCGGTTCCTCCGCGAGCGCATGGAGCTGCTCCGCCCAGCGCTTGAAGGAGGTGGGGACCGGCGCCAGCTCCGGGGTGCGGCCGCCGAGCACGGCCACACCCGCGGCGGCGAGGTCGGGCAGCAGGATGCGCCAGGAGACGCCGTCGACGACCAGGTGGTGGATCGTCAGGAGCAGGCGGCCCGGCTCCTGGGGGCCGTGGTCGAACCAGACGGCCTGCAGCATGACTCCGTCGCGCGGCGCCAGGCGGCCCTGCGCGTGCGTGGCGTGTTCGGACAGCAGCTGTTCACGCCCGGCCGCTGTCGCGCCGGAGCAGTCCACCCGGGTCAGGGCCGCGTCGGCCGTGAGCGCCTGCGGGCTTCCCGCCGGAGGCACGGACAGAGCCCAGTCGTCCTGGGCGTCGTCCCTCGTCAGCCGGGCCCGCAGCAGGTCGTGGCGGTCGATGACGGCTTGCAGGACGTCGGCCAGTTGCTCGCGTCCGACGCCTGCGGGGACCTGGACGAGTCGCGCCTGGAAGAACGCTTCGTAGGTGTGCTCGGGCTCGACGAGCCACCGCATGATGGGCGTCAGCGGAACCGGGCCGGTTCCGTCGTCCGCCTCCGGCGTGCTGTCGCCGCCCGGCAGGGTTCCCGTCCTGTGGGCGAGCCGCCGCGCTGTGTGGTGCCGGAAGACATCACGGGGTGTCAGGTCGAGGCCGCGTTCGCGGGCGCGGCTGACCAGGACGATGGAGCTGATGCTGTCGCCGCCGAGGGCGAAGAAGCCGTCGTCGACACCGACGCGGTCGGGGTCGAGCCCGAGGACGTCGGCGAAGAGGTCGGTGAGGGCCTTCTCCTGCGGGGTGCTCGGGGCGCGGGTGCGGGTGGCCGGCGCGTAGTCGGGCGCGGGCAGGGCCTTGCGGTCCAGCTTGCCGTTCGGCATCAGCGGCAGGGCGTCCAGGACCAGCACGGCGGACGGGACCATGTAGTCGGGGAGACGGTCGGCGACCCGGGCGCGCAGGGCGGCCGGATCGACGGCAGTACTCCCGTCATCACCACGGTCACCGCCGCGGTCGCTCACGACGTAACCGACCAGGCGTCGGTCGCCGGGCCGGTCCTCGCGGAGCACGGCCGCAGCGCTCTCCACGCCGGGGCAGGCGGTCAACGCCGCCTCGACCTCGCCGAGCTCGATCCGGAAGCCGCGCAGCTTCACCTGGTCGTCCGTACGTCCCAGGAAGCGCAGGGTGCCGTCGTCGTGCCAGGCCGCGAGGTCGCCCGTGCGGTACATGCGCGACCCGGCGGGCCCGTAGGGATCGGCGACGAAGCGCTGCGCGGTCAGCCCCGGGCGCTTGAGGTAGCCGCGGGCGACTCCGGCCCCGGCCACGTACAGCTCACCGGGCACGCCCGGCGGCACCGGGGACAGGCCCGCGTCCAGGACGTACGTCCGTACGTTGGCGATCGGTCCGCCGATCGGCGGCGCCACCGCCCCCGACAGCGGCTCGCTCATGGTCGCGCACACCGTGGTCTCCGACGGCCCGTACGCATTGAACATCCGCCGGCCGGCGGACCAGCGCCCGACCGTGTCCGGGTCGCAGGCCTCGCCCGCCACGATCAGCGTCATCGCCGCCGGAACGCTCGCCGGGTCCAGCACGCTCAGCGCGGACGGCGGGAGGGTGCAGTGGGTGACGCCCGCGTCCACCAGGACGGACGAAAGCGCCTCCCCGGGCATGAGCCGGTCCGCGTCGGCCACGACGAGCGCACCACCCGTCAGGAGGGCGGTGAAGACCTCCGACGCGGCGGCGTCGAAGCTCGGCGACGCGAACTGCAGCACGCGGCTCCCCGCACCGATCCCCCACCGGCCGCTCTGCGCGAGAGCGAGATTCACCAGGCCCGTGTGATGGGCCACCACACCCTTGGGCGTGCCGGTCGAACCCGACGTATAGACGAGGTACGCGGGGTGGGCGGGATCCAGTGGCGTAAGGCGGTCGGAGTCGGTCGGGTCGGTGCCCTCCAGGGTCGCCAGCCTGGTCCGGAGGGCGGGGTCGTCGAGGTGGAGGGTGGGGGTGCCCTCGGGCCACAGGGCACCGGTGGTGGTGTGGGTCAGGACGAGGGTGGGTCGGGCGTCCGCCAGCATGAAGCGGATGCGGTCGGCCGGGTAGGTGGTGTCGATGGGCAGGTAGGCGGCGCCGGTCTTCAGTACCGCGAGGAGTGCGGTGATCAGGTGCGGGGACCTGGGCAGGGCGAGGGCGACGATGTGCTCGGGGCCGACGCCCTGCTCGATGAGGTGGTGTGCCAACTGGTTGGCGCGGGTGTTGAGTTCGGCGTACGTGAGGTGGGTGCCGTCGGCGATGACGGCGGTGGCGTCCGGTGTGGCGGCGGCCTGTGCCTGGAACAGCTCCGGAACCGTGCCGGGAAGGCCGGGCACCGCGGTGTCGTTCCACGTCCGGAGCATCTCGTGCTGCTCCGCGGCCGACAGCAGGTCCACCGACCCCACGTGCTGCTCGGGGTCGTCGAGGAGGCTCGCGAGGGCCTGCCGGAACCAGCGGCCGATTGCCTCGATGCGCTCCCGTGAGAACCGGTCCGCGTCGAACTGCAGGGCTCCGTCGATCCCCTGCGGCTCCCCGTCCGGCCCGAACCGCTCCCGCAGGGTCAGCGTCAGGTCCCGGCGCGCGGCCTGCGTGTTCCAGGAGGAGGCCGTGAGGCTCAGCCCGGGGATGTCGAGCTGCTGCGCCTCGTGGTTCTGCAGCGTGAGCATCACCTGGTACAGCGGCTGGTGGTCCGTGGAACGGGTCGGGTTGAGCGCCTCGACCAGGCTCTCGAAGGGCACGTCCTGGTGGGCGTAGGCGTTGAGGTCGCTCTCGCGGACGCGGTCGAGGAGTTCGGTGAAGGTGGGGTCGCCGGACAGGTCGGTGCGGAGCACCAGCGTGTTGACGAAGTTGCCGATGAGGGTGTCCAGCTCCTGCTGGGCGCGGCCTGCCGTCGGCGTGCCGATCGGAATGTCGGTCCCGGCGCCGAGGCGGTGCAGCAGCACGCTCAGGGCGGCCTGCAGCACCATGAAAACGGTGCTTCGCTGGCCCTTGGCGACCCGGACGAGTTCCGCGTGCAGATCGGCGGGCAAGGAAAGCTCCGCCACTTCTCCCCGCCGGTCGCCGGACGCCCGCTCGGCGAGGTCGGTGGGCAGGTCGATGCGGTCGGGGAGCCCGGCCAGCGCGCCCTTCCAGTAAGCGAGTTGGGCGGCCAGCAGGCTGTCGGGGTCGTTCTCATCGCCGAGGAGCTCGTGCTGCCAGAGGGTGTAGTCGGCGTACTGGACGGGCAGCGGCCCCCACGCCGGGGCGCCGCCAGCGCAACGGGCGGCGTAGGCGGTGCCGAGGTCACGCGCGAGGGGGCCCATGGACCAGCCGTCGCCCGCGATGTGGTGGATCACCAGGGCGAGTACGTGCTCGTCTTCGCTGTCCTCGACCGTGAACAGGGCTGCGCGGAGGGGCAGTTCGGTCGCGAGGTCGAAGGGGTGGCGGACGGCTTGGTCCACGGCACCGGTCAGCTGCGCTTCGGTGACCGTGTGGACGCTCACCTCGGGCCGGGCTTGGGCGGCGGGGCGGATGTCCTGGTACGGCCGTCCGTCGACGTCCGGGAAGACCGTGCGTAGTGCCTCGTGCCGCGCGACCACGTCGTTCAGGGCGGCGCGCAGGGCCTCGGTGTTCAGGGCGCCGGACAGGCGCAGCACCACCGGCACGTTGTACGTCGCGCTGGGCCCCTCCAGCCGGTACAGGAACCACAACCGGCGCTGCGCGAACGACAACGGCATGCGCTCCGGGCGCGTGGCGGGCGCCAGCGCCGGGCGGTCGACCGGGTGCGTGGCCGCTTCCACGGTGCGCGCGAGGGCGGCGATCGTCGGGGCGGCGAAGAGGTCCCGTATCGCCAGGTCCACACCCATGACCGCGCGGACGCGGCCGACGAGACGCATGGCCAGCAGGGAGTGCCCGCCCAG
>NZ_LIPN01000098.1 GCF_001418325.1 Streptomyces atriruber | reverse complement strand
CCACCAGAAAGCCACCCCATGCCCCCCGGAGCCAAGACCGACCTCCCCGTCCAGGAGCGTGCCGACGAGCTCATACCGGCGCGGGACCGGACCGTCCCCGCCGCAGGCGGGGGAAGACGGCTCTGGGACCGCGCCCCGTATCTGCTCGCCGCCGGGCTCTTCGTCGCGTACGCCGTCGTGTCCGTCTGCCGGTACCGGCGGCTGGAGAGCCTCTCCTGGGACCTCGGGATCTTCGAGCAGGCCGTGCGCTCCTACGCGCACCTCCAGGTGCCGGTGGCCGACCTCAAGGGGCCCGGCGCCAACATCCTCGGTGACCACTTCAGCCCGGTCACCGCCCTCCTCGCGCCCGCCTACCGGCTCTTCCCCTCGCCGCTCACGCTGCTCGTCGCGCAGGCGCTGCTCATCGCCGTGTCGGTGGTGCCCGTCACCCGGGCCGCGACCCGGCTCCTGGGGCGCGTGTCCGGGCTCGCCGTCGGCGTCGCCTACGGGCTGTCGTGGGGGATCCAGCGCGCCGTCGACTTCGACTTCCACGAGATCTGCTTCGCGGTGCCGCTGATCGCCTTCTCCCTCGAAGCGCTGCTGCGGCAGCGGTGGCGGGCCTCGCTGATCTGGGCGCTGCCACTCGTCCTCGTCAAGGAGGACCTCGGGGTGACCCTCGCGGCCCTCGCCGTGGTCGTGGCGATCCGGTGCCGCCGCTCGGACCCCAAGGCCCTGCCCTACGCCCTCGGTGTCGCCGCGTTCGGCGCGATCGCCACCCTCGTCACGCTCACGATGATCATCCCCGCCTTCAACTCGGTCGGCTCGTACGACTACTGGGGCAAGGTCGGCGAGGCGGGCCCCACCGCCGGGGCCCTCGACGGGACCGGCACCAAGCTGCGCACCCTCCTCTGGCTGCTCCTGCCCACCACCGGGCTCCTCGCCCTGCGCTCGCCGCTGCTCCTGATCGCGCTCCCCACCCTCGGCTGGCGGTTCCTCTCCGCCGACGACCACTACTGGGGCACGGACTGGCACTACAGCGCCGTCCTGATGCCGGTCGTCCTGCTCGCCCTCGTCGACGCCGCCGACACGTTGCGCCGGAGCGGGAAGCCGTGGCTGCGCACGTACGCGGACCGGGTGCCCGCGTGCGCCGCCGTCGCGGCGCTCGCCCTCACCACGTCGCTGCCGCTGGCGGGCGTCACCGAGGCGGCGACGTACCGCAAGAGCGAACAGGTCGTCGCCGTGGAGAAGATGCTCGACCGGATCCCGGACGACGCCACCGTCGAGGCGAACATCGGGCCCATCAGCAGGCTGACCTCCCGCGCCCGCGTCTTCTGGACGGGCGCGGCCCGCCCGGTCGTGCCCGACTACGTCGCTCTCGACGTCCGGTCCGGCTGGACGAAGGACCCGGTCGCGTACGCCAACGGTCTGCATCCGGGCACCCGTTACGTGGCCGAGGACACCGCCTACGGATACGTGCTGCTGCGCAAGGACTGACGCCCGCGGCGGCGGGACGCGGGGGGCCGGCTCCCCCGTTCCCCCGTGTCCCCCGTCGGTGTGGCTATTCGGTGGCGATGGCGTTGAGGACGTTCATCCGGCCGGCCCGGAAGGCCGGGACCAGCGCCGCGAAGAGGCCCACGAACGCCGACCCGATGAAGACCGCGATGATCGTCGGCCACGGGATCTCCAGGACCTTCAGGCCCTCCAGCGCCAGGAGCTTCTGGGCGGTCGCGCCCCAGCCCATGCCGAGGCCGAGGCCGAGCAGGGCGCCGAAGAGGGCGATGACCACCGACTCCATGCGGATCATGCGGCGCAGCTGGCGGCGCGAGAGGCCGATCGCCCGCATCAGGCCGATCTCGCGGGTGCGCTCCACCACCGAGAGGGCCAGGGTGTTCACGACGCCGAGGATCGCGACGATGATCGCGAGGCCGAGCAGGCCGTAGACCATGTTCAGGAGCTGGCCGACCTGGTCCTTCAGCGTCTGCTTGAAGTCGGTCTGGTCCATCACCTTGTACTGCGGGTACGCGTCCAGGGACTTCTTCAGGGAGGCGTACGCGGCCTCCTCCTGGCCCTTGGTGGCCGAGGCGAACATCATGTCGTTCTGCGGGACGCGGTCCGCGGGGACGTACTTCTCCATCGTCGAGATGTTGAGGTACATCGATCCGCGGTCGACCGTGGTGTCGTCGTCGGTGATCGCGGCGAGCCTCAGCTTCGCCGTCCTGCCGTGCTCGAAGGCGATCTTCAGCTCGTCGCCGACCTTCAGGCGGTGCTTCCTGGCGAAGTCGTCGCCGACCGACATGGCGTCCTTGCCGTAGGCGGCGGACAGCTTGCCCGCGGTGGTCTCGCGCCGCAGGTCCGTGGCGTAGGAGGGGTCGGCGGCGCTCAGGCCGACGCCGTCCACGGTCTTGCCCGAGGGCGTGGTCATGTCCGCGTTGATCTGCTTGTAGCGCGTGATGTGGGCGACGTGATCGGCCTTGCCGAGGGCCTGCGCGGCCTTCTCCGTGATGGAGATGCCGGGCTGGGTGGGCTGGACGATGAAGTCCGCGCCGACCGACTTGTCGAGCTCGTCGGTGGCGGAGGCGACCATCGAGGAGCCGACGACGGAGAGGCAGGCGACCAGCGCGAGGCCGATCATCAGGGCCGCGCCGGTGGCGCCGGTGCGGCGCGGGTTGCGCAGGGCGTTGCGCTCGGCCATCCGCCCGACCGGGCCGAACATCCGGAGCAGGACCGCGCTGATGACGCGGACCACGCCGGAGGCGAGCACCGGGCCGATGACGACGAAGCCGATGAGGGAGAGGACGACTCCGCCGCCCAGGAGGAGCGAGCCGTCCTTGGCCTTGTCGGCCTGCGAGGCGGCCCAGAGGGCGTAGCCGCCGGCGCCGGTGAGGACGAGCCCGATGACGGCGCGCAGCGCGCTCGCCCTGCCGTCGGCCGGGGTGCCCGCGTCGCGGAGCGCGGCCATCGGCGAGACCTTGCCGGCCCGTCGTGCGGGGAGGTAGGCGGCGAGGACGGTGACGACGATGCCGAGGACCATGCCGATCACGGGCGTCGTCCAGTTGACGGTGAGGTCGCCGGTGGACAGTTCCATGCCCATGCCGGACATGAGCTTCATCAGGCCGACGGCGAGCCCGATGCCCGCGCCGACCCCGAGGACCGAGCCGAACACGCCGAGCAGCAGCGCCTCGACGAGGACGGAGCGGTTGACCTGCTTGCGGCTGGAGCCGATGGCGCGCATCAGGCCGATCTCGCGGGTGCGCTGGGCGACCAGCATCGAGAAGGTGTTGATGATGAGGAAGATGCCGACGAGGAAGGCGATCCCGGCGAAGCCGAGCATCGCGTACTTCATGACGTTGAGGAAGCTGCCGACGGAGTCGCGGTTGTCGTCCGCGGTCTCCTTCTGCGTCTTGATGTCGTACGAGGAGGTCTTGGCGTCGAGGACCCCGGCGACGTTCCGCTTCAGCTGGGTGTCGCTGACGCCCGCGTCGGCGGTGAGGTTGACGTGCGTGAACCGGCCGGTGGTGCCGAGGAGCCCGCGCTGGGAGGTCGCGGTGTCGAAGTAGACGATCGCGGCGCCGGGGTTGGTCACCTTGAAGGTGGCGATGCCGGAGATCTTCGCGGTGAGGTCGCCGGTGGCGGTGATGGTGCGCAGCTCGTCACCGAGCCCCAGGCCGTGCTTGTCGGCGGTGTCGGCGTCGACCATCACCTCGGTGGGGCCGCGCGGGGCGTGGCCGGAGGTGATGTCCATCGAACGCAGGTCGTTGCGCGTCCAGTTGCCCGCGATGGTCGGGCCGCCGTTGGTGGGGCCCATGTTCTTGTTCTTCGCGTTGACGATGGTCACGCTCTGGCTGCTGACCGCGCCCTCGGCGGCCTTCACGCCCTTGGCCTTCTCCGCCTGCCGCACGACGGAGGCGGGCATCGACTCGGGCTTGCCGCTGCGCGGGGTGTCCCCCGCGTCCTCGGCGGACTTGGGGCTGACGGTGACGTCGGCGGAGGTCGCCGCGAAGAGCTTGTCGAAGGTGGTGCTCATGGTGTCGGAGAAGACGAGCGTGCCGCAGACGAACGCCACCGACAGGATCACGGCGACCGCGGAGAGCGCCATGCGTCCCTTGTGCGCGAAGAAGTTGCGCATCGAGGTCTTGAGGACGGTCATGACGTGCGCCCCCGGGCGTCGAACGACTTCATGCGGTCCAGGACCTGGTCGGCGGTCGGGTGGTGCATCTCGTCGACGATCCGGCCATCGGCGAGGTACAGGACACGGTCCGCGTAAGAGGCGGCGACCGGATCGTGCGTCACCATCACGATGGTCTGGCCGAGCTCGGTCACCGAGCGACGCAAGAAGCCCAACACCTCCGCCCCCGCACGGGAGTCGAGGTTTCCGGTCGGCTCGTCGCCGAAGATACGCCTGTCTGATAGCGGGCTCCGCCCGCGGGCAGGGCAGGAGACACGGGCACCGGCCTGGGGCCGGGAGGTCGTGAGGACGGTCATGACGTGCGCCCCCGGGCATCGAACGACTTCATGCGGTCCAGGACCTGGTCGGCGGTCGGGTGGTGCATCTCGTCGACGATCCGGCCATCGGCGAGGTACAGAACACGGTCCGCGTAAGAGGCGGCGACCGGATCGTGCGTCACCATCACGATGGTCTGGCCGAGCTCGGTCACCGAGCGACGCAAGAAGCCCAACACCTCCGCCCCCGCACGGGAGTCGAGGTTTCCGGTCGGCTCGTCGCCGAAGATGATCTCAGGGCGGGAGGCGAGCGCGCGGGCCACGGCGACGCGCTGCTGCTGACCGCCGGAGAGCTCGGTCGGGCGGTGCTTGAGGCGCCCGGCGAGCCCCACGGTCTCCACCACCTGGTCGAGCCAGGCCCGGTCGGGCTTGCGGCCCGCTATGTCCATCGGGAGCGTGATGTTCTCGATGGCGTTCAGGGTCGGGAGCAGGTTGAACGCCTGGAAGATGAAGCCGATCCGGTCCCGGCGCAGCCGCGTGAGCTTCTTGTCCTTGAGACCGGTGATCTCGGTCTCGTCGATGTGGATCTGGCCGCTGCTGACCGTGTCGAGGCCCGCGAGGCAGTGCATCAGGGTGGACTTGCCGGAGCCCGAGGGACCCATGATCGCGGTGAACTGCCCGCGGGCGATGTCCACGTCGATGTGGTCGAGCGCGACGACGCGGGTCTCCCCGGAGCCGTACGCCTTCACGACCTGGCGCGCTCGTGCCGCCACGGCCGTACGCCCTCCAGTGCCCCCGTGCCTGGGTGTTGTCACAGCCGTTGTCACGGTAAATCTCCTATGTCGGTCCTGCGGCGAGCCGGGTGGATACGCTGCGCGCTCTCGCGCTTCAGTCTGGTGTCACGACAGGCCCCCGCGCGCTGGTGCTCAGCGCAGTCTTTTCCGGGGGAAAACCCCACCCCCGCCGGTACGGTTCGCCCGGCCGGCGGGGGTGGGACGTACGAGCCGGCCCCGTGCCCGGCTCGTAAAGCAAATCTAAGGACCGCCGCGGCCCGGCTCATCCTCCAGTGGGACGAACGCTCCCCAGTCCGTTGTACGGAGGTACCCCTAGGGGATCTCCACCCCCCGGTGGAGTGCGACTCAGGGTTGGCTCCACCCCGCCGTCCACCCTGCCCTCGCCCTCCACCGGGTGAGATGGTGACCCGCAGCAACCGGATGCAGGGGGAAGGAAGTTCTGTGGGCACCCAGGACGCGATACGCGGCAGGGGCGCGGTCGTCGCCGCGCTCATGCTCGCCATGGCGCTGGCCGCCGTCGACTCCACCATCGTGTCGACCGCCGTCCCGCAGATCGTGGGCGCGCTCGGCGGCTTCTCGATCTTCTCCTGGCTCTTCTCCGGCTATCTCCTCGCGGCGACCGTCACCCTGCCCGTCTACGGCAAGCTCTCCGACACCTTCGGCCGCAAGCCCGTCCTCATCGCGGGCTGCGTGCTGTTCCTCCTCGGCTCCGCGCTCTGCGCCCTCGCCTGGAACATGGAGTCGCTGATCGCCTTCCGCGTCGTCCAGGGCCTCGGCGGCGGCGCCGTCCAGGGCACCGTGCAGACCCTCGCCGCCGACCTCTATCCGCTCAAGGAACGCCCCAAGATCCAGGCCAAGTTGTCGACCGTGTGGGCCACGTCGGCCGTCGCGGGCCCCGCGCTCGGCGGCGTCATCACCTCGTACGCGGACTGGCGCTGGATCTTCCTGATCAACCTGCCCATCGGGGCGCTCGCCCTCTGGCTGATCGTGCGCCACCTCCACGAACCGGCGCGCGAGGCCGTCCCGCGCGGCCGCATCGACTGGCCCGGCGCGCTCGCCGTCTTCGCCTGCGGCGGCACCCTCCTGACCGCGCTCGTGCAGGGCGGGGTCGCCTGGGACTGGGTGTCGGCGCCGTCGTTCGGGCTGTTCGGCGCCGGGCTCCTGCTCATCGCCGTCGTCGTCCTCGTCGAGCGCCGGGCCGCGGAGCCGATCATCCCCGGCTGGGTCTGGCGACGGCGCACCATCGCCGCCGTGAACCTCGCCCTCGGCGCGCTCGGCCTCCTGATGGTGGCGCCCACCGTGTTCCTGCCCACGTACGCCCAGTCCGTGCTCGGACTCGCCCCGGTCGCCGCCGGGTTCGTGCTCTCCGTGATGACGCTCAGCTGGCCGGTCTCCGCCGCCCTGAGCCAGCACGTGTACCGCAGGATCGGCTTCCGCAACACCGCGATCACCGGCATCTCCGCGGCCGCGCTGGTCCTCTTCACCTTCCCGCTCCTGCCCTACCCCGGCACCGCCTGGCAGCCCGCGCTGCTCATGCTGCTGCTCGGCGCGGCCCTCGGCCTCTTCCAGCTGCCGCTCATCGTCGCCGTCCAGTCCAGCGTCGGCTGGGCCGAGCGCGGCACGGCCACGGCCTCCGTGCTGTTCTGCCGGCAGATCGGGCAGACCCTCGGCGCCGCCCTGTTCGGCGCCGTCGCCAACGGCGTGCTGAGCGCGCGGCTCGACGGGGCCGGGTCCCTCGACTCGGTGGCGCGCATCCTGGAGGACCCCGGGTCCGTGGCCGATCCCGAGCCGCTGCGGCGGGCCGTCGACGCCGCCGTCGACACGGTCTACCTCGGCGCGGGCTGCGCCGCGTTGCTCGCCCTGACCGTGCTGCTCTTCCTGGCCCCCCGGCGCTTCCCCGTCCTTCAGGAGAGACAACTGGGCGCACACCAGGACCAGTTGTCACCCACACAACAGACCGACTGACTTGTTCACCGAAAACCCCGCACACCACCACTACTTACGAGTAACGTCTCGGCTCCCCTCGCTCCCCGCGGTCCGCACACCGGGCCGGAAGCCGCGCAAGGAGAACCGGGATGACCCACCCTCCGTACGACGCCCACGTCCCGCACGAGCCGTACTCCTCCGTCCCGCACGAGCCGTACCCCCCGCAGCAGCCGCACCTCACCTACCCCTGGCA
>NZ_LIPN01000097.1 GCF_001418325.1 Streptomyces atriruber | reverse complement strand
TCACCCACCCGCCCACCGACCGCTCGGGCTGGCGGATCACCCCGGATGAGGCGGCGTGGCTGCGGCACGGCGTCACGCTCGCCGCCCCCGCGATCGAGGCGCGGCACGCCCCGCGGCACACCACGATCACCGTCCACCGCGTCCTGTTCCCCCACACGGACTACCAGCCGGAGGGCCTCGCGGCGGCGATACTCGCCTGGACCGAGGCGGAGTTCGCCCTCGCACCACACCCCGTGGACACCAGGTTCGACCCCGTGACGAATCGCTACGTGTACTCCTGGTAGCGCCCTTCACCGACCCCCTCGGTCGACGCCGAGGTCACGCCGCATGACGCGGCGGAGTTCGGCGACGGCCGTGTCGTTCCCGGCCTCCAGCTCGGCGTAGGCCTCGCTGTCGGCCGTCACGCCCTCGATGACGCGGTCCCGGGTCGTCCGCAGGGCGATGAAGGCGCATCTGGCCGCCTCGACGACATCGGGCGGGGCGATGATCGCCAGCTGGTGCCGGATCTCGTAGGCCCCCGGCGCGAGGAAGCCGTCCCGGACCTCGCGCGCGTGCGCCTCACTGCCGGGCACGGGGCGCCCTCCCCCGGGCTGCGCGGACTCGTGCAGCGCCGTGCGGACGCGGGAGAGCGCCGCCGTGTACTCCGCGTACAGCTGCCGCCGCGTCGCCGTCTCACGTTCCCCGCTCTCCCGCCGCCACCGGATCCGGTCCGCCAGGAGCGTGGCGCCGATGCCGATTCCCGCGCCGAGCAACGTACTTACGGGCGATATCCACTCCACGAGGACAGAACCCTAACGCCCCCGGATCTCCCCTCTGCCCTCAGCGAATCTGCCCCCGGCAGAGATTTCAGACAGGGGCGGGAGCCGCGGGCAACAGTGGGAGCAGAGCGGGGCGTTGGGCGTCGCTGAGGACTTGGGAGGCGTTATGTCGGTACGGGACAGTGGCTGGGACTCCCCGCGGTCGCGGGGTGAGGACGGGGACACCGCACCCTCGCGGTTCGACGACCATCTCGCCGCGCAACTGCTCCACCAGCGGATCGTGTTCCTCGGCACGCAGGTCGACGAGGTCTCCGCCAACCGCGTCTGCGCGCAGATGCTGTTGCTGTCCGCGGAGGACCCGAAGACCGACATCAGCCTGTACATCAACAGCCCCGGCGGGTCCGTCACCGCCGGGCTCGCCGTCTACGACACCATGCGGCTCATCCCGAACGACGTGGCCACCCTGGCCATGGGATTCGCCGCCAGCATGGGGCAGTTCCTGCTCAGCGTGGGCACGCACGGGAAGCGGTTCGCGCTGCCCAACGCGCGGATCATGATGCACCAGCCCTCCGCCGGCATCGGCGGCACCACCGCGGACATCGCCATCCAGGCGGAGAACCTGGAGTTCACGAAGCGGACCATCGAGCGGCTCACCGCCGAGCACACCGGGCAGAGCGAGGAGACGATCTCGCGGGACGGCGACCGCGACCGGTGGTTCACCGCCGAGCAGGCCAAGGAGTACGGAATGGTCGACCACGTGGTCGCCTCGCTGGACGACGTGCGGCCCGCCGGGTCGAAGCGCCGCATCGGACTGGGCAACTGAGGAGGAGGCAAGAGAATGAGCCAGTACACCATTCCCACCGTCGTCGAGCGCACCCAGCAGGGCGGCGAGCGGGCCTACGACGTCTACAGCCGACTGCTCTCCGAGCGGATCATCTTCCTCGGCACGGAGATCGACGACGGAGTCGCCAACGTCGTCATCGCACAGCTGCTGCATCTCGAATCGTCCGCCCCGGAGCGCGAGGTCTCCCTCTACATCAACTCGCCCGGCGGATCGTTCACTTCACTCATGGCCATCTACGACACGATGAGCTTCATCACCGCACCGATCTCGACGTTCTGCGTCGGCCAGGCCGCCTCGACGGCCGCCGTGCTGCTCGCCGGCGGCGACCCGGGACGGCGGTTCGTGCTCGACCACGCGCGCGTCCTGCTCGGGCAGCCCGCGAGCCGTGGTCAGCAGGGCACCGTGTCGGACCTCAGCCTGCAGGCGAAGGAGATGCTCCGGATCCGCTCGCAGGTCGAGGAGGTGCTGGCCCACCACACGCACCACGACATCGCGACACTGCGCGCCGACATGGACCGCGACAAGTTCTTCACCGCACAGGAAGCGGTCGCGTACGGCCTGGCGGACCAGGTCCTCAGCAGGCGGGCACTGCCCGCCGCGGCTTAAGCGGCCAGGCGGACCTCGCCCTGGCAGGAAGCCCTGGCCGGCCTCGCGCGGGGAAGGCCGGCCAGTCGGGTCTGGGCCAGGGACAGCAGGTCGGGCAGGCCGAGGCCGAGTGCGCGGGCGGCGGCCGCGAGGACCTCGGAGGAGGCCTCCTTGCGGCCGCGCTCCAGCTCTGAGAGGTAGGGCATGGAGATCCGGGCGGCGTCGGCCACGTCCTTGAGCGTGCGCTCCTGCGCGAGGCGCTCACGGCGCAGGACGTCGCCGACGACGTCGCGCCACAGGGGCTCCTTGGCCTCCTTGGCCGGGGCGGGGTCCGGCGCCGCCTCGACCGGGCGCAGGTGGATGACGCGGGCTTCGTTCGCCTTCTGGCGCTCTTGGCTGCTCACTTCCCCAGCCTAGGAGCCGTACGGCCGTCGGCGCAGTGCGGAGCGTTCCGCCGCCCGCGAAATCCCCGCTCCCTACGTCTTCGACGAACCCACCGACGACGCGTCCCGCCCCCAGCTGGCGAGCAGCCGCAGCCCCTGCGCCGACGCCGAGTCCGGCTCCGCGTGGTACATCATCAGGGACTGGTCGCAGTCGTCCGGCAGTCGCAGCGTCTCGAACGAGAGCGTCAGGTCGCCCACCAGCGCGTGGTGCATGCGCTTGACGCCGTGGCCCTTCTCCCGGACGTCGTGCGTGGCCCACAGGCCCCTGAACTCCTCGCTCTTCACGGAGAGTTCGCCGACCAGCGCGGACAGCTCGGGGTCGTTGGGATAGCAGCCCGCGTCCATCCGCAGATAGCTGACGATGTCCGACGCCTTCTGCTCCCAGTCCACGAACAGATCGCGCGAGCGCGGGTCGAGGAAGCAGATGCGCGCCCAGTTCCGGTCGCCCGGCGCGAGCTCGCCCCAGTCGCCGAAGAGCGCCGCGGCGAGCGCGTTCCAGCCGAGGATGTCCGTGCGGCGGCCGACCACGTACGCGGGCACGGACTGGATGGAGTCCAGGAGCTGCTGCAGGGCGGGCCGCATGTGCTGCTGGCGGGCCGCCCGCTTCTTCTTGACCGACTTCGGCTTCGCGAGCCGCGTCAGATGCGCGTGCTCCGCGTCGGTGAGGCGCAGGGCCCGCGCGATCGCGTCGAGCACCTCGGCGGAGACGTTGCGGCCGTTGCCCTGCTCGAGCCGGGTGTAGTAGGCGACGGAGACCCCGGCGAGCTGTGCGAGCTCCTCGCGGCGCAGACCGGGCACCCTGCGGTGCCGTCCGAAATTCGGCAGCCCGACGTCCTGGGGCTGCAGCCGCGCCCTGCGGGTGCGCAGGAACTCGCTCAGCTCGGCCCGGCTGTCGAGGAGCGCGGGGTTCTCGTCGTCATTCATCGTTTCCAGTATCCAGCCTCGTACGCCCCCGAGCCTGACCCCGCCAGTGGTAGGCACAGTGGTCGTAGGCAGAACGGGTGTCTGGGTGACACCGCAGGTCACTGGCAGCCTCGATGACATGACTGAGCAGATCACCACCGTTTCCGCCTACGCCGCTCCCGCCCCCGAGGCGCCCCTGGAGCGGACCACCGTGCCGCGCCGCGCCGTCGGCGAGTTCGACGTCCTGATCGACATCAAGTACGCCGGTATCTGCCACTCGGACATCCACCAGGCCCGCGACGGCTGGGGCAAGGGCATCTACCCGATGGTGCCCGGCCACGAGATCGCCGGAACCGTCACCGAGGTCGGCCCCGGTGTCACCAAGTTCACCGTGGGTGACCGCGTCGGTGTCGGCTGCATGGTCGACTCCTGCCGCGAGTGCGAGAACTGCAGGGCGGGCCTGGAGCAGTACTGCGCGCAGGGCAACATCGGCACGTACAACGCGCTCGACAAGAACGGCGAGCCGACCTACGGCGGCTACTCCACGCACATCGTCGTGGACGAGGCGTTCACCGTCCGCATCCCCGACGGGCTCTCGCTCGACGTGGCCGCCCCGCTGCTGTGCGCCGGCATCACCACGTACTCCCCGCTCGCGCACTGGCACGCGGGCCCCGGCAAGAAGGTCGCCGTCGTCGGCCTCGGCGGTCTCGGCCACATGGCCGTCAAGATCGCGCACGCCATGGGCGCCGAGGTCACCGTCCTGTCGCAGACCCTGCGCAAGAAGGACGACGGCCTGAAGCTGGGCGCCGACCACTACTACGCGACCAGCGACGACGCCACCTTCGAGCAGCTCGCGGGCTCCTTCGACCTGATCCTCTCGACGGTCTCCGCGCCGCTGCCCCTGGACAAGTACCTGGGTCTGCTGCGCACGGACGGCGCCTTCGTGAACGTCGGCGCCCCCGAGAAGCCGGTCTCCCTGAACCTGTTCTCCGTGATCGGCGGCCGCAAGACCCTCGCGGGCTCCGGCATCGGCGGCATCCAGGAGACGCAGGAGATGCTGGACTTCTGCGCCGCGCACGGGCTCGGCGCGGAGATCGAGCTGATCCGCGCCGACCAGATCAACGAGGCGTACGAGCGGGTCCTCGCCAGCGACGTGCGCTACCGCTTCGTGATCGACACCGCGACGATCTGACGTCGTCGGGACGGTCCGGCACCGGCGACGGGTGTGGCCTGAAGCCGTCTCGGCCGGGGGGCCTAGGCCCCATGGCGCACCGCGCCGGACCCGCCGACCGATACGGCGCCCCCGCTGTCGGTCCTACCGTTGTCCGTGCCACCGCAGGACAACGGTAGGACCGACGGACCGGGAGGTCACACGATGTCGATCGAGCTGAACCACACCATCGTCGCGGCGCGGGACAAGAAGGCGTCCGCCCAGTTCCTCGCGGACATCCTGGGTCTGGAGGTGAGCCCCCAGTACGGCCCCTTCATCCCGGTGGAGATCCCCAACGGCGTGACCCTCGACTACTACGAGAGCGACGACGGACCGCTCGCGCCCCAGCACTACGCCTTCCTCGTCTCCGACGGCGAGTTCGACGAGATCTTCGGGCGCATCAAGAGCCGCGGCCTCACCTACTGGGCCGACCCGTACCACCAGCGCGTCAACGAGACCAACACCAACGACGGCGGCCGCGGCGTCTACTGGGAGGACCCGAACGGCCACAACCTGGAGATCATCACCAAGCCCTACGGCTCGGGGAGCTGATCCGGGGGCGCGACGTCCGTCACGGGGTCACCGCGGCGGCGCCCCAGTCCCACAGCGCCTGCAGGACCGGTCCGAGCTCGCGGCCGCGCGGGGTGAGCCCATAGGTCACCGTGGAGGGCCAGCCGGGGGTCCGGGTGCGGTGGACCGCGCCCGCGGCGACCAGCTGCGCCAGCCGCTCGGTCAGGGTCTTGTCGGACAACTGCGGGAGCGCCGCGGACAGTTCACCGTACGTGTGGGTGTCCCTGCGCAGCAGCTCGCGGACGACGAGCGTGGTCCAGCGGCCGCGCAGCGCGGCGAGCGTGATCTCGACGGGGCAGTCGGGGCTCGGGGCGGCGACCTCGGCCAGGGCGTCGTCGGGCAGACCGGGGCGGGCGGCGCTTACCGTTCGGTGAGTCACGAGGGGGCATCCTACGGTTCGGCCATGGCCAACAGCATGAACGTGAACATGAGCGACAGCACGACCGGCACCCCGGCCGGACGGACGGCGCCCGCCCTGCCGACGCAGCCCGAGGACGTCCCCGCGGCCTTCGCGGCGCGGTTCAACAGCGGGGATCCGCGGGCCGTGCGCGAGCTCTACGAGGAGCGGGCCGCCTTCGTGCCCGAGTCGGGGGACGCCGTGCACGGTGGTGCGGAGATCTCCGCGGCGAACGCGCCCTTCCTCGCCCTCGGGCTGCCGATCTCCGTGCGGCCCCGGCACGTGCACGTCGCGGGGGACGTCGCGCTGCTCGTCGTGGACTGGGAGATCGGCGCCGGCGAGGCCCGGTCCACGGCCACCGACGTGGTACGACGCGGCACCGACGGGTTCTGGCGATATGTGATCGACAGTCCGTTCGGTGCCGCGCCGTCAGGTGTCAGCCGTTAGCCGTTGGCCGACCTCTGGGGTGCGTCTACTTGCTGTAGAACGCGTTATAGATCGACAGCGTCGACTTGTTGCCCTTCTTGTCCGCGATCTTGGCGTGGAACGAGATCGCCTTGTTCTTCGCCGGGTTCTTCACGGAGATCTTTCCGTTGCTGACCGTGACCTTCTTCCAGGTCTGGCCGTAGTCGTAGGAGACGTACACGGAAAGGGACTTGAGGTTCGAGCCCGCAGCCGCGCCCTGGACCGTGACCGGCACCGACTGCTTCTCGTCGGCCTTCGCCCGGCTGTCCAGGCCGACCTTCGGGCTGAACCGCACCGAGGAGACCGGCAGCTTCGCCTCGTCGGCCTTCTTGGAGCGGAAGCTGAAGCTCGCGTCGATCCGCGTGGAGGCCGCGCCCACCTTGACGCTGCGCTTCACGGACGTCGACAGCTTGTACGCGGCGTCGCCCGAGGGCACCTTGAACGGCTTCTCGCCGACCAGCGGGTCGTCGTTCTCGCCGATCTGGGTGCCGTTGCGGGTCAACGTCGTCTTCACCGACGTCAACTTCGAGTAGCCCGCGTGGGTCTTGCCGTCGGCGAGCAGCGGCAGGTAGCCCGCGATCTCGTTGCCGCGCCGGTAGACGCCGTACTCACCGCCGATGCGCGGACCGAAGACGGCCGTGTTGAACGTCTTCTCGTAGGTCGTGCCCGCCTTGAAGGTCTGCGGGGCGCCCAGCGAGTAGGCGGTCTCGATGGTCGGCCAGCCCTCTGCGTCGTCCGGACCGTTCTGCTCGAACTCCAGGCCCCACTCGACCTTGTCCGCGGTGGACACGTACACCGTGCGGTTCGCGGGCAGCTTCGTCGGGACGGAGACCGACCAGGTGCCGCTGCCGACGGGCAGCTCACCGGCCGCGCGCAGCGAGCCCGTCTTGCCGCTCGCGGCGGCGCCGAGCCCGGCCTTGACCGTGGCCAGCTCGCTCGCCTTGTAGTGCTTGGTGTAGCCGGTGGCGACCTGCTTCACCGAGCCGCCCGAGAGGACGTTGTACTCGGTGTTGTCGCCCTTGGTCCAGACGCCCGGCCACTGCTGGCTGAGCTTGACGCCGGTCGGGGCGGCCCCGACGGCACCGGTGCGGAAGTTCTTGTACTCCTCCATCAGCCAGCCGAAGCTGCTGCTGAAGTCCGCCGTCTCGACCGTGTAGTCGGGCGCCGCGAGGACACTCTTGGCGTCGGTCGCGGGCACGGTGACGTCGACCGGCTTCGCGGTCCGCGCGTCGACCGTGACCGTGGTGTCCTTGGTCATGTCGATCTTCGGCTGGGCCATCCAGTCGATGCCCTTGCCGAGGTCCTCCAGGTCGACCGCGATGTTCGAGTCGAGGACGTAACTGCCCTTGGGGACACGGATCTTGTAGGCGCCCGAGGGGTCGTACGTGCTCAGGTCCTGGCCCTTGGCGGAGCCGGTGAGACCCTGGACCGAGTCGTTGTAGTGCTTCGTCGGCTGTCCGTCACGCCCGATGTGCTTGACCGTGAGGTCGTACGACTCCACCTCGCGGTCGACCGCGGCGGCCGTGCGCACGGACTGGCCGCCGCCGCTCGCCACGACGAACGCGGAGTACGAGCCGTCGACCGTGCCGCCCAGCTTGGAGTCGGCGGTCAGGTCGACGGAGGCGGTGCCGCCCGCGGGGACGGTGACCTTCTTCGCGCCGAGGGTGAAGAAGCCGTCCGGGGCCGGACGGCCCTTCGGGTCGGTGGCGGTCGCCGTCAGGTCGAGGGTGACGTCGTCCTTGCCGAGGTTCTTGTACGTCACCTTCTTGGTGACCGGCTTGTCGTCGGTGTGCGGCCACTGCTGCGTGCCGAAGCTGACCGACACCGGCTCGGCGATCACGGTCTGCTTGATGGCCCTGTCGACGGCGATGCGTCCCGAACCCTGCTGGAACGCCGTGTAGTTGCCGCCCTTGGTGGAACCGGTGAGCGCGCCCTTGAGCTCGTCGTGCTTCCAGTCCGGGTGCTGCTGCTTGAGCAGGGCGGCGGCGCCCGCCACGTGCGGGGTCGCCATCGACGTACCGGAGATCGTCAGATAGCCCTCCGGGTTCTGGCCGACCTCCTTCTCGATGACCGAGCCGGGCGCGGCGGCGGCCGTGATGTCGACGCCGGGAGCGGTCACGTCGGGCTTGATCGCACCGTCGCCGACCCGCGGGCCCTGGCTGGAGAAGTCCGCCAGCTTGTCGTTGTCGTCGACCGCGCCGACGGTGAGGGCGGCGTCCGCGCTGCCCGGGGAGCCGACCGAGGCGGGCTCGCCGTCGTTGCCCGCGGCGATCGCGAAGAGGATGCCCTTCTCCGCGGAGAGCTTGTCGACCTGCGCTTCGAGCGGGTCGATGCCGGGGGCGTCGGGGCCGCCGAGGCTGAGGTTGACGACATCGGCGCCCTCGGCCGCCGCCCAGTCCATGGCGGCGATGATGCCGGAGTCCTCGCCGTAGCCGTCGTCGCCGAGGACCTTGCCGTTGAGCAGCTTGGCGCCGGGCGCGACGCCCTTGAACTTTCCGCCGGACTTGGCGCCCGTGCCGGCCGCGATGGACGCGACGTGGGTGCCGTGGCCGTAGCGGTCCTTGGCGTCGGCCGACGCCGTGAAGTTCTTCTCGGCGATCACCTGGTCCTTGAGGTCCGGGTGCGTGGCGTCGACGCCGGTGTCCAGCACGGCGATCTTGACGCCCTTGCCGTCGTACCCGGCGGCCCAGGCCTTGTCGGCGCCGATCTGCTTGACGCTCTTGTCGAGGCTCGCCTTGCGGACGCCGTCGAACCAGACGTGGCTGATGCCGGACGCCGCGGTGCGGGCGCCGTCCTTGCCGCTGGTGAGCGCGGCCCACAGGTCGCCCGCGTCCTGCTTCGGCGTGCTGACCGCGTCGGCGTTCAGCGCCTTCAGGGTCCTGCGGACGGTGGTGTCACCGGCTCCGCGGACGTCGGCCTTGGTGGCCGCGGCGGCGCCCTTGTAGCCGACGATGACCTTGAGGCCCTTCTTCTGGGCCGCGCGGTTGCGCTTGTTGTTCAGCTCCGTGACGTCGAAAAGGCGCCGGTCGAGGGTGCCGTCGGCTATCAGGCGCTGCGCGTCGGCGGGTATCAGCAGCGTGTGTCCGCCGCTGCTCCGCACCTGTACGGGGATGTGTTCCCGCCCCTTGGCGCGGTCGATGCCGACCACCCGGCCGTTGGCGTCGAGGACGGCGCGGTCACCGGTGATCAGCGTGACGTGGGTCCTGCCCGCGCCCTTGCCGAGGCCCCCCTCCGCCTGGACCGTGCGTCCCGCGGATGCGGGGTCCGCGGCCGCGGGGCTGGTCATGCCCGCCGCGAGCGCCACGGCCACCGCCGCGGCGATACTGGCCCCGCACGCTCTCTTCACTTGTCTGCGCAAGTCTCCCCCTGGAGGTAAAGGGGCTCTCGCCCCTGGACGTCGAAGTATGCCGAGGGGGGAACACCTGCTCAATAGCGGGACAGAAGTACAGAGTTGAGGCTGTCCGAAATTCATGACGCCTTCACGGCACTTGGCCGGATCAGGGCAATTCCGGAATACGGATCACCGCGTTCCGCTCTTCCCCACGCCGGAATGGACGCAGCCGTGTGAGTGCCGCAGGCGCGCGCTCGGGTGACGTAAGCGCGGCCCCCGGTTGCCGCACACCCCCGCAGTGGAACGACAAGCGCCATGATCCCGACGCCCTCTTTGCGCCCGCGCGGCGCGATCCGGCTGGCCTGCCTGTGCGCCGCCGCCCTCACCCTCGGCACGGCCGTGGCGGTGGCCGAACCCCACCCCTCTGGCCCCAGCCCGTCCGCGAACGAGAAAGACGTCCTCCGAGAACGCACCGTCGCCCTCGACGTCGCCGACTACCGATGGCTGTGCGCGTCCGGCGGCTTCGGCCGGGCCACCGAGCACCCCCTCGACCTGTTCCCCGGCGTGCGGATCACGCTCGTCCAGGACGGCCGCGAGACGGAGGGGGACACCGTCACGTGGACCGGTCACGTCAAGGGGGCGCCGGAGCAGCAGGCGGTGATCTCGGCGAGCCATGTGTGCCGCGCCGCGAAGGGGACCCGCCCCGTCATCGAGAACTGGCCCCTCCAGGAGGACCGGCTCGCCCAGAAGGACCGGCTCGCCCAGAAGAACCGGCCCGCCGTCGACGCCATGGTCGACCTGGGGGCGCGCACGTACCACGTCACCACCCTGCCGGGAGAGCGCCCGCGGCTGCGGATCACGGAGGAGAACCCCGGCGCGCGCCGCCGCCCCGCGCCCGACAACGGCGCCCTCGACGAGCGCGCCGCCCGGAAACTGCACGACTCGCTCGAAGACCGCGCCCCGGCCGATCCCGCCGACCCCGTCGTCATCGACGTCCTCGCCGGATACACCCCGCCCGCGGTGCGGCGGGTCGGCGGAGAGCAGGCGATGGCGGCCCGCATCGGGATGGCCGAGTCCTACATGAACCAGGCGCTGGCCGACAGCGGCGTCGCGGCCAGGATCGACGTCGTGGGCCGTTACGACACCGGCTACAGCGGCGACCAGACCGCCGCCCGCATGCTCGAGAAGCTCTCCGACCCGCAGGACCGCGACCTGGGCGCGACAGCGCACCGCCACCGCGAAGAGCTGGGTGTCGACCTGGTCACCGTCATCAACGACGTCCCCGTCGGCTCCTCGGGCCAGGCCAGCCTGCCCACCAGGGGCCACCTGGACGACGAGCTGGCCTACTCGGCCGTCGACGTCCAGTCGCTCAGCGAGTGGTACAACCTCGGGCACGAGCTCGGCCACAACCTGGGCCTGTTCCACGACCGCGACACCCTCGACCGGCAGGACCCCTCCGGCGGCTACCGCGAGCTGCTCAACTCCCCCGCGGGAACGGGGTGGATCACCCCGCGCCGCGACTACCACTCCCTGATGGCCTACTCGGAGAGCTGCGGCCAGCCCTGCAGCCCCGTCAACCAGTACTCGAACACCGAGAACACCGTCGACGGCCAGCCGTTGGGCGACGAGAACAACGACAACGCCGCGCTGGCCCGCAGGACCGCCCCCGTCGTCGCCGGCTACCGCGCGCTGAAGGTGGCCCGCGTCCGGCACCGGCTCACGATCGAGGCCAGCCCGAACGGCACGGTCCGCCCCGCCGTCCACGGCCCCTACGCGCCCGGTACCACGGTGGGCGTCACCGCGAAGCCCGCGGCGGGCTACCGCGTCAGCGCCTGGATCGTCGACGGCAGGCGCCACGACATCACGGACGAGAACGTGACGATGACGATGGACCGCCCGTACACCCTCAGCGCGGTCTTCACGCCGACCGGGGCATGAGAGCCGGGCACGTACGGAAGCGGCCCGCACCCTTCACAGGGTGCGGGCCGCTTCCGTA
>NZ_LIPN01000096.1:41493-119585 GCF_001418325.1 Streptomyces atriruber | reverse complement strand
GCCGACGGGACGCGCGTCCCGGGCGGCTCGCTCACCTGGTCGTGCCCGGCCTGCCGTGGCCCCCTCGACCTGGACTTCTCCCCCTCACCCGCTCCCCTGAAGGCACTCGCGGGACGGGTCAACTCGCTGTGTCGGTACGCGGAATGCCTGCCCCTGCCCGCCCCCGCGATCTCCCTCGGCGAGGGCCGCACGCCCCTCGTGGAGCTGGCGGGGCCGGTTTCGGCCAAGTTGGACTTCCTGATGCCGACGCTGTCCTTCAAGGATCGTGGCGCGGTCATGCTCGCGGCCCTCGCACGGCGCCTCGGCCCCGACCGGGTCATCGCCGACAGCAGCGGCAACGCGGGCACGGCCGTCGCCGCGTACTGCGCGCGGGCCGGGCTCGACTGCACCGTGTTCGTACCCGCCGGGACGTCGCCGAAGAAGCTGGAGCAGATCGGCGCGCACGGAGCGCGGCTCGAAGTCGTCGACGGCGACCGGGAGTCGACGGCACTGGCGGCCCGCGCCGCCGCCGACCCGCGCTGGCGACGCCTGCTGCCGCACCAGCGCGCCCAACTCCTGCACCGAATAGCCACGTTGATCGAGGACAACGCCGAGCACCTCGCCGCACTGCAGACCGCGGACACCGGCAAGGCGCTCACCGAGACCCGCGCCCTGGTGGCCAGCGCCGCCGGGACGTTCCGCTACACGGCGGCCGCCCTGGAGACCGCCGAGGAGGCGCTCACCCCCTCGCGCGGCGACTACGTGACGATGAGCGTGTACGAGCCGATCGGCGTCGTCGGCGCGATCAACCCCTGGAACTCGCCCGTCGCCAGCGACGCGCAGAAGCTCGCCCCCGCACTCGCCGGCGGCAACGCCGTACTCCTCAAGCCCGCCGAGTGGACCCCTCTCGTCTCCCTGGCGCTCGGCCGCCTGATCGGCCGGGCACTCGACGAACTCGGCCTGCCCGCCGCCCTGCTGTCCGTCCTCCCCGGCCGCGGCAGCATCGTCGGTGACGCCATCGTGCGGGACCCGCGCGTCGGCAAGGTCACCTTCACCGGCGGCACCGCGACGGGACGCACCCTCGCCCACGCCGCCGCCGACAAGCTCATGCCCGTATCGCTGGAGCTCGGCGGCAAGTCACCGACGGTCGTCCGCGCCGACGCGGACGTCGAGCAGGCGCTGGCCGGGGTGATGTTCGGGGTGTTCTCCTCCAGCGGACAGTCCTGCGTCGCCGGGTCCCGGCTGTTCGTGGCGCGCGAGCTGTACGCGGAGTTCGTCGGCGAACTCGTCGAGCGGGTAAGCAAGTTGCGCGTCGGCCCCGGCACGGACCCCGACACACAGGTGGCGCCGCTCGTCCACCACGAGCACCGGGACGCCGTCGCGCGGTACGTCGACCTCGCCCGTGCGGAGGGCGCGCGCGTGCTGTGCGGCGGCGCCGCGCCCGAAGGGCCCGCCTACGCCGACGGCGCGTACTACCTGCCCACCGTCCTGGACGGCCTGCCGAACTCCTCGCGGACCTGCCAGGAGGAGATCTTCGGCCCGGTCCTGGTCGCCCTGCCCTTCGACGACGAGGACGACCTCGTGCGGCAGGCCGACTCCTCCGTGTACGGCCTGGCCTGCGGCATCTGGACCCGCGACCACCGGGCCGCGTGGCGGATCGCGCGCCGCGTCGAGGCGGGCACCGTCTGGATCAACACGTACAAGCAGTTCAGCGTCTCCACCCCCTTCGGCGGCATGAAGGACAGCGGCCTCGGCCGGGAGAAGGGCCGCGACGGCATCCGCTCCTACCAGCGCCAGAAGTCCCTGTACTGGGGCACCGCCGACACCCCGCTGCCCTGGGCCGAATGACCTTCTGGAGCACCTGTGACCCTCTGGAGCACCTGATGTCCCATCCCCACCCCCCGATAGCCCGGCTGCGCGCCCTGCGCTCCGTCGAGCTGCTCACCCCCTCCTTCGCGGAGGCCGCCGACTTCTACGAGGACGCCTGGGGCCTGGAGGTCGTCGAGGCCGAACACAGCGCGAGCTGGCTGCGCGGCACCGGCGACGAGCACCACGCCCTCCAGCTCACCCGGTCCGACCGGACCGGACTCGGGCGCCTCTCCTTCGCCGTCGGCACCCCCGCCGAGGTCGACGAGGCCGCCCGGCGCCTCGAAGCGCGCGGCATCGCCCCGGTGGCCGGTCCCGGACCGCTCGACCAGGTCGGCGGCGGCTACGGCCTGCGCTTCGCCGACCACGAGGGCCGCACCGTCGAGCTCTCCGCCGACACCTGGGCGGTCCCGCCGCGCGGCCGGGACGGCGCGGTACCGGTGGGCGTCACACACGCCGTCCTCAACACCACCGACATCGACGCCTCCGTCGCCTTCTACCGCGACGTGCTGGGCCTGCGCGTCTCCGACTGGTCCGAGCACCAGATGGCGTTCCTGCGCTGCAACGCCGACCACCACTGCGTCGCCTTCAACCAGGCCGAGTGGGTCTCCCTCAACCACGTGGCGTACGAGATGAGTTCGATCGACCACTTCATGCGGGGACTCGGGCGGCTGCGCCACCACGGGATCGTGCCTCAGTGGGGTCCGGGGCGGCACGGCCCCGGCAACAACACCTTCTCCTACTTCACCGATCCGACCGGGCTCGTCTGCGAGTACACCTCCGAGGTCGCCCAGGTCGTCGAGGACCGCTGGATCGCCAAGGTGTGGCGGCGGGTGCCCGAGCTGTCCGACCTGTGGGGCACGGCGGGACCGCCGTCGAAGGAGATCCGCTGCCACATGGCCGGTATGCCGGAAGGAGCGCACGCGTGACCGCCACCCTGAAAGTCGGACTGGTCGGCTGGGGCGCCATCGGCCGGGTCGTCGGCACCGCGCTCGTCGAACACCGCATCCCCGGCGCCGAGTTGACGTGCGTCGTCGACAACCGTCCGCTCGGCGAGGCGGCGCCCGCGCCGCAGGTCTCCTTCGACGAGGCCCTGGAGCGCTGCGAACTGATCGTGGAGGCGGCGGGGCAGGGGGTCGTACGGGAATGGGGCGAGCGCGTCCTCACCTCCGGGACCGACCTGCTGATCGCCTCGACGGGCGCCCTCACCGACGAGGAGCTGGCGAAGCGGCTGCTCGCGGCGGGCCCCGGCCGGGTCTACTTCACCGGCGGCGCGGTCGGCGGCCTCGACCTCCTGCAGGCCGTGCGCTCCCTCGGCCCGCTCGACGAGGTGCGACTGACCACCACGAAGCTGCCTGGCACGCTCGAACAGCCCTGGATGGACGCGGAGTTGCTGTCCCGGATGCGGACGGCGACCGGCCCGGTCGAGGTGCTGTCGGGGACCGCGCGCGACGTCCCCGTGAAGTTCCCCAAGTCGACGAACGTCGCGGCCTCGGTCGCCCTCGCCGTCGGCGACCTGGACGCCGTGCGGGTCCAGGTCGTCGCCGACCCCGGCGCGCACCACACGCGGCACGTCGTCGAGGCGTCCGGCGCGCACGGCTCGTACCGCTTCGAGGTCGCCCATCTGCCGGACCCCGGCAACCCCGCGACCAGCCAGGTCGTGCCGTACGCGGTGCTGCGCTCGCTGGCGGCGCTGGCCGGGCGGACGGGGCAGATCCTGTGACCGGCCGCGCTCCCGAGGTGCACGTGGCGGAGGCGGGATCGAGTGGTCCGCTGCTGCTGTGCCTGCACGGCATCGGCTCCTCGTCGGCCTCGTTCGCGCCCCAGCTCGACGGCCTCTCCGGACAGCTGCGGGTCCTCGCCTGGGACGCGCCCGGGTACGCCGAGTCACCCGACCCGGAAGGGCCGTTGGGCCTGGACGGGTTCGCGGACGCGGCGGCCGAGGTGATCCGCGCCCGGGGCGCTTCGGCGCACGTCCTCGGCGTCTCGTGGGGCGGTGTGATCGCGCTGCGGCTCGCCGCCCGCCATCCGGACCTCGTGGACTCGCTGATCGTCGCGGACTCCAGCGCCGGTTCCGGGACCGATCCCGCGAAGGCGGCGGCCATGCGGCGGCGCGCCGCCGAGCTGGCCGAGCTCGGGCCCCGCGCCTTCGCCGAGCGGCGCGGCCCCCGGCTCGTCTCGCCCGACGCGCCGCCCGAGCTCGTCGCCCGGGTCGTCGGCACCATGGCCGCCGCGGTGCGCCTGCCCGGCTACGCCTACGCCGCCGAGTCGATGGCCGCGGCCGACCTGCGCCCCGAACTCCCCGCCATCGGCGCCCCCTCCCTCGTCCTCTGCGGCGACCAGGACCGGGTCACCGGCGTCGAGGCCTCCCAGGCCGTCGCCGGGGCCCTGCACAAGACGGCCTACGTGATCGTCAAGAACGCCGGTCACCTGGCCAACCAGGAACAGCCCGAGCGGTTCAACGCCTGGGTGCTCTCCCACCTCCGCATCACCGCCCACCTTCCCGAGCAGGAGTTCTGAGCCATGCCTCTGACCACGACCGAGTACGACAACGGCGGCGACCTCGCCCGTTACACCGACTCCCTCATCGCCTCGAAGGACTCGCGCGTCGCGGACTTCGACACCCTCTCCTTCCAGGAGAAGGCGGGTCCGCAGTACCGCCGCGGCCAGATCCGCTACGTCGGGTCCGGTGCCACCGGCAACCACGAGAGCGACAGCAGGATCCTCCCCTCCGGCGGCTTCACCTTCTCCAACATGCTGCTGCCGCCCGGCGCCGAAGGGCCCGCCCACACCCACCACGACGTGGAGGAGGCCTTCTTCGTCCTGGAGGGCGAGGTCCGGGTCGGCGTGCACCGGGGCCCGGACGAGGTCGAGTACCGCACGCTCGGCTACCGCGACATGATCGTCGTCCCGGCCGGGGTGACCCGCTCCCTGAAGAACGAGGGCGACACCGACGCCCTGTTCTGCGTCGTCATCGGCACGCGGAAGCCGCAGGTGCCGTCGTACCCGGAGTACTCGCCGATGCACGGCGTCACCCGTGGCTGACCCACGCACCGTCGTGATCACCGGGGCGGGCCGTGGCCTGGGCCTTGCCATGGCCCGCCGGGCGGGCGCCGACGGCTTCCGGGTCGTCGTCGCCGAGCTGGACGCCGAGCGGGGCGCGGGGGCGGAGCGGGAGCTGCGCGCGGAGGGGCTCGACGCCCGGTTCGTGCGCTGCGACGTCGCCGACCCCGCGTCGGTCGCGGAGCTCGCCGACGCCGTGCGCGAGACGGGGCCGCTGTACGGCCTCGTCAACAACGCGGCGCTCGCCAACGGTGTCGGCGGCAAGGAGTTCCAGGACATCGACATCGCGGCGTGGGACCGGCTGATGGCGGTCAACGCACGCGGCCCCTGGCTCGTCGCGAAGTGCCTGCACCCGCTGTTCGGGCCCACCGGGCGCATCGTGAACATCGCGTCGGACGCGGCCCTCTACGGCTCCCCGCGGCTCGCCCACTACATCGCGTCCAAGGGCGCCGTCATCGCCCTCACCCGGGCCATGGCACGGGAGCTCGGCGAGCGCGGCATCACCGTCAACGCGCTCGCGCCGGGCCTCACCGAGTGCGAGGCGACCGAGACGGTGCCGGCCGAGCGGCACGGGCTCTACCGGGCCAACCGGGCCATCGCGCGTCCGCAGCAACCCGACGACCTGGTCGGCCTCGCCGCCTTCCTCCTCTCCGAGGAGTCCCGCTATCTGACCGGACAGGTGGTCGCCGTCAACGGCGGCTTCACCATGAACTGACCCTGGAGAAGACAGACATGGATCTGGGCCTCGCCGACCGGACCTTCCTGGTCACCGGCGGCAGCTCGGGCGTCGGCCTGGCCACGGTCCGCGCCCTGCTCGACGAGGGCGCGTACGTCGCCACCTGCGGGCGCGACGCCGACCGGCTCAACGGGATCGGCACGCACGACCGCCTCTTCACCGCGCCGTGCGACGTGCGGGACGCCACCGCCGTGAGGGAGTTCACGCGCCGCGCGGCCGAGGAGTTCGGCGGCCGGGGCGTCATCGACGGACTCGTCAACAACGCCGGGCAGTCCCGGATGAAGCGTCTCGACGAGACGACCGAGGACGACTGGCGCGACGAGCTGGAGCTGAAGTTCGCGGGGGTCCTCAACCCGCTGCACGCCGCCCGCCCGTACCTGCGCGCCTCGGCGGGCGCGTCCGTCGTGAACGTCAACGCCGTCCTCGCCAAACAGCCCGAGCCCCGCCTCATCACCACCAGCGCCGCCCGCGCGGGCATCCTCAACCTCTCCGCGTCCCTCGCCCGTGAGCTCGCGCCGGACGGCATCCGCGTCAACTCCGTCTGCCTGGGGCTCATCGACACCGGGCAGTGGACGCGGCGGCACGCCGCCGCCGGCTCCGGCCGCTCGTACGAGGAGTGGCAGGCGGAGCTCGCCGCCGACCGCGGTGTCGCGCTCGGCCGGCTGGGGCGGGCCGACGAGGTGGCGTACGCGATCCTCGCGCTGCTCTCACCGCGCGCCTCCTACATCACAGGAACCAGCATCGACGTCTGCGGCGGAGTCGGCCGCGGCATCCTCTGAGGAGCCCCCATGCGTTACGACAACGGAGGCGATCTCCTCGTCGCCGTCCTGCGCGAACTCGGCATCGACACGGTCTTCGGGATCGTCAGCGTCCACAACCTGCCGCTCGTCGAGGCCGTCGACCGCGAACTGCGCTTCGTGCCGGTGCGGCACGAGGCGACGGCCGTGAACGCCGCCGACGCCCACGGCAGGGCCCGCGGCTCGATCGGCTGCGCGCTCACCTCGACCGGCACCGGCGCGGGCAACGCGGCCGGGTCGCTCGTCGAGGCGCTCAGCGCGGGAACGTCCGTGCTGCACGTCACCGGGCAGGTGGAGAGCCGGTACCTGGGCAGCGGGCGCGGCTTCATCCACGAGACGAAGGACCAGCTGGGCATGTTGACGGCGGTCTCGGCGTACGCGGCCACCGTGCCGTCCGCCGCCGACGCGGGCCGCGTGCTGCGCGCGGCGGCCCGTGCCGCGCTCGCCGCGCCCGGCGGCCCCGCCAGCGTGGAGTGGCCGGTGGACCTCCAGTACGCGGCGCAGACCGACGCGGCGCTCGACCTGCCCGCGCCGATCTTCACCGCCCCGCTGGGCGACGAACTGGGCGCCGCGGGCGAGCTGTTGGCGTCGGCGCGGCGCCCCCTGGTCTGGGCGGGCGGCGGCGCCACGGGCGCGGGCGCCGAACTGGCCGAGCTGCTCGCCGCCACCGGCGCCGGGCTGCTCACCTCCAACTCGGGGCGCGGCGCGGTGCCCGAGGACGACCCGCGGGTCGTCGGGAACTTCGCCACCACCCCGGCGGGTCGCGCCCTGCTCGCGGACGCCGACGTGCTCGTGAGCGTGGGCACGCACTTCAGGTCCAACGAGACCGCCGACTACGGCCTCGACCTGCCCGCCGCCCACCTCCAGATCGACATCGATCCGGCGGCCCTCGGCCGTGTCTACCCGGCGGCGCACGCCCTGTGCGGCGACGCGGCCGAGGTACTGCGCGCCCTCCTGCCGTACGCCCGCCGCACCGAGGCCGAGTCCGGCTGGAGCCGACGCGTCACCGGGGTGCGCGAGGAGGTCCGGGCCGACCTGCGCGAGGCCATCGGCCCGCAGGCTGCGCTCTGCGACGCGATCCGCGCCGCGCTCCCCCGGGCGGCGGTGATCGCCCGTGACGTGACCATCGCGTCCAGCAGCTGGGGCAACCGCCTCCTGGAGATGTACGACCCGCGGGACAACGTCTTCCCGCGCGGCGGCGGCATCGGACAGGGCCTCGGCATGGGCATCGGTGCGGCGCTCGCCCGGCCCGGGGCCCCCACCGTGGTCCTCGCGGGCGACGGCGGGCTCGCGGTACACCTCGGCGAACTCCTCACCCTCGCGCAGGAGAGGCCGCAGCTGACCCTGATCGTCTTCAATGACGGCGGCTACGGCGTGCTCCGCAACATGCAGGACCGCTACGGCGAGCGCCGCTCCGGCGTCGACCTCGCCACGCCCGACTTCGCTCTCCTCGCGCAGGCGTGTGGGCTGCCGTACCTGCGGATCGCCGCGGCCGAGCAGGCGGGGCCGGTCGTCGCCGAGGCCGTCGCCTCGGGCGGTCCGGTGCTCGTCGAGGTGGACCTCGCGGCGCTCGGTCCGATGAAGAGCCCGTTCACCCCGCCCGTGAAGATCCCCGCAGCGTAGGGAGGCCCCAGCCATGACCACCCCAGAGACCGAGCTGGACCTGCTGGTGCGCCGGATGACGTGGGAGGCACAGGGCGTGCTCTCCGTCGAGCTCGTCCACCCGGACGGCAAACCGCTGCCCGCCTGGGAGCCCGGCGCGCACCTCGACGTCCTCGTGGGCGGGCAGGTGCGGCAGTACAGCCTGTGCGGCGATCCCCGGGACGCCGCTTCGTACCGCATCGGAGTCCTCAACGAGCCCTCCTCGCGCGGCGGTTCGCGGTACGTGCACACGCAGCTGCGGCCCGGTCAGCGCGTCACGGTGTCCGAGCCGCGCAACCACTTCGCGCTGGAGGACGCGCCGGGCTATGTGTTCGTCGCGGGCGGCATCGGAATCACCCCGGTCCTCGCGATGGCCAGGGAGGCGGCGCGGCGCGGCACGCCCTGGCGGCTCGTGTACGGCGGGCGCACCCGCGACTCGATGGCGTTCACCGATGAACTGGCCGCGCTGGGCGGTGCGTCGACTCTCGTACCGCACGACGAGCAGGGGCACATCGACCTCGCCGACGCGCTCGGCGGCGGTGGCCGGGGGCTGCCCGAGGGCACCCTCGTGTACTGCTGCGGGCCCGAGCCGCTGCTCACCGCCGTGGAGGCGGCCTGTCCGGCCGAGCGGCTGCGGGTGGAGCGCTTCGCGGCGCCGGCCGTCGAGCGCTCCGGCGACGACGCGGCCTTCGAGGTGGAGTGCCGGCGCTCCGGCGTGACGCTCTCCGTGGGCCCGGACACCTCGGTCCTCGCGGCCGCGGAGGCCGCCGGGCTCTCCGTGAACAGCTCCTGCCGGGACGGCATCTGCGGGTCCTGCGAGACCCGTGTGCTCGACGGCGCCCCCGACCACCGCGACTTCCTGCTCAGCGAGGCCGAGCACGCCGCGAACGCCTCGATGATGATCTGCGTCTCGCGCTGCGCCTCGGGCCGCCGTCTCGTCCTCGACCTGTGAACCACTCCCCCGGCCCCTGGAGGCATCAGTGACCACGACCTGGCCGTACCTGGACATCCACCAGTCCCGTACGCACGAGCCCAGCCCCTACGAGTACAAGCTGGCCGCCACCCTCGAAGAGGTCTTCACGAAGGAGGGCCACGAACTGGCCGACGTCGTCCGCGGGCTCAACGCCCGCCAGGTCCACGCGCCCGACGGCGCGCCCTGGACCGAGGAGTCCTTCCGCGCCGAGATCAACCGACTGGGAGCCTGAGATGAGCCCGTCCGTGAAAGACACCGCCGACCACATCTACGCCACGGGCCTGCGCAACCAGTGGCATCCGGTCGTCCCGTCCTCCTTCGTGGCACCCGGCGACATGCGCAAGGTCACCGCGCTCGGCGAGCAGTGGCTGCTCTTCCGCCGCTCCGACGGCGCCCTGTCGATGCTCGCCGACCGCTGCCCGCACCGCGGGGCGCCCCTCTCCCTGGGCAAGCACCTGGGCGACCGGGTGGCGTGCTGGTACCACGGGGTGGAGGTCGAGACCGACGGCACCGTGTCGTCCGTGCCCGGACTGCCCGGCTGCAACCTGGAGGGCAAGAAGCTCGTCGCGTCGCTGCCCGTGCGCGAGGTCGGCGGCGCGGTCCTCGCGTACTTCGGGGACGAGCAGCACCCCGAACCGGCCGAGCTGACCCTGCCCGAGCCGCTCACCGACCCCGAGGTCGACGCGATCCTCTGCTACGCGGAGTGGAACGGCCCGTGGCGGTTCGCGGTGGAGAACCTCCTCGACCCGATGCACGGCGCGTTCCTGCACCACGAATCGCACACCATGTACGACGGCGACACCACCGCCAAGTTCCGCATCCGGGAGACGGACCGCGGCTACTTCTTCGAGAAGACCGACCAGCGGGGCGTCAACTTCGACTGGGTGGAGCTGTGCCGCACGGGCGTGGACTGGGTGGACCTGACCATCCCGTATCCGCCGTCGGCGGGCCCCGGCGGCCCGTTCGGGATCGTCGGCATGGTCTGTCCGGTCGACGAGAACCGCACCGGCGTCTTCTTCTGGCGCTACCGGCGCGTTCAGGGCTGGCAGCGCGACAGCTGGCGGTTCCTCTACCGGACCCTCATCGAGGAGCGCCACTGGCAGGTGCTCGAACAGGACCGGGTGATGCTGGAGGCCATGCCGGCCGACGCCGACCAGCGGGAGAACCTCTACCAGCACGACCTGGGAGTGGTCCGGCTGCGCCGGATGTACCGCGCGGAGGCGGAGGCTCAGGCCTCGTCGGTCTGAGCGCCCTCGGCGTCCCGCGGACCGGCGTCGGTGATGGACCGCTCCAGCTTGGACAGCAGGCGGGCCAGCTGGCGCCGCTCGGCCGGGGAGAGCCCGTCGAGCATCCGGCGTTCGTTGTCGAGGTGCTCGGCGAACACCTCGTCGATCTTGGCGAGCCCCGCCTCGGTGAGCCGTGAGTAGACGACGCGGCGGTCCTCGGCGTCGCGCTCGCGCACGATCAGGCCGTCCTTCTCCAGCCGGTCGATGCGCAGCGTCACCCCGGCGGAGGAGACCAGTCCGGAGTCGGCCAGCTGGCCCGCGGTGAGACGGTAGGGGGCGCCGGCCCTGCGCAGTGCGGTGAGCACGTCGAATCCGGCGACCGCGAGCCCGTGCCGCTCGATCGCGGAGGTCAGCCGGGTGTTGTAGCGGATGAAGGTGCGGTGCAGCCGGGCGAGGACCTCCAGCGGCGAGGTGTCGAGGTCGGGCCGTTCCCGCGCCCAGTCCGCGATGATCGACGCCACCGCGTCCGGCTGCTGCGCCGCCTTCTTCCCGGCCATCTGCCGCCCGCCCTCCTGGGACCGCCCGGCGGTGCGCCGGGACCCGTGGGGAAATCTTAGCCCTCAAGGAAATGGGTCAATCCCCGTACTCACCTGCGGCATGGCCGCGCGCCGGGCCATAATCGCCTGATACATCGGATGTCTTTTTGACACTTTTGACTGGTGAGGCGAGGTCCCCATGGCTGTCACCGACGAGGCCATCGAGAAGATCAAGGGCATGATCGTCTCGGGCGCGCTGCGCCCCGGCGACCGGCTGCCCAAGGAGAGTGAACTCGCCGCCGAGCTGGGCCTCTCGCGCAACTCGCTGCGCGAGGCGGTGCGCGCCCTCGCCCTGATCCGCATCCTCGACGTGCGCCAGGGCGACGGGACGTACGTCACCAGCCTGGACCCCCAACTCCTCCTGGAAGCACTGAGCTTCGTCGTCGACTTCCACCGCGACGACACGGTCCTGGAGTTCCTCGCGGTCCGCCGCATCCTCGAACCGGCGGCCACCGCGATGGCCTGCGCCCACATCACCGATGCCGAACTGGACACGCTGACCGCACAGTTGGACGCACTGGGCGCCGATCCCTCGGTGGAGGAGCTGGTCGCCTGCGACCTGGAGTTCCACCGCGGCATCGTCCAGTCCGCCGGGAACTCCGTCCTGTGCTCCCTGCTGGACGGCCTCTCCGGACCCACCACCCGGGCCCGCGTCTGGCGCGGCCTCACCCAGGAGGACGCCGTCAGCCGCACCCTGCACGAGCACCGGGCGATCCTCACCGCCCTGCGCGACCGCGACGCGGAGGCGGCCCGATCATGGGCGACGGTGCACATCGCGAGCGTGGAGCAGTGGCTGCGCACGACGCTGTGAGACCGCCCCGCTGCCCTGCGTGAACGCGCGGCTCCGCCCAGCGCGAACCCGCCGTTTCCCGGCCCCCGGCGTGGGCAGTGATCACGCACTCCCCCACGCAAGGGGGCTGCGGACGGACCCCGTCGACGCCGTAAGGTTGGGGCGTACGCAAGGGAACGTCGGAAGGAGGCCTGGGTGATCGAGCTCGAGGGGGTACCCGAGCTGGTCGACCCGGTCATGGTGGCCGCGTTCGAGGGCTGGAACGACGCCGGCGACGCCGCCTCCACCGCGGTCGCGCATCTCGACAAGGAGTGGAAGGGCGAGGTGTTCGCGGCGCTGGACGCCGAGGACTACTACGACTTCCAGGTCAACCGTCCGACGGTCTGGCTGGACGGCGGAGTGCGCAAGATCACGTGGCCGACGACGAGACTCTCGGTGGTCCGGGTCGGCGGCGACAAGCCCCGCGACCTGGTCCTGGTCCGGGGCATCGAGCCGTCGATGCGCTGGCGGTCGTTCTGCAACGAGATCCTGGGCTTCGCGCACGAGCTGGGCGTCGAGCTGGTGGTGATCATGGGCGCGCTGCTCGGCGACACCCCGCACACCCGCCCCGTTCCGGTCAGCGGCGTGACGTCCGACCCGGACCTGGCCCGGACCATGGACCTGGAGGAGACCAAGTACGAGGGCCCGACGGGCATCGTCGGCATCCTCCAGGAGGCGTGCACGCACGCGGGCGTCCCGGCCGTGAGCCTGTGGGCGGCCGTCCCGCACTACGTGTCGCAGCCGCCCAACCCCAAGGCCACGCTCGCGCTCCTGAACCGTCTGGAGGACCTGATCGACCTGCGGATCCCGCTGGGCGAGCTGGCCGAGGACGCGCGGGCCTGGCAGGTGGGCGTGGACCAGCTGGCCGCCGAGGACAGCGAAGTCGCGGAGTACGTCCAGTCGCTGGAGGAGGCGCGGGACACCGCGGAGCTCCCGGAGGCGTCGGGCGAGGCCATCGCCCGCGAGTTCGAGCGGTATCTGCGGCGGCGCGACGGCGGTGACGGCGGAGCGGCGTACCTCAGGGACTCGCCCAGCGACCGCACGCGTCCGCCGAAGCCGAAGCCCACACAGCGGCCGGGGCAGGCGCCGGAGGACGGCGAGGGCGACAGCGGCGACTCCGGCCCGCCGGATTCCTCGGACGACTGAGGCTTCGCAGCACGTTTCATGGGGCGGCACCCGCACGGGTGCCGCCCCATTGTGTCGCTGATGGCCGATCTGCTGCCCATGGCCGAATTGCACGGGGTTCCCTTTTCAACTTCCTTTCAAACACTGTTGCGCGAAAGAGGGGTGGACGGCGCGGCCCGGCCGTAGCAGGGTGTGCCCCGGAAACCTGGCGCAGCGCACAGCACGGCACCCGAAGGACGGAAGGGAGCGGTGAAGCGATGACCGAGCAGGCAGACCCGGCGCGGGACCCCGGAGCCGGCGGACCGGGCCCCGACGGAATGGGATTCACCTACCGAGAAGCCCAGCAGGAGCTGATCGTCGTCGCCCGGCCCGAGGCCCGGCTGCGCGCCGGCGAGCGGGACGTCCGCTCGGCCTCCGGCTCCGATGTATCAGCCCTGAACATGTTCCTGTCCGACGAACAGCTCACTCTGGAGCCGCTGTTCGGCAGCGAAGAACGGCTGCGGGCCGCCGCGCCCCCGGCCGACGGCGAGAACGACGTGCCCGACCTGGCCCTCTTCTACCGGGTCCGCGGCGGCGACGACCGCCCCGACGAACTGCGCGCCCGGATGGCGGCACTGCCGGGCATCGACACGGCGTACGTCAAACCGGGCGCCGTACCGGCCTCCATCGACCCCTCGCCGACCCAGCCGCACGACCTCGACGAGGCGACCCGGCGACGCAAGGAAGGCATGCCCTCCACCCCCGACTTCACCAGCCGCCAGGGCTACTTGAAGCCGGCACCGGAGGGAATCGACGCACGCTGGGCCTGGCAGCGCATCGGCGGCTCCGGCGAGGGCGTCACCGTCGTCGACATCGAGGGCTCCTGGCAGCTGCGCCACGAGGACCTCGCCGCGAAGCTCGCGGGCGTCGTCGTCGGCACCCCCATCCAGGACCTGGCCTGGCGCAACCACGGCACCGCGGTGATCGGCGTCATCGGCGGCGACCGCAACTCCCTCGGCATCACCGGCATCGTGCCGGAGGCCGTGACGGCGGCCGCCTCCTTCCAGCCCCTCGGCACGGCCGCCACCATCCACGCGGCGGCGGAGCGGCTGAACCGCGGCGACATCATCCTGCTCGAACTGCACCGCCCCGGACCGAAGTTCGACTTCGAGGCGCGCGACGACCAGAAGGGGTACATCGCCATCGAGTGGTGGCCCGACGACTACGCCGCGGTGCGGTACGCCACCGCGAAGGGCGTGCTCGTCGTCGGCGCGGCGGGCAACGGCGCCGAGTCCCTGGACGACGCGGTCTACGAGCGCCGTCCCGACGGCTTCCCGTCCTGGTGGCGCAACCCGTTCAACCCGAGCAACCGCTCCTCCGACGCGGTCCTGGTGGGCGCGGGCGCTCCCCCGCCCGGGACCCACGGCCGTGACCACGGCCCCGACCGTTCGCGGCTGGCGTTCTCCAACTACGGGGCACGCGTGGACGCGCAGGGCTGGGGCCGTGAGACCACGACCACCGGCGGCTTCTGGGACCGGCCCGGCGACCTGCAGGGCGGCGCCGACGAGATCGCCTGGTACACCGACACGTTCTCCGGCACGTCGTCCGCGTCCCCGATCGTCGTGGGCGCCCTGGCCTCGCTGCAGGGCATGCTGAAGGCCTCGGGCCAGCAGCCGATGACCCCGGACCGGGCCCGCAGGGTGCTGCGCTCCACGGGCTCCCCGCAGCAGGACGCGCCGGGCAGGCCCGCGTCGCAGCGGATCGGCAACCGCCCCGACCTCAAGGGGGCGGTCACGAACCTGCTGCCGTCCGCGGTGGGTTCGGGTCAGGCCGAGCGGTACTGGGACGAGCTGCTCCCGTATCCGCCGGAACTCCCGCCGCGGCTCCGGCTGTTCGTGGCCGGACAGTGGCGCAACCTCGACAACCCGTCCCCCGAGACGCGGCAGGCGGTGCACTCCGCCTTCGCCGGGGGCCGACCGGACGTACGCGTCTGGTTCTCGGACGACGAGGTCGTCGGCCTCGTCGTCACGGGCTGAAGCACGACCGCACTCCAGCACTGCTGAAGGACCACAACCATTGAGGGAAGGTGGCACCCGCATGAGCACCACCCCGCAGATGAGTCAGCTGGGCCAGCAACAAGGACGGCAGTACGGACCGCAGCAGCAGTACGGCCAGCAGTACGGGCCGCAGCAGTACGGCTCCCAGCAGAGCCCCAGCACGGCCCCTCCGCAGCAGCAGAGCCAGCAGCAGTACGGCCCTCAGCAGGGCATGCAGGGCCAGCAGGGCATGCAGGGCCAGCAGGGCATCCAGGGCCAGCAGGGCATGCACCAGGGCATGCAGCAGCAAGTCCCGCAGCAGCTGCGCCAGCAGCTCCAGCAGCTCGGCCAGCAGCAGCCGTTCCAGACCCTGCTGCAGCAGTTCGGCCAGGAGCAGGAGATCCCCCAGGCGCAGGCGCCCGAGATCTCCACCCAGGCGCTCGCGTCCAACGTGGCGACGGCGTTCTGGGACGTCGTCGAGCCGCTCCCGGGCCAGGCGTACATCCTCTATCTGCACGTCGACAACGCCTGGCGGGCCTTCGTCAACCCCAACCCGCAGACCCACGACGAGGTCCAGGAGGCATTCGCCTTCGGGCAACAGGTGATCGGCTACTACGACACCAACAACCCGGGCTACCTGCTGGCCATCGTCATCACCAAGTGACCCGCGCGAGCGGCACGCGTCTCGCGTGAACACACGGCGGCGCCGGGCGGAGACATTCCCGCCCGGCGCCGCTCCTGTATCTCCCGTCGGATTCCGACGGGTCCCGACGGACCTTCAGGAACAGGTGAACTCGGCCCCCGCCCAGTCCGCGTGGTCCCCGCTCTTCGAGCCGTTGGTGTCGGTCGCCTTCAGCTCGACGTGCCGCGCGCCGCGCACATCGACGTCGACCGGCACGGTCGCCGAGGCGCCCGTCACCTTGGGCGAGGTCCACAGCACCTTGCCGTCGGCCTCGACCGAGAAGGCGACCTCTCCGTAGCCGTTGATCTCGTCGTCGATGCCCACGTCCGCGGTGAACTTCGAGCAGCGGCCGCCCGGGTAGACCTCGATGACGGAGTCGGCGTGCGTGCCGATCCCCTTCTCGTACGTCTTTCCGGCCAGGGTCAGCGGGTGGCCGTCGGCGGCGCCCGACTCGCCGTTGCTGCGGTCGCGTTCGGCGGGCCCGTATCCGTTGGTGGACTTGAGCCACTTCATGTCGCTCGCCCAGGTGTCCTTCGCCGGCGCCTCGGGCATCACGCCCAGTGCGAACCGCTGGACCGCGGTGCGCTCCTGGCCTGCCGACCGGTGGCGGACGGTCGCGGTGAGCGGCTGTTCGCCGATGTCCGCGTCCTTGGCCGGGGTGAGGGCCACCTCGACGCGGCGCGTGGTGCCCGCGGGGATCCGGTCGGCCCGCGCGGTGCCCACGGTCCAGCCCTCGGGAGCGTCGAGGGTGGCCTCGACCCCGGTGGCGTCCTTCGTGCCCGCCGTGATGTCGACGGCGACCTTGCCGGGCGTACCCGCGCCCAGCTCCTGGCCCGCGGGGACGTGCACGGAGGCGGGCGCCCCCGGCACGGCGCCGCCCACGGCGCTGGTGTCGTCGAGCCGCAGCTCGAAGGCGCGGTCGGTGCGCAGGGTGGCGGTCTTCACCCTGACGACGCCGCCGCGGTCGTCACGGTCGTAGAACCAGCCCTGCCGCGCGCTGTCGTACGCGCTCCGCGAAGTGAGCCGCGGCAGCCCGTGCCCGCCGAGCTCCACGCGGCTCGGCGCGTCCCCGGTGTGCAGGGTGAACGCGTACGGGCGGCTGCTCTGCTTGCCCTGGTACGTTCCCCTGCTCGCGCCGATCCGCACCCGCACGTCCCCCGCTCCGGAGCGCGGCGCCCGCACGTCGGCGCGCTGCGTGGCGTACTTGCCGTCGCGGTGCTGCCGGGTCACGCCGTCGTCCTCGTACAGCTCGAAGGAGGAGCTGCCCTGCGGGTAGATGTCCCAGGCGAGCGGGGAGTCCGCTTTCCTGTCCTGGTAGGAGCGGATGCCGCCCGGCCACATCGGCACGGTCGCGCCGCCCCTGACGAAGAGCGGCAGCGTGTCGAGGGGCGCGCTGTAGCCGTCGACGGTGGTCGGGCCCTGGTAGGTCCGCCCGCTCCAGTAGTCGGTCCAGGTGCCCTTGGGCAGGTAGATGCCGTCGCGCGTGGTGGTGTCCCGGTAGACGGGCGCCACGAGGAAGTCCTCGCCGGTGAGGAACTCGTACTTGGCCGCGTCGGTGGCGGCCTTCGGGTCGTCCGGGTACTCCAGGGCCAACGGTCGTACGGCGCCCACACCGGTCTTCGTGGCCTGGTGGCCGTACGAGTAGAGGTAGGGAATCAGCGATTCGTGCAGCTTCAGGTACTTGCGGTTGATGGAGGTGTAGGGCTCGCCCTGGCGGAAGGGCTGCTTGTCGCTCGCGGCCCACCCGTCCATCGTCATCGTGACCGGCAGGAACATCTTCCACTGCAGGTCGCGCACGTACGTCTTGGGGCTGCCGCCGAAGATCCCGTCGACGTCACCCGTCGTGTAGGCGAGGCCGGACATGGTGGACCCCGCGTACGTCGGGATCTGCCAGCGGATGTACTCCCAGCCGCCGCTCTGGTCGCCGGACCACTGCACACCGCAGCGCTGCGCGCCCGACCAGCTCTCCGGGGCCCAGGTGAAGCCCCGCGCGTCGCTGTTGTCCTCGATCCCGGCGTACGCGTCCTTGCAGCCGTCCAGCGCCTTCTTGTAGCCGTCGCCGACCCAGGCGACGTCCAGCTTGGCGACGCGCTGGCCCGCCTTGACCTGTTCGGCGATCTTGTCGAGGCCGTCCTCGGTCCACAGGCCCATCTTCATCTTGCGCTCGGCGAGGCCCTTGGAGGTCTCGGCGAGGTTCTCGTAGCCGCAGCCGTAGCCGTCGTTGACCAGCATCCAGCCGTTGGGCATGTCGTTCTCGACGTAGCCGTCGGCGACCTTCAGGGAGTCGAGGGTGTGGCGCTCGCCGCGGTTGGCGTTGTGGAGGTAGCAGTCGGCGTCGCCGATCTCCATGCCGTAGACCGGCGGCAGGAAGGGCTTGCCGGTGAGCTTCGTGTACTGCCCGATGACGTCCTTGGCCGCGTCGGCGCCGCGCCCGGCGAAGTAGTAGGCGTCGAAGCGCTGTTCCTTCGCGGTGGCGGTCACGGGCTCGGCGAAGTCGTAGGTGTTGGGGGCGTACGTGTTGCGGAAGACACCGTATCCCTCGGAGGACAGGTAGAAGGGCACGGAGTTGGGGTGCCCGCCGTCGTCCCAGTTGTAGTCGACGCTCACCTCGACCTTCTTGCCGCGGTGCGAGGTGTTGCCGCGTCCGTTCTGCATCCCGGCGCCGTAGAACTGCTCGTCGGCGCCGCGCGCGAGGCTCTGGGTGGTGGTGTCCTTCGTCCAGGACAGGCCCTTGGACTCGGCCCAGACCCGGCTGCCGTCGGCGCGGTACAGGGCGAAGCGCAGCGGCGACTTGTAGGCGCGCAGGGTGACCTGGGAGGTGCTCAGCTCGTAACGGTCGCCCTTGTCGGCCCACTTGGTGCGGGGCGCCTTCCCCTGCGGCAGGACGATGTCCTTGCCCGTGGGGTCGGTGAACGTCCCGTCGGGGGCGAGTTCGAGACGGAAGGTCTCCGTCGAGACGAAGCTGACGCGGGCCTCGGCCTTGCCCGCGGTCAGGTGGTAGACGGGGCCCTCGGCGTCGAAGCCGGTGACGTCGCCGACCGTGGTCGCGGGCTCGTCGGCGGCCTGCGCGGAGCCGCCGCCGGGCCCCGCGAATGCCGCGAGGAGGCCCAGGAGAGCGGCAGCGGCCGCCGATCTGAAGCGCGTGGGAGATCTCATGGCGGAGGTCTAGCGTCTCAACGGGCGCCGGGGCCATGGACTTTGATGGGCCGCTCCTGGATTTCCGGAGCGGCCCCATCGGTGCAGCGGTGCCTACAGGGCCACGCCGAGCAGTGCGTCCACGGCACGGGACACGACGCCGGGGGCGCCCTCGTCCGTGCCGTCCTCGGTGTCCTGGCGGGCGGCCCAGCGGTCGACCGCGGCGAGCGCGGCCGGCGCGTCCAGGTCGTTCGCGAGGGCGTCGCGGATCTCCTCGACGAGCGCCTCGGCGGCGGTCCCGTCGGGGCGGGACACCGCGGCGCGCCAGCGGCCGAGCCGCTCGACGGCCTCTTCGAGGACGCCGTCCGTCCACTCCCAGTCCGCGCGGTAGTGGTGCGCGAGGAGGGCGAGCCGGATCGCCGCGGGGTCGACGCCGTCGCGCCGCAGCTTCGACACGAAGACGAGGTTGCCCTTGGACTTGGACATCTTCGCGCCGTCCAGGGCGACCATGCCCGCGTGGACGTACGCCTTCGCGAAGGGGTACTCGCCGGTCAGGGCCTGCGCGTGCGAGGCGCCCATCTCGTGGTGCGGGAACGCGAGGTCGGATCCGCCGCCCTGCACGTCGAAGCCCATGCCGAGGTGGTCGAGGGCGATGGCGACGCACTCGATGTGCCAGCCGGGGCGGCCGCGGCCGAGGCTGCCGCCGTCCCAGCTCGGGTCGCCCTCGCGGGCCGCCATCCAGAGCATCGGGTCGAGCGGGTTCTTCTTGCCGGGGCGCTCCGGGTCGCCGCCGCGCTCGGCGGAGAGCAGCTTCATGGCGGCGGCGTCGAGCCCGGACACCTCCCCGAAGTGGGCGTCGGACTCGACGGAGAAGTAGACGTCGCCCTCGAGTTCGTAGGCGGCGCCCATGTCGCGGAGGCGTTCGACGAGCGGCACGATGCCGGGTATCGCCTCGACGGCTCCGATGTAGTGCTTCGGCGGCAGGAGGCGCAGCGCGGTCATGTCCTCGCGGAACAGTGCGGTCTCGCCCTCGGCGAGCTCGACCCAGTCCTTGCCGTCGCGGGTGGCGCGTTCCAGGAGCGGGTCGTCCACGTCGGTCACGTTCTGGACGTAGTGAACCTGCCGCTTGGTGTCGAGCCACACGCGTTGCACGAGGTCGAACGCGTTGTAGGTCGCCGCGTGACCCATGTGGGTCGCGTCGTACGGGGTGATGCCGCAGACGTAGATACGGGCGACGGGACCGGGGTCGAGGGTGACGAGTCCACCGGTCGCGGTGTCGTGGATCCGGAGGTCGCGGCCCTTGCCAGGAAGGGCGGGGACCTCAGAAGCGGGCCAGGCATGCATGCCCTGAGCCTAACCGGACGGGGCGTCCGTATACGAGTGGGGATCACGGCTGATAGGAGTGGGGGATCACACCGGCGGCCAGGGAATAGCGGGCCAGTCGCCGCTGGGCTCGGGGTGGCGCCCCGACTTGAGCAGGGCCGCCACCCGTGCGCGCAGCGCCTCGGTCTCCACGGCGGTGATCAGCCCGGCCAGCCGTCCGGCCAGCCCGGCGCCCTCCTCCAGGCCGCTCTGCAGGGCCTGGAGCGCCTCCACGGCCTCATCGGTCAGGGACTCCCCCGCCCAGCCCCACAGCAGCGTCCGCAGCTTGTTCTCGGCGTGGAAGGTGACGCCGTGGTCGATGCCGTACAGGTGACCGTCGGCGGCCAGCAGATGGCCGCCCTTGCGGTCGCTGTTGTTGATCACCGCGTCGAGGACCGCGAGCCGCCGCAGCCGCACGTCGTCCGCGTGCACGAGGAGCGCCGTCCGGTCCTCGTCGACCTGCGCGAGGCCGACCGCCTTCCAGCCCTCGCCGGGTTCGTCGCCGTCGACCAGGGCGAGCAGCTCCGCGTCGCCCGAGGCCTCGATCCACAGCTGGACCATGCCCTCGCCGTGCGGCCCCGCCCGCAGGACGGTCGGGGGCACCAGGTCCCAGCCGGTGGCGAGCGACACCTCGTACGCGGCGACCTCCCGCTGGGCGAGCGTGCCGTCGGGGAAGTCCCACAGCGGGCGCTCGCCCGCGACCGGCTTGTAGACGCAGGCGGCCTCCCGGCCCTCGTACGCGACCGTGCAGTAGAGCACCGCGTTCGAGGCCTCCCGGATGCGGCCGCGGACGGTCAGCTCCCCGTGGGTGAGGAGCGCGACGGGGTCGGCGACGCTCACGCCTCCCGCCGGTATCCGTTCTGGCGCGGGCATACGTGTCCTTCCGGGTCGAGCGGGAGGCTGCACAGCGGGCACGGCGGGCGGCCCGCGTTGACGACGTCCAGGGCCCGCTTGGCGAAGGCGCGGGCCTGCGCCCCGGTGAGCCGGACGCGCAGCATCGGCGGGCCGTTCTCCTCGTCCTGCAGGAGCCTTTCCTCAGCTGCGGCGAGATCGTCCTCGGAATCGGCGTCCAGTTCGACGAGGGCCTGTGCCTCGACGACCATCCGCTCCTCCTCGCCGTCCCAGGCGAGCGCCATCGTGCCGACGCGGAACTCCTCCTCCACGGGGGAGTCGAGCGGCGCGCTGTCGGAGACCTCGGACGGTGCGACGGCCGGCACCGGGGTGTTGCCCCCGCTACGGCGTACGACCTCGTCGAGGAGCTCTTCCATGCGCTCGGCGAGCGCGGCCACCTGGGTCTTCTCCAGGGCGACGCTGGTCACCCGGATGCCGGCGGAGGCCTGGAGGAAGAAGGTACGCCGTCCGGGCAGCCCTACCGTTCCCGCGACGAATCGCTCCGGGGGGTCGTAGAGGAACACCTGACGGGACACGTCCTGTCTCCATTGATCGACTGCAAAGTTCGAAGGGCTGCTTGAGCCCGGTTCACCCTACTGCGGGCGACGATCACGGTGCGCCCGCACCGCCCCCGACGGTGGCGTCGTCACCCGGCGGCTCCTCGCGCGGCGCCAGCGAGGCGAAGTCGCCGGTGTCCCCGAGGCGTACGAGGAAGGGGCGCAGCCGCGTGTAGCGGATGGCGGTGACGGAGCAGGGCTCCACGGAGATGCGCTGGAAGAGGTCGAGGTGGAGCCCGAGGGCCTCCGCGACAAGGGACTTGATGATGTCGCCGTGCGAGCACATCAGGTACACGGCGTCCTCGCCGTGTTCGCGCTCCACGCGCGCGTTCCACTCGCGGACCGCCTCGGCCGCCCGCGTCTGCATGGCCCGCATGGACTCGCCGCCGGGGAACGCGGCGGCGGACGGGTGCCGCTGGACGACCTCCATCAGCGGCTCGTCGGAGAGCTCGGCGAGCTTGCGGCCCGACCAGTCGCCGTAGTCGCACTCCCCGATGCGGTCCTCCGTGTGCGCCTGGAGCCCCGGGCGGGCGGCGAGCAGCGGCGCGACGGTCTCCCTGCAGCGCTGCAGGGGGCTGGTGACCACCTCGGACATGGGCAGCGCGGCGAGCCGTCCGGGCAGTGCGGCGGCCTGCGCGGAGCCGCGCTCGTCGAGGGCCACGCCGGGGGTCCACCCGGCGAGCAGGCCGGCGGTGTTGGCCGTGGAGCGTCCGTGCCGGACGAGGATCAGCGTGGGCATGCGGTTCAGCCTATGCGCCCCAGCGGGTGCAACAGGCGTGAAGCCTGGGAAGAATGCGCTGTGTGATCGTCGACTGCGCCATCTACCGGGACGGGCGCCGGACCGAGGGCCCCGAGGACTTCTCGGATGCCCTGGACGAGGCGCGGGCGGCGGGCGACGCGTTCGTGTGGATCGGTCTGCACGAACCGACGGCGAAGGAGTTCGACCAGGTCAGCCAGGAGTTCGGGCTGCATCCGCTGGCCGTCGAGGACGCCCTCAAGGCCCATCAGCGGCCCAAGCTGGAGGTCTACGACGACTCGTTGTTCATGGTCCTCAAGCCGGTCGTGTACGAGCCGGACAGCGACACCGTCTCGTCGGGCGAGGTCATGATCTTCATGGGGGACTCGTTCGTGGTCACCGTCCGCCACGGCGAGGGTGCGCCGCTCGGCGTCGTGCGCCACCGTCTGGAGGCCGATCCCGACGTCCTCAAGCACGGCCCGACGGCCGTCCTGTACTCGATCGCCGACGCTTCCGTGGACCACTACCTGGAGGTCGCCGACGAGCTGCAGGCCGACCTGGAGGTCCTGGAGGCGGAGGTCTTCTCACCGGACGGCGGCGCCTCCTCCCGGAACACGGCGTCGCGGATCTACACCTTCAAGCGGCAGATCCTGGAGTTCCGCCGGGCGACCGGGCCGTTGGCACTGCCCGTGGCGCGCCTCTCCGGAGTGGGCCCGTTCAGCCCTTCCGTGCCCTTCGTGGACGAGACGGCGCAGCCCTTCTTCCGGGACGTCAACGACCACCTGACGCGCGTCAACGAGTCCGTGGAGGGCCTGGACCGGCTGGTGTCGGACATCCTGTCCGCGCATCTGGCGCAGATGAGCGTGCGGCAGAACGACGACATGCGGAAGATCTCGGCGTGGGCGGCGATGGCCGCGGTCCCCACCATGATCGCGGGTGTCTACGGCATGAACTTCGACCACATGCCCGAGCTGCACTGGTGGTGGACGTACCCGGCCGTGATCCTCCTGATGGCGGTCCTGGAGATCGTCCTGTACCGGATGTTCAAGCGCCGCGGCTGGCTGTAGCCCAGCGGCGGCGTCCCGGGCTCAGGCGAACTCGGCGGCCGCTGCGGCGGGCCCGCCGAGGGCGTCGCGCCGGGCGGGCATCTTCAGGGAGACCATCCGCCGCCATCCCACGGCTCTCTCGTAGCCGTACATGGCGTGGATGCCCGCGGTGAGCAGCTGCCGCTTGGCCGGGGGCCAGCCGAGGAGACGCCCCATGCGCTCCATCACCGCGAGGCTCACGTCGCGGTAGACGCGGATCTCGGCGAGGGCGCACTCGCGCAGGGTGCGCTGGATGGCGCGGCCGTGTCCGGCGTACGCGAACCGGAGCAACTCCTCGTGGCAGTACGCCAGGTGGTTGTCCTCGTCGTTGGAGATCATCCGCACGGCGCGGCCGATGTCGGGGTGGTCGCCGAAGTACTTGAGCAGCAGCCGCATCTGCTCGGAGGCGCGCTGTTCGGTGACCCTGCTGTGCGAGAGGTACGTGACGACGTCCTGCACGGACAGCGGCTCGTCGGCCTTCAGCTTCTCGTGCGCGAGGCCGATGCCGTGCCGCTCCAGGAGCATCGTGTAGTCGGTGTCGTGCGGGACCTCGACCGGCTGCAGGCCGCGCTTCTTCAGGAGCGCGTTGAAGATCCTGCCGTGCTTGTCCTCGTCGGCGCCGTGCCGGGCGATCTTGGGCGCCAGCGCGCGCTCGGCCTCCGGGACGAGCGCGGCGATGCGGCCGTTCTCCCAGCCGCCCTGGGCCTCGCCACTGGCAGCGATGGAGCAGAAGAGCCGGAACGACTCGTCGTTGTCGAGGATCTCCTCGAAGACACTCCTGGCCGACAACATCACTGGCACCTCCATACCCCTGTGCGCGAACCTCCGCAAAGAAATAGTCAAGTGCGAGGTTCCGCAATGGGCAACAGCTGTACAGGTCGGCTCCGCTGAACGAAGGACACAGGCACCGCCACGAGGCCGTAACCGGGGACCTCTTGGCGCGTTGTGCTCCGTGACGGCCGTGGCGGGGAAGACCCCCGAGCCCCCACCACGGCCGCGGACTTCCCCCCTTATGCCAGCCCGGAGCGCTCCAGGGCCTCCGTGCCCGCGCGCAGCGCGGTGAGCCTCTCCTCCAGCGTGAAGCCCGCGGGAGCCAGCGTGAGCGTGGTGACCCCGGCCGCCGCGTAGGCCTGCATGCGGTCGGCGATCCGGTCCACGGAACCGAGCAGCGTGGTGGAGTCGATCAGCTGCCGGGGCACGGCCGCGGCCGCCCCTTCCTTGTCGCCCGCCAGGTACTTGTCCTGGATCTCGGCGGCCTCCTTCTCATACCCCATGCGCTGCGCCAGCTGGTTGTAGAAGTTCTGCTTCCGGCTTCCCATGCCGCCGACGTACAGGGCGGTGTACGGGCGGAACATGTCCGCGAGGGCGTCCACCTGCGCGTCCTCGCCGACGGCGAGCGGCAGCGTCGGGACGACGTCGAAGCCGTCCATGGTCTTGCCCGCCTTCTCCCGCCCGGCGCGCAGGTGCTTGACCGCGGTCTCCTCCAGGTGCTCGGCGGCCGGGAAGATCAGCAGGGCGCCGTCGGCGATCTCGCCGGTCTGCTCCAGGTTCTTCGGGCCGATCGCGGCGACGTACAGCGGGATGTGCTCGCGCTGGGGGTGGACGGTCAGCTTGATGGGCTTGCCGGGACCGCCGGGCAGCGGCAGCGTCCAGTGCTCGCCCTCGTAGGAGAGCCGCTCACGGGTCATTGCCTTGCGGACGATCTCGACGTACTCACGCGTGCGGGCCAGCGGCTTGTCGAACTTCACGCCGTACCAGCCCTCGGATACCTGCGGGCCCGAGACGCCGAGGCCGAGGCGGAAGCGGCCGCCGGAGAGCGAGTCGAGGGTCGCCGCCGTCATCGCGGTCATCGCCGGCTGCCGGGCCGGGATCTGGAAGATCGCGGATCCGATGTCGATGCGCTCGGTCTGGGCGGCCACCCAGGACAGCACCGTCGCGGCATCGGATCCGTACGCCTCCGCGGCCCAGCAGACCGCATAGCCCAGCTTGTCGGCCTCCTTCGCGACGGCGAGATTGTCCGCGTCCATCCCCGCGCCCCAGTAGCCGAGGTTGATCCCGAGCTGCATGACCGAATCCCCTTACCGCTTTACCCGTGAGTAACGTGTCTGTGCCGGGGACTTTAGCGCGCGGTGCCCGATCCGTCAGTGACGCGGGGGTGGCCGGGATCTCCACAATCGCTGGTTTGTCCACAGGCTCGACCGCCGCGGGGGTACGGCCAGTAATCTCAGCGCCCATGGAGCAGAGGCATCTCGGCCGGACCGGCCTGCGCGTGTCCCGCATCGGACTCGGAACCCTCACCTGGGGCCACACCGAGGAGAACGACGCCGCCGACCTGTTGAAGGTGTTCTGGGAAGCGGGCGGCACCCTCATCGACACGGCCGATGTGTACGGCGACGGGGAGGCCGAGTACCTCATCGGACGCCTGATCGAGCGGCTCGTGCCCCGCCGCGACCTGGTCATCGCGACGAAGGCGGGCAGCGTGCCGGACCCGGAGCGCCGCTTCGACGGCTCACGGGGCCATCTCCTCGCCGCACTGGACGCCTCCCTGACCCGCCTCGGCACGGACCACGTGGACCTGTGGCAGGTCCACGCCTTCGATCCGGGGACGCCCCTGGAGGAGACCCTGCAGGCCCTCGACATAGCCGTGAGCAGCGGCCGGGCCCGCTATGCGGGGGTCGCCGACTACTGCGGCTGGCAGCTCGCGAAGGCCGCGACGTGGCAGCTCGCCGCGCCGGGCACCCGCACCCGCCTGGCCAGCACACAGATGGAGTACTCGCTGCTGCAGCGCGGCGTCGAGCGGGAAGTGCTGCCCGCCGCCCGCGACCTGGGAGTGGGACTCCTGCCGTCCTCACCACTCGGCAGGGGCGTGCTCACCGGGAAGTACCGGCACGCCACTCCCGCCGACTCGCGCGGCGGCTCCGACCAGATGGCGCCCTTCGTCGCGCCGTACCTGGACGAGACGGCGGGCCACATCGTCGACGCGGTCGCGACGGCCGCCGACGGGCTCGCGGCGACCCCGCTGCAGGTCGCCCTCGCCTGGGTGCGGGACCGCCCCGGAGTGACGGCCCCGATCATCGGCGCGCGCAACGCGCAGCAGCTCACGGCCGCATTGTCAGTGGAGACCCTTAGTCTTCCTGACGAGATCTGCCGGGCGCTCGACGATGTGTCGGCGCCGGTGCACCGCTATCCCGATCACGACTGGAGCACGCTGTGAGTACGGAACCCGCTGCCGCGGAGGACCCCGGGGCCGCTGCCGCGGAGCAGGCGGAGTCGCCCGGCCCGGAGGAAGCCGTGCCGGACGCCGGGACCAAGGGCGAGAGCGAGAGCGAGACCAAGGCCGACGACGGCGGCGACGGCGCCGAGCTGTCCGAGACCGAGGCCGAGATCGCCGCCCAGCGTGAGCTGCGGGAGCGGATCGAGCAGCGCAAGGCGTCGAAGCAGGGGCCGATCGCGGCCGGGACGAAGCTGAGCGGCACCGCCGCCGATCTGCTGGCCGCCGTGCGCGCCGTGGAGAGCGGCGAGAAGCCCGTCACGAGCGCGTTCCAGGAGCCGGAGCCCGCGCGCAGGCCCGCGCCGTCCCGCGCACCCGAGCCCGTGCGTCCGCAGCGGCCCGCGGCCGCTCAGGCACCCGCGGAGGAAGCCGTCGAGGCCGTCCGCGCCGTGCTCGCCGAGGGAGGCGCTCCGCCCGCGCTCGCCGAGCGGACGGCGGCCGTCCTCGGTGACGACGCCGACGGACAACTGCGTGCGGACCCGTGGCAGTTGCTGCGGGTCACCGGGGTGCGGCCGGAACAGGCCGACGGGTTCGCCAGGGCCCTGCTCGGCGCGGAGTGCGGACCCGACGACGAGCGCAGGGGCCGCGCGATCACCGTATGGCTCCTGGAGCAGGCCGCCGTCGCGGGGCACACGGCGCTGGACGCCGCGACGCTGCACGCCGCGCTCGGGCAGCGCGCGGTGCCCGATCCCGACGCCGCGGTGCAGAGCGCGCTCGCCGAGGGCGACGCCCTGGTCTTCCAGGACGCGCTCGAAGGGACCGAGGTGCCGGTCCAGCGCACGGACGACGAGGCCACGGAGGGCGCAGAGGGCGCTGACGAGGAGCCGGAGCGCCCGGTCCGCGTCCTGATCGGCCTGGAGCGGTACGCACTCGCGGAGGAGAGCCTCGCCGACGGCCTCGCCCGGGTGATCAACTCACTGCCCAAGGACGAGGGCTCCGGCCCCGCGGACGCCGACTGGGAGGCCGCCGCCGCGCAGGTGACCGGGTCCGCCGCCGAGCTGATCCGCGCCGTCGCCGGGCACGGACTCGTGCTGCACTCCGGCGGCGAGGAGGCGCGTGCCGAGCCCGCGGCGCTGGTGGCCGCGGCGGCGGCGCTGGGCCTTCGGGTGTGCGCCGCCGCCCACAGCGCCGACGGACGCCGCCGCCTCGCGCGGGCGACGGGCGCGGACGGAGCCGCGGTGACCGTGGCCGGGCTGCTCTCCGGCGAGCAGGGCCCCGGGCGGGACGCGGAGGGCGCGCTCGCGCTCGACCTCCTGGTCGTCCTGGACGCACCGCAGCTGGACGTGGAGACCGCGGCGATGCTCGTGGAGTCCCTGCCGGACGGCGCCCGCCTGGTCCTCGGCGGCGACCCGGGCGTGCTGTGGTCGGCGGGCCCCGGGCGGGTCTTCGCCGATCTGCTCTCCGCGCGCTGCTGCCCGCAGATCGTCTCGCGCACCCCGGATCCGGGCCCCATCGGGGAGCTGACGTCCGGCATCGGCATCGGCGAGCTGAACCAGGTCGAGGCGCCCGGCAAAGAGGTCGTCCTCGTGCCGGTGCGCGACCCCGCCGAGGCGATCCACCGCACCGTCCAGCTGGTCGCGGACTCGGTGCCGCGGGCGATCGGGGTGCCCGCCGGGCAGACGCAGGTCATCACGCCCGGACACGGCGGTGCCGCGGGCACGCGCGCGCTCAACGCCGCCCTGAAGGAACGGCTGAATCCGGGCCCCGGCCGGTTCGGCGGCTTCGACCCCGACGACCGCGTCGCGTACGTCCCCGCGGCGGGCCGCACGACGCTCGGCCGTGTGGTGCGGGCCGACGCGGAGGGGCTGCACCTGGAGTGCGACGGCGCCCCCGTCGTCGTACCGAAGGAGCGGGTGGAGCGGCAGGTGCGGCACGCCTGGGCGCTCACCGCGCACCAGGCGACGGGGCAGCGCTGGCCCGCGGCCGTCGTGGTGCTGCCGGGCGACGCGGCGGAGGCCCTGTCCCGGCCGTGGGTCTACACCGCGTTCAGCCGCGCGGAGCGACACCTGTCGGTCGTGCAGGGCGTGGAGCAGGCGCTGCCGCGCGCGGTGGCGGAGCGCCTCTGGAAGGACCGTACGACGCGCCTGCAGACGCTGCTGCGCCCGCAGGTGCCGACCGCCACGGTCTGAGCCGCCGCTCCCCGGGCCCGGCTTCCCCGGGGCCCCGACGCAATGCGCTCGCCGCCCCCTGAGGGAGCGGCGAGCGCAGGAGCGATTCGCCAGGTCCGCGGCGCCGGAAGAGGCCCTCAGCGGCCGGTGCTGCGGGCTCCCGGGCCGTCCCTGTCCGCCTCGTGCACGTCTTCCCCGGCGTCGTCGGGCTCGTCGATGTCGTCGAGGGGCACCGCCACGTCCGGGTCGATGTCGACGTCGGTGTCGAGGCCGTCGAGACCGTCGTCGTCCAGTTCGTCGTCGAAGACCACACTGACGTCGAACCGGCACAGCACCCGGTGCGGGTCGGCCTGGTCGAAGGGGGCGTCGAGCCACTCCCCCGGCTCCGCGGGGGTGTCCACCGCGGTGACCCAGAGTGTGGAGTCGCCCTCCTCCAGGCCGAACTCCTTGTGCCGGGAGGAGATTTCGTCCGGTTCGAACTCCCCGAAGAGGACGCCGAGGGCGCTGTGCACGGTGTCCGCCGAGCCGGCGCCCCCCGCACTGCCCGCTTCGAGGTCGGCGACGCGCTGGGCCTGGGCCAGCAGCCGCTGTGGCTCCACCACGGTGTAGTCGCGGCGGAGCAGCACGCTCAGCGCGTTCGCTTCGTCCGGTCCCTGGTACGGCGGGAGCGCGTCGTCCGTGCCGGGGATCTCGAAGGGGGTGACCTCGTCGTAGCGGTCGTAGAGGAGTTCGTCGTACTCCTCGGCCGCCGCGGCCAGTTCGTTGAACGCTTCGTAGACGGCCGGATCGTCCTCGCCCGACCTGCGTTCGACCGCGGCCAGGTGGCGGTCGAGCGCGGTCTTGACCGCCTCGGCGGCGGCACGTACCTCGGCAGCGGTGGGCTGCGCAGCATCAGACATAGTGCAGACGCTATCCGTACCGGGCCCATGCCCGCACAATAGATGCGATGCCGGAATACGAATTTGTCGACGTGTATGTACCGCGCGGGGTCACCCGCAAGGAAGCCACCCGCCTGCTGACGGACCACGCGGAGTACGGACACTGGGAGTTGGACCGCCTGAGTCTGCGCCCCGACGGAAGCCGCAGAGTGCGCCTCAAACGGCGCATCATTCGCCAGCTGAGAGCGACCTGGTGAAACGGAGCGGGCCCCGCTGTCGCGGGGCCCGCTCCGTACGGCGTACTCAAAAGCAGAGTGGCTCAGGCGGTCGCCCGGGCCCTGCGGTAGAGCACCGTGCCCGCGAGCAGCGCACCCGCACCCACCGGCAGCGCGAGACCGAGCGGCAGCTCACTGCCGGTCGACGCGAGCTGCGAGGTGCCCTCCGGCGGCGCGAGGACCTGCGCCTGCGGGCTGTTCGGCATGGCGCGGTCGTCGATCGGGCTCATCGGCCCGTGCGGGGACAGGGAGTCCCCGGGCCCTCCGGGGCCACCCGGCTTGCCTGGCTTGCCGGGTTCTTCCGGATTTCCGGGGTGCTCCGGATTGCCCGGGTGCTCCGGATTGCCGGGGTGCTCCGGGTTTCCGGGGTTGCCGGGGTGCTCCGGATTGCCCGGGTGCTCGGGCCCGGTCGGGGGCTTCTCGCCGCCGGGCGGAGTCACCGTGGAACCCGAGTCGTTGGCGCATTCGTTGCCCATGGCCGCGTTGCCGAGGCCGCCGATGGTGACGCTGTTGCCACAGACGTTCACCGGGGCATTGATCGGCAACTGCACGTTGTTGCCGGAGCCCACGCCGGGTGAGTCGCTCGCGTGACCGTCGGCCTTGGCGCCGCCGCCGGACGGCTTGTGCGAACCGCCGCCCTTGTGGCCCGTATTGGCACAGTTGTTGCCCGCCGCCGGGTTGAGGACACCGATCACGTTGACGGTGTTCCCGCACACATTGACCGGTGCGTCGACGGGAAGCTGGACGTTGTTGCCCGACAGCACGCCGGGTGAGTTCGAACTGCTTCCGTTTGCACCCGAATCCGCGTGTGCGTAACCACCGGTCGCGGCGAGCACGCCGGTCGCGGCCGCCACGGTGATCAGGCCTTTGCGCGTGACCTGTCGCATAGCTGTTCCCTGCCTTTTACCTGCCGGAATACGTACGGGCCCACTGCCCGGACGCGGAATGCCCGTCGGCCCCGGAGCGCATGGCACGCACTCCGGGGCCGACGGACTCAGACCCTCAAGGGGTGAGGCACAACAACGTCACTTGTTGATGCAGGTGTTGCCGAAGGCGGGGTTCAGCAGCCCGATCACGGAGACCGTGTTGCCGCAGGCGTTCACCGGCACGTGGACGGGCACCTGGATGACATTGCCCGAAACGACACCGGGAGAGCCCACGGCGGCACCCTGGGCACCGGCGTCAGCGGTGGCGATGCCCGCACCCGCGAGCACGAGACCACCAGTGGCGGCCACAGCGGCGACGACCTTCTTGATCATTATTCCTCCTTGTTGGCAATGCAGTCCCAGCCGCGGACTGCATCACCTGTAACGAGGAGGAACTGGTGGGGCTACGAGGCCTTGTCCCCTTTCACTCTTTTCAGTCAAGTACGCACGCGCTGGCGATTATTGGAGATTCGTTTCAGCACGTAATGCGACCGGATTTCACCCGAATTCCGGCCGCATTCCGTCAGGACTCCTCGATGAACCGATCGAGTACCCGGACCCCGAACTTGAGGCCGTCCACCGGCACCCGCTCGTCCACGCCGTGGAACATGCCCGCGAAGTCCAGCTCCGGCGGCAGCTTCAGCGGCGCGAAGCCGAAGCCCCGGATGCCGAGGTCGTCGAAGGACTTGGCGTCCGTGCCGGCCGAGAGCATGTACGGCACGGCGCGGGCGATCGGGTCCTCGGCGCGCAGGGCGGTCTGCATGGCGTCGACGAGCGCGCCGTCGAAGGTGGTCTCCAGAGCCTTGTCGGCATGGACGTCCTCGCGCTTGACCCGCGGACCGAGAATCCGGTCGAGGTCGGCGAGGAACTCCTCCTCGTACCCCGGCAGATAGCGGCCGTCGACGTGCGCGGTGGCCTGCCCCGGGATCACGTTGACCTTGTACCCGGCGCCGAGCTGCGTGGGGTTGGCGGTGTTCTGCAGGGAGGCGCCGATGAGCTTGGCGATGCCGCCGAGCTTGGCGAGCGTCTCGTCCATGTTCTCCGGGTCGAGCTCGGTGCCGAGGGCGTCACCGAGTTCGTCGAGGAAGTGCCGCAGCGTCTTGGTGACGCGCACCGGGAACTTGTGCCGCCCGAGCCGTCCGACGGCCTCGGAGAGCTCGGTGATCGCGTTGTCCTTGTGGATCATCGAACCGTGGCCCGCCGTGCCGTCCACGGTGAGCTTCATCCAGTGCATGCCCTTCTGGGCCGTCTCGACGAGGTAGAGCCGCAGGTTCTCGTTGACGGTGAAGGAGAAGCCGCCGACCTCGCTGATCGCCTCCGTGCACCCCTCGAAGAGGTCGGGGTGGTTGTCGACCAGGTGCCGTGCGCCGTACGTGCCGCCCGCCTCCTCGTCGGCGAGGAAGGCCAGGACGATGTCGCGCGGGGGCTTGCGGCCGGTGCGCATCCGCTCGCGGACGACCGCGAGGGTCATCGCGTCCATGTCCTTCATGTCGACCGCGCCCCGGCCCCACACGCACCCGTCCGCGATCTCCCCGGAGAAGGGGTGGTGCGTCCAGTCCGCGGCGTTGGCCGGCACGACGTCCGTGTGGCCGTGGATGAGGAGCGCGGGCCGCGACGGGTCCTCGCCCTCGATCCTGGCGACCGTGGAGGCCCGGCCCGGGTGGGATTCGAAGATCTTCGGTTCGAGGCCCACCTCGGCGAGCTTCTCCGCGACGTACTCGGCGGCCTTGCGCTCCCCCGGGCCCGAGTGGTCGCCGTAGTTGCTCGTATCGATCTGGATCAGTTCGCGACAGAGGTCGACGACCTCGTCCTCACCGGTGACGGCCTTGCCCGTGCTGGACCCGCTCACGCTGGCTCCTCCCGCATTCGCTGCTGGTGGTCCCCCTCATCCTCTCTCTCCGGCGCTCCGCGCCCAAGGGCGGGCGGGTGTCGTCATCAGCAGTTCACGAGGGGTGGCGGGGGTGATCGGGGACCCCTGGAAGCCTGGTAATGTTCTCTGTGTCGCCGCGGGAAACGCCCCGCGAAGACAGACACCTTGTCCGGGTGGCGGAATGGCAGACGCGCTAGCTTGAGGTGCTAGTGCCCTTTATCGGGCGTGGGGGTTCAAGTCCCCCCTCGGACACCAGCAGGGCCCCAGTCGAGAGACTGGGGCCTTTTGCGTGGTGTGCGCAGGGTCGGTCGTGCCGGGACCGCGTCAGGCCGGTCCCGCGGCCGCCCGCCAGTACGCGTGGTTGCGCCGGGCGGCGCGGGTGTCGCCGTGCCGCTCACCGAGCGAGGAACCGTAGTTCTCGGCGAGCTCGGCGAAGGCCGCCGCGGCGCGCTCGGGGTGGCCGCTCACCCCCAGCCAGTGGGCGTGCTGCCACCGGCAGCTGAGCGCGCGCACGCCCCCGGGCCCCAGGGCCCCCGAGGCGTCCACCGCCAGCTCGGCGAAGAGGTCGGCCGCGGTCTCGGCGTCGCCGCCGATGCCGGCCCAGCGTGCGTGCTCGTGGCGCGCCTGGAGGGTGTCCGGATGCCTCGGGCCGCGCTCGACGGCCAGCTGCCCGGCGAGCACGGCGTACCGCGCGGCGGCGTCGATCGCGCGCCCGTTCTCCCCCTCCGCGTGCGCGAGGGCCTGGTGCGCCAGGAGGGTGAAGTCGTGGTGGGCACCGAGCACCCGGCCGCACTCCTGCGCGAGGACGTGCAGGGCGTCCAGCGCCCCCGCCAGGTCGCCGGACTCCCCCAACTCGACGGCACTGCTCAGGCGTTCGGGCACGTCCTCGGCGGTCAGCCTGCGGAACGCCGCGTTCGCGGCCAGGGCCAGCTGGTCGCTGGTCCCGGTGCCGCACCGCTGGGGCCTCGGCTCGCCCTTGGCGGCCAGGATCCGGGCCGTGTGGCGGTAGGCCGCGCCCAGGGTGAGCAGTTCGGGCTCCGCGGCGGAACCTTCGCGCAGGAACTTGATCAGCTCCCCCGTGAACAGCGTGTGCCGGTCGCCCAGCGGCGCGCGGGCCGGGGTGTTCGCGGGGGCGGAGGCGAGGACGAAGGTACCGGCGATCTCCAGCTGGCCGAAGTAGACCGACGCGGTGTCGCCCATGGCCTCGATGGCCCGCCCCGAGAAGCAGCAGTCGAGGAGCAGGACGCGGTTCCTGGCAGGTGCGGACGCCATGGTCTGGCGGATGAGGTCGAACCGCAGGCTCGACCAGCCGAGCAGCCGGGTGTCGCTCCCGGTGAGCAGGAGGTGGAGCAGGCCGTGTTCGTCCAGCGCGCCGTGGCCCGCGAAGTAGACGAGGAACATGTCGTCCACCCCGCTCGCCGCGTGGCTGAGGGCAGCCCCGACCCTCTGGGGCTCCTGCACATCGCGGAGCAGCGTGCAGCGTTCCTCGGGGAGCGCGACGTTCTGGGAGCTGGTGAGCAGGGTCCGCAGATCGTCGAGGTTGTTCCGCACCGCGGGGAGCGGCGGCAGTTCGACGTCGTCGTAGCTGCTGCATCCGATGAGTACCGCATGCGAGTTCGAGCCGCTGGCCAACCGCACTTCGTCCCCCTCATACCGCCCCGCGCCGCGCTGCCCAAATGATACCGAGGCAACTCATCTGAGGGGCGGCGCTCTTACCGCTGTCCGAGGTTTCGGGCATGCTGACGAATCCGAAGTCGGCTGTGACTGGTGGGGGTTGCCATGGGGCGCTCGGGCGTGCGGGACAACGCGGACGAGTTAGACGGCGGGGGCGGTGCGCACCGGGCCTCCGCCGTCTGTACGGCGTTCCAGAACCTGGTGGCCGATGCCGCCCTCGCGGTGGAACCCAATGAATTCGCCTCGGCCGTCCGGCTGTTCGACTCGGTCCGGACGAGCGGCAACTGTCTCTACGCGATCGGCAACGGCGGAAGCGCGGCCACGGCAAGCCACTTGGCGTGCGACCTCGCCATGACCTCGGGGCCCCAGGCCGCCGGTCTGCGGACGCACGCGCTCACCGGGAACACACCGCTGCTCACCGCCCTGGCCAACGACATCGGTTACGACCGCGTCTTCTCCGAGCAGCTGGCCCGTCTGCTCACGCCGGGCGACGTCGTGGTGGCCATCAGCGTCAGCGGCAACTCCCCGAACATCCTGGAGGGCCTCAAGACGGCGCGGGCGCGCGACGTGCGCACGGTCGGGCTGCTCGGCGGCTCGGGCGGCAGCGCCGCCGCGCTGGTCGACGTGCCGCTCCTGGTCGACAGCGACGTGTACGGCGTGGTCGAGACCGTCCACCTGGGCCTCGTGCACTCCCTGGCTCTCGCCCTGGGCACCGGAAGGGGCCGCTCCCGGGACATCCTGAACGCCCCGCCCGACGGAACGCGGGGCTGACGGTGGCCGCTGGGCCCGCGCGGGAGGCGCGTACGGCCGATGTGGTCCTGGTCTCCGACCGGGGCCCCGTGACGTTCCGGTCCACCCCGTCAGGCCTCGCCCCGGAGCGTCGCACGGGCAGCGTGACGGCGCTGCTCGACCGCGCCGCGCGCGCGGTCGACGGGGACGTCTGCTGGCTGGCCCCGTCGGTGAGCGACGAGGACCGCAGGGCTTCGCGGGACGGCCGGTTCGCCGGACTGGGGCTCGGTTACGGATTCCGGCCGGTGCCCTTCCGGGCGGCGGACTACCGGCGGTACTACGAGGACGCGGGCGTGCGCGGCCTCTGGTACGCACTGCACGACCTCTGGGCGGACCTTCCGCAGGGCACCGACGGCCCCGGCGCCGGGCCACTCGGCGACGGCGCCGCGCTGCGGGCGTACCAGCAGGTGAACCGTGCCGTGGCCGCGGCGGCCGCGGCCCGCTGCCATCCCCGCACCGTCGTCTGTTTCCAGGACTACCAGTTCGCGACGGCCCCCGGGTTCCTGCGCGCCCGGCTGCCCGCCCAGACCGTTGGCTTCTTCCTGCACGCCGCGTTCGCGGCCCCGTCGGCCCTGGCCGCGCTGCCGGGCGCGGCCCGTGGGCTGCTCCTGCGGGGCATGCTCGCGGCGGACGTGCTCGGCTTCCAGTGCGAGCGCTGGGCGGACTCCTTCCTGCGGTTCGCCGCGGAGGCCGGACACGAGGTCGACCCGACGGACGGAATCGTCCGGCACGCCGGTGGCCGGACGCTGGTCCGCCGCTATCCGGCACCGCCCGACCGGGAGTACCTGTCCGGCGTGTTCGGCACACCGGAGGCGGACCGTTGGTCCGGCGTCTTCCGGGGGATGCGGGAAGGAGCGCGGCTGTTGTTGCGCGTCGACCGGCTCGATCCGGCGAAGAACGTCCTGCGGGGCTTCGAGGCCTTCGCGCTGCTCCTCGCCGAGCGCCCGGAGCTGCGACGCCGCGTCAGGTTCGTGTGCTGTCTGACGCCTTCGCGGCCCACGGTTCCCGAGTACGCCTGGTACGCGGCCCGCGTGCGGGAGGCCGTCGCGGACATCCAGCGGGACTTCCCCGGCGTGCTCACCGTCCACTGGGACGAGGACCGGGTGCGGGCCATGGCCGCGCTGCGGGAGTACGACGTCCTGCTGGTCAACTCGGTGCACGACGGGATGAATCTGGTCGCCCAGGAAGGGGTGCTGGCGAACCGGCGGGACGGGGCGGTCGTCCTGTCGGCGCGGACCGGGAGCGCCGAGCGGCTCGGCGCGGGGGCCGTCGTGATCGACGATCCGCGCGATGTCCGTGCGACCGCGTCGGCGCTCGCGCGGGCGCTCGCCATGCCGCGCGAGGAGCGTGCCGCGCGGGCCCTTCGCATGCGGGCGCCGCTTGCGGACTCCTCGCCCGAGAGCTGGCTGCGGGCCCAGCTCACCGATCTCGCGGAGGTGAGGGACGACCGGCACAGGCGCTGAGCTGCTAGGGCGCGGTGCGTTCGGCCAGGTCATGGAGGGCCTCCTTGACGGCGTCCACGCGCGGATCGCCGAGCCGTTCGAGGTCCTTCAGGGCGAGGGTGTAGTAGACCGCGGCCTCCTTCGGGCGGCCCATGGCGGCCAGCGTCGCGCCCAGGTTGACCGCGGTCGCCGCGGCCCCCGGCTCGTCCCCGAAGGAGCGCCTGATCTGCAGCGCCTCGTCGAAGGTCGCCACGGCCTCGTCGTCGCGCCCGGCCGTGCGGTAGGCCTCGCCGAGGTGGTTGAGCGACGTGCCCTGGCCGAACAGGTCCTTGATCTCGCGCTGGATGCCGAGCGCGCGGAGCCAGCAGCTGATCGCCTCGTCGATCCGGCCGAGGTCGCGGTGGGCGGTGCCGAGGCTGTTGAGGTCGATGCCCTCGTTCCAGCGGTCCCGGATCTCCCGGTGGATGGCCAGGGCTTCGTTGGAACAGCGGATCGAGTCCTCGATGCGGTTCATCCGCCGCAGTGCGCCCGCCAGGTTGTTGAGCGAGGTCCCTTCGCCGTACTTGTCCCCGATCCGGCGGCGGATGGCCAGCGCCTGCTCCCAGACCTCGACGGCCTTCTCGAACTCCCGCGTGCCGCGGTAGGCGTTGCCGAGGCTGTTCAGCGTCCAGGCCTCGCCCTTGAGGCAGCCGGAGCGGCGCGCGCCGCGCAGCCCCAGTTCGTGGGTGACGATCCAGTCGCTCATGAGCTTGCGCACGTTGAAGAAGCTCCACAGGACGACGGGCAGCTGCCAGGCGATGGCGTCCTGTTCGTACTGCACGGCCTGCCGCACGAGGGCTATGAGATGGGTCCGCTCGGTGTCGCACCACGTCAGGGCCTCAGCTCCGTCGGCGAACCGGAGCGGTTCGCACCGCTCAGGCAGGGCGTCGAGGTCGATCCTGCGGCGGTGGGGCATCAGCTGCCGGTTCGCCTCGTCGGCCGTGTGCAGGTACCAGAGCAGGCAGCGCCGGACGGACTCCTCGCGGGACTCCTCGGACTCCTCCTCGTACGCGCGCTCGGCGGCGTAGTCATGGATGAGGTCGTGGAAGCGGAACCGGTCGGGCGCGACCTGTTCGAGCAGATGGCAGTCGATCAGGCCCCGCAGGTACACGTTGGTGCGCGCTCGGGAGTCGCCGGTCGCGGCGGCCGCGGCCAGCAGGCTGAACTCGCCGGTGGGATGCAGGCCGAGGATGCGGAAGCAGCGGGCGCTGCCGGCGCCCAGTGCGCGGTACGACCAGGAGAAGGCGACCCGCACCTCGCGCTGTTCGGCTCCGGTGTCCTCGACGTCCGCGGCGAAGGTGTCGAGCCGGTGGCGCTCGTCGCCGAGGCCCTCCAGGAGGTCGGCGATGGGCCACTGCGGATACGCCGCGACCCGCTCGCCCACGATGCTGAGGGCCAGCGGCAGATGACCGCAGCCGGCCGCGAGTTCCTCGACCGCGCCGCGCTCGTGCAGCACGCGGTCGTCGCCGACGATGCCGGTCAGCAGCTCGACGGACTCCCGCTCGCTCAGCGTGTCCAGGCGGATGCTGCGCGCGCCGTAGTTGCCGACCAGGCCCTGGAGCCGGTTCCGGCTGGTCACGATCACCACACAGGTGGCGCTGCCCGGCAGCAGGGGGAACACCTGCGCGGTGTTGCGGGCGTTGTCCAGGAGGAGCAGCATCTTGCGCTCGTGCAGCAGGGTGCGGAACATCGCCGCGCGCGGTTCGAGTTCCTGCGGCACCTTGGGCGGGGCCACGTCCAGCGCGTGCAGGAAGTCGGCGAGGACTTCCGCGGGTTCGAGCGGGATGCCCGGTCCGTAGCCCCGGAGGTTGACGTAGAGCTGCCCGTCCGGGAACGCGTCGCGCGAGCGGTGCGCCCAGTGCACCATCAGCGCCGTCTTGCCCACTCCGGGAGCTCCGCCGACGGAGGAGATCACGGCGGTGTCGGGGCCCGCCTTCTGGGGCTCCGACAGCAGCAGGTCCAGTTCGGCCAGCTCGCTCTCGCGTCCCACGAACCCCGGGCGGTCCAGCGGCAGCTGATGGGGCACCGGGAGGGGCGGCCGGTCCGGGGACCCCGCTTCGGCCGGCTGGAACCGCAGCAGGCGCTCGATCAGCCTGCGGCCGAACTCCGGGTCGTCGGTGACGGCCCGCGACAGCTCGTCGACCGAGCCGACCCTGGGCCCGTGGCGCTCCTCGGCCCCCGGCGCGGCCCGGCCGGGCCGCCGGTCCGTCCGCTCGTCCACCAGCCTGCGGAGCCCCTCCCAGCTGGTCTGCGATCCGGTCGCGGGCGCGTCGCGCGACGGCGCCCCCGCGGCCGTTCCATGGATTTCCCCTGCTGACACGGATCCACCCCCGTGGGTCAAGCCAAGTGGGGCGAATTATACGGCTTGCGGAAGGTTGCGAGAGGTGTCCAGGACGGGTGGCTTGGGTATTCTCGCGGGCGTCGGGTTCTCCCTGAGGAGGGTGCGTGACGAACGCATCGTCAGATGCCTTGGTTCTCTTCGGCGCGACCGGAGATCTGGCGCGACGAAAACTGTGGCCCGCCCTCTATCGCCTGTCGCTGTCGGAGCGGTGCGCGCCCCTGATCGTCGCCGTCGGGCTGCCCGGTCTCGGCCGGGAGGGCTTCGAGAAGTTCGTGGCCTCGGCGGTCCACGACATGTGCGGCCCCTCGGACGGCACAACGGTGGACCGGCTGCTGGCCAGGACGTGTTACATCGAAGGGGACACGGAACAGCACGGCACGATGGCGGACGTGGCCCTCGCGGTCCGCGACGCGGACCGTCCCGTGTACTTCCTCGGCATCCCGCCCCCGCAGGCCACCGGCACGATCGCGACGATGGGCTCCGTGCGCCTGCCCCCGGGGTCCGTGCTCGTGGAGAAGCCGTTCGGCAACGATCTCGATTCGGCCCGTACGCTCAACGAATCACTGCTCAAAGTCTTTTCCGCCGACTGCGTGCTGAGAATGGATCACTACCTCGGCAAGGAAGCGGTCGAGAATCTCCTGGCTTTTCGTTTCTGCAATCCGTTCCTCGAATCGGCGTGGGACAGGAACAGCATTTCCCGGGTGCAGATCACGCATTGCGAGATCAGGGGCGTGGATACCCGGGGATCGCTGTACGAGGAGATCGGCGCGGTCCGTGACGTCGTCCAGAGCCATCTGCTGCAGCTCGTCGGGATAGTGGCGATGGAGCCCCCCGCGGACGGCACCGCGGAGGCCTTCCGCGAGCGGATCGCGCAGGCCCTCGCCCGGGTGCGCCCGGTGGATCCCGGCCAGCTCGTGCGCGGTCAGTACGCGGGCTACCGGGCGGAGGCGGGGGTGGCCCGCGACTCGACGGTGGAGACGTACGCCGCGCTGCGCCTGGACGTCGACGCCGAGCGCTGGCGGGGTGTGCCGTTCCTGCTGCGTTCCGGCAAAGGGCTGGCCGCGACGGCGATCGAGGTGGTCGTGGACTTCGCGCCCGCCGAGCACCGCCTCTGGTTCACCCACGAGGACCCGGGACCGACCCGCCTGCGTTTCCGGCTCGGCAGCCACGGCGGCGCCGTGCTGACCGTCAACGCCCGCAGACCCGGGGCGGATCCCGGCCCGATGCCGGTCGGTCTGGACTTCGACCTGGAGGCGTCCGGGACCTCGTGGGAGGCGTACACGCATCTGCTCGCGGACGCGATCCAGGGCAGGACGGGGCGGTTCGTTTCGATGCGGACGGTGGAGGAGTCGTGGCGCATCGTGGCTCCGGCGCTGGAGGTGCGGGATGCGCCGCTGCCCTACCCGCGCGGGTCGTGGGGGCCGGAGGAGTCGGCGGGGCTGCCGGGGGCCGGCGGGTGGTGCGCCCCGCTCTAGGGCGCCCGTGTCCCGGTCGGCCGGGCGCCCTCAGTCGGCCTGCTGCCCCTCCCGCAGGGCGTCCCGCGTCGCCAGCCGGTAGGCGCCCCGCACGCCCACCAGCGGGTCGAGGGCGAGGCGCACCGGGACCTCCGCGAGCAGGTCGTGGTGGCAGGCTCCCGGGCTGACGAAGCGGTCCAGGAACTCCGTCTCCCCGCACAGGAACTCCGCGACTCCGGGCGCCTGCAGCACTCCGCTCGTCAGGGTGACGACGCCGCCCGCGGGCAGGCACACCAGGACCACGCCGCGCAGATACTGGCCGAAGAGGGCGGCGAACAGCCGGACCACCTCACGGGCGCGGGCGTCGCCCGCCAGCGCCGCCGCGGTGATCAACGGCGCGACGGCCGAGCCGGTCCTGCGCGCCTCGGCCACCCGGTCGTGCAGTTCGGGGGCGGGCGGCGCGGCGTGACACACGTAGTCGTACATCCGGTCGAAGCCGCGGAGGCCGCCGATGGACTCCTCGACGGTGACGACCCCTTCGAGCCCTCCGCTCCCGGACCTCAGGAAGGCGAGGTACCCCGCCTCGAACTCGTCCACCGGCTGCCAGGCGACGTGTCCCGACTCGGAGGTGCGCACCACCCCGTGCCCGTCCAGCAGGGCGCTGCCCACACCGCTGCCCACGGAGACCGCGAGGAGTTCGTCCGCGCGGAAGGCGGCGTCGTGGTGGGTGAGCGGGCGCACCTCGTCCGGTCCGAGGTCCGCCATGCCGTGCGCGGTGGCGGTCATGTCGTTGACGACGCTGAGCCGGATGCCGTGCTCGGCCGCGAACGCGGCGCTCTCGAACACCGGCCAGTGCGGAAGGTTCGTCATCTGCACGGCGCCGTGCGCGGGGACGCGCCCGGCGACGGCGAGCACCACGGTCTCGGGGCGCAGGCCCGCCTGGTCCAGGCAGGAGGTCAACAGGGCCCCCAGCGACGGGTGGTCGGCGGTCCGCACCTTCAGCTCGGTGCAGTCCGGCTCTCCGGCCCGGCCGCCGCGCAGCCGGGAATTGGTACCACCCACGTCGAACGCGGCCACCGCTGTACGCACTGCCTCACCACTTCGCTCCGGGTCGGTCCAATTCCCCCCCGTACGGACCGAGTTGTCGTGGGGCACAGTATGACGAGACGTCCGTGCGGACGTGGGACGGATGCGGTGATGTCCATACAGATCAAGGTCAGTGGTCCGGCAGGCTCCGACCCGGCTCTGGTGCGGGACCTGCACTCCTGGCTGCAGCGGGAGGACGACCTGCGCGGCCGGGTCCGGCTGCGCGGCGAGGCCCCCGGGCCGGGGCAGATGGGGGCCGTGTCGGAGCTGGTCCTCACCACGGTCAGCAGTGGCACGGTCGCCGCGCTGGTCGCCTCCGCGCAGCTCTGGATCAAGCAGCGCCGCGCGAACCTCTCCATCGTCGTGCGGCACCCCGACGGCAAGGAGGTGGAGATCGACGCGGAGCAGATCGCGGGGGCCGAAGAGTTCATCCGAACGGTACTGCGGGACTCCGACCCGGCCCCCTGACGCCCGCCCCGTGCGGGGTCAGCCCTCGAAGCGGTAGCCCATCCCCGGCTCGGTGATGAGGTGCCGTGGACGGGAGGGGTCCGTTTCGAGTTTGCGGCGGAGCTGGGCCATGTAGACCCGGAGGTAGTTGGTCTTGGTGCCGTGGGACGGGCCCCACACGTCGAGGAGCAGCTGCCGCTGGGGAATGAGGCGTCCCGGGTGGCGGATGAGGATTTCCAGGAGCTGCCACTCCGTGGGGGTCAGGCGTACGTCGCGGCCGCCGCGGGTGACCTTCTTGGCGACCAGGTCGACGGTGAAGCCGTCGGTGGTGACCACCGCGGTCTCCCGGGCGACCGCGACGGGTTCGGTGCGGCGGACGGCGGCCCGCAGCCGGGCGAGGAGTTCGTTCATGCCGAACGGCTTGGTGATGTAGTCGTCGGCGCCCGCGTCGAGCGCCACGACCTTCTCCTCGGAGGCCCGCCGGGCGGTGAGGACCAGGACCGGCGCGCGCGTCCGGCCCCGCAGGCGCTTGAGCACCTCGATGCCGTCCATGTCGGGCAGTCCCAGGTCGAGGATGACGACGTCCGGCTGCCGGGCCTCCGTCAGGCGCAGCGCGGTGCTTCCGTCGGGGGCCGCGTCGACCCCGTACTTGCGCGCCCTGAGGTTGATCACGAGAGCCCTCACGAGCTGCACGTCGTCCTCCACCACCAGCACCCGGGTCATCGGTGTGCCGCCTTCTTCCTTTGTGGATGCGGGCCCGTCAGCCCTTGTCGGTCAGTTCCTTCAGGGCGATGTTGAGCTGCAGGACGTTGACGCGCGGCTCGCCGATGAAGCCGAGGGCGCGTCCGTCGGTGTGCTCGTCGACCAGTTCCTGGACCCGCTCCGCGTCCAGGTGGTTCTCGGCGGCGACGCGGTGGACCTGGAGGTCGGCGTAGTCCGGGGAGATGTGCGGGTCGAGGCCGGAGCCGGAGGAGGTGACCGCGTCGGCGGGCACGTCGGAGGGGCTGACCTTGTGGTCGGCGGTCGAGTTGTCCTTGACGACGGCCGCCTTGGCGTCCTTCACCTGCTGGATGAGGTCCTTGTTGGCGCCGGAGAGGTTGGTGGCGCCGGACAGCAGCAGCTTGTACTGCGTGTTGACGCTGTTCTCGCCGAGGCCGTTGGAGGGGCGGGGCTGGAACCACTTGAGGTCCGGCTCGGCCGTCTCCTGGCCCTTCTTCAGCGGCAGGTCGTAGCGCTGGCCGATGAGTTCGGAGCCGACGACCTTGCCGTCCGCCTTCACTTCGGAGCCGTTGGCCTTGTCGTTGAACAGGGCCTGGGCGACGCCGGTCACCGCGAGCGGGTAGAGGACGCCGCAGATCACGGTGAGGACGAGCAGGGCGCGCAGGCCCGCGCCGATCAACCGGGCGGTGTTTCCTACGGAGTTGTTCATGACAGCGTCACCCAATGCCGGGGATGAGGGAGATGAGTACGTCGATGACCTTGATGCCGATGAACGGGGCGACGAGTCCGCCCAGGCCGTAGATGCCGAGGTTGCGCCGCAGCATCCGGTCGGCGCTCATCGGCCGGTACCGCACCCCCTTCAGGGCGAGCGGCACGAGCGCGACGATGATCAGCGCGTTGAAGACGACCGCGGACAGGATCGCGGACTCCGGCGACGACAGGTTCATGATGTTGAGCTTGTCGAGGCTCGGGTAGGCCACCGCGAACATGGCGGGAATGATCGCGAAGTACTTCGCGACGTCGTTGGCGATCGAGAAGGTCGTCAACGCGCCTCGGGTGATGAGGAGTTGCTTGCCGATCTCGACGATCTCGATGAGCTTGGTCGGGTTGGAGTCCAGGTCCACCATGTTCCCGGCCTCCTTGGCGGCCGAGGTGCCGGTGTTCATGGCCACGCCGACGTCGGCCTGGGCGAGCGCGGGCGCGTCGTTGGTGCCGTCACCCGTCATCGCGACGAGCTTGCCGCCCGCCTGCTCGCGCTTGATCAGCGCCATCTTGTCCTCGGGCGTGGCCTCGGCGAGGAAGTCGTCCACGCCCGCCTCGTCCGCGATGGCCTTGGCGGTCAGCGGGTTGTCGCCCGTGATCATGACGGTCTTGATGCCCATGCGGCGCAGTTCGTCGAACCGCTCGCGCATGCCCTCCTTGACGACGTCCTTGAGGTGGATCACCCCGAGGACCCGGGCCCCGTCAGCGTCCTCAAGAGCCACAAGCAGCGGCGTGCCACCAGCCTGTGAAATCCGGTCGTTGAGTTCCTGCGCATCCTCGGCGACCTCGCCACCACGTTCCTTGACCCAGGCGATGACCGAACCGGTCGCGCCCTTGCGCACCTTGCGTCCGTCGACGTCCACACCGGACATACGGGTCTGCGCGGTGAAGGGCACCCAGTCGGCGCCGGTCAGTTCGCCCTGGTGGCGCTCGCGCAGGCCGTACTTCTCCTTGGCGAGTACGACGACGGAACGGCCCTCGGGCGTCTCGTCGGCCAGCGAGGAGAGCTGGGCGGCGTCCGCGACCTCTGCCTCGGTGGTGCCGCGCACCGGCACGAACTCGGCGGCCTGGCGGTTGCCGAGAGTGATGGTGCCGGTCTTGTCGAGCAGCAGGGTCGACACGTCGCCCGCGGCCTCGACGGCCCGGCCCGACATGGCGAGGACGTTGCGCTGGACCAGGCGGTCCATGCCCGCGATGCCGATCGCGGAGAGCAGGGCACCGATGGTGGTGGGGATCAGGCAGACGAGCAGCGCCGTCAGGACGATCATCGAGGTCTGGTCGTCGGCCCCGGCGTAGATCGCGAAGGGCTTGAGGGTGACGACGGCCAGCAGGAAGACGATGGTGAGGGACGCCAGGAGGATGTTCAGGGCGATCTCGTTGGGCGTCTTCTGCCGAGCGGCGCCCTCGACCAGGTTGATCATGCGGTCGATGAACGTCTCGCCGGGCTTCGTCGTGATCTTGATGACGATGCGGTCGGAGAGGACCTTCGTACCGCCCGTGACGGCGGAGCGGTCGCCGCCGGACTCGCGGATGACGGGAGCCGACTCGCCGGTGATCGCGGACTCGTCGACGGACGCCACGCCCTCGACGACGTCACCGTCGCCGGGGATGATGTCGCCCGCCTCGCAGACGACCAGGTCGCCGATGCGCAGCTCGGTACCGGCCACGGACTCCTCGGTGGATCCGGACAGGCGGCGCGCGACCGTGTCGGTCTTGGCCTTGCGCAGGGTGTCCGCCTGCGCCTTGCCGCGGCCCTCGGCGACGGCCTCCGCGAGGTTGGCGAAGACCGTGGTCAGCCAGAGCCAGGCGGTGATCGCCCAGCCGAACCAGTCCCCCGGGTCCTTGACGGCGAGCACGGTGGTGACCACCGAGCCGATCAGGACCACGAACATGACCGGCGACTTGACCATCACGCGCGGGTTCAGTTTGCGGAAGGCGTCCGGCAGCGACTTCAGGAGCTGGGCCGGGTCGAAGAGGCCCGCGCCGACCTTGCCCGCGTCGGAGGACTTGTGGCCGCTCGGGACGTCCTGGTGCGGGGCGCGTTCCGCGGTGGCGAGCGCCCCTTCGTTCCGGTCGTCGGCCTGGTGCTTCTCGGTGTGTGTGCTCATGACGCCAGCCCCTCGGCAAGCGGTCCCAGCGCGAGCGCGGGGAAGTAGGTCAGACCGGTGATGATCATGATGGTGCCGACAAGGAGGCCGGTGAAGAGCGGCTTTTCGGTGCGCAGGGTGCCCGCGGTCGCGGGGACCGGCTGCTGCTCGGCCAGCGATCCGGCGAGCGCGAGGACGAACACCATCGGCAGGAAGCGGCCGAGCAGCATCGCGAGACCGATCGTGCTGTTGAACCACTGCGTGTCGGCGCTCAGGCCCGCGAAGGCCGAGCCGTTGTTGTTGGCCCCGGAGGTGTAGGCGTAGAGGACCTCGGAGAAGCCGTGCGCGCCGGGGTTCGCCATGGAGTTGCCCGGGGTGGGCAGGGCCATCGCGACGGCCGTGAAGCCGAGGACGAGCGCCGGGGTGACGAGGATGTAGCAGGCGGCCAGCTTGATCTCGCGGGTGCCGATCTTCTTGCCCAGGTACTCCGGGGTGCGGCCGACCATCAGACCGGCGATGAACACGGCGATGATCGCCATGATCAGCATGCCGTACAGGCCCGACCCGGTACCGCCGGGAGCGATCTCGCCGAGCTGCATGCCCAGCATCTGGATGCCGCCGCCGAAGCCGGTGTAGGACGAGTGGAAGGAGTTCACCGCGCCGGTGGAGGTGAGCGTGGTGGCCACGGAGAAGATCGACGATCCGGCGATCCCGAACCGGGTCTCCTTGCCCTCCATCGCCCCGCCTGCCAGGTCGAGGGCCGGGGCGCCGTGGTGGAACTCGGTCCACATCATCAGCGCGGTGAAGCCGAGCCAGATCGTCGCCATCGTGGCGAGGATCGCGTAGCCCTGCCTGACCGAGCCGACCATCCTGCCGAAGGTCCGCGTCAGGGCGAACGGGATGAGCAGGATCAGGAAGACCTCGAAGAGGTTGGAGAGGCCGTTGGGGTTCTCGAAGGGGTGCGCGGAGTTGGCGTTGAAGTAGCCGCCGCCGTTCGTGCCGAGCTCCTTGATGACCTCCTGGGAGGCCACGGCTCCGCCGTTCCACTCCTGCTTGCCGCCCATGAACTGGCCGACCTCGTGGATGCCGGAGAAGTTCTGCAGGGCGCCGCAGGCGACCAGGACGATCGCGCCGATCACGGAGATCGGGATCAGGATGCGGACGACACCACGCACGAGGTCGGCCCAGAAGTTGCCGAGCTCACCGGTGCGGGAGCGGGCGAAGCCGCGGACCAGGGCCACGGCGACGGCGATGCCGACGGCCGCCGACACGAAGTTCTGCACGGCCAGGCCGCCGGTCTGCACGACGTGGCCCATGGCCTGTTCGCCGGAGTACGACTGCCAGTTGGTGTTCGCCACGAACGACGCGGCGGTGTTGAACGCCTGATCCGGGTCGATGGACCTGAAGCCCAGCGAGCCGGGCAGCGAGCCCTGGAGCCGCTGCAGCAGGTAGAGGAAGAGGACGCCGGCGGCGGAGAAGGCGAGGACTCCGCGCAGGTAGGCGGGCCAGCGCATCTCCGTGTCGGGGTTGGCGCCGATGGCCTTGTAGATCCACTTCTCGGCACGGAGGTGCTTCTTCGAGCCGTAGACGCGGGCCATGTAGTCGCCGAGCGGACGGTATGCGAGTGCGAGCGCGGCCACCAGGGCGAGCAGCTGGAGCACACCGGCAAGGACGGGGCTCATATCCGTACTCAGAACCTCTCCGGGAAGACGAGGGCGAGGACGAGATAGCCCAGGAGTGCGACGGCCACGACGAGGCCGACGATGTTCTCGGCGGTCACAGCTTGGTCACCCCCTTGGCGACGAGGGCCACCAGCGCGAAGACCGCGATCGTGGTGACGACGAAGGCCACGTCGGCCATCGTGAGCTCCTGTAGGAAGTGGACGGTGCAGTACTTGCTCGGACGGTTAGAGGTAACCGCCGTTTTCGCCGTCCACGACCTTCGTTGACGTCCTCCATACGGCACTTTCAGCCGTCTTGACGGCTCTCATACGGAGGGTGCCGGTGCGTGACCGCCCGGGGGCGGACCGCTACTCCCGCGGCTCCGCAAGGCGCGCCAGGGCGTCGCGTGCGGCCTCCCGCTCCGCGCCGGTGAGCCGGAGCCGGGCGGCGCGCCAAGGGGACCTTCGCGCGGGCCCTGCAGGGACGGGGCGCAGCGACTGGTCCTCGCTGATCCGCGGTCCGACGCGGATGCTGGTGCCACCGGGGTCGGTCATCAGGAACTGCCGCGTGCCGTACGACATGTGCCTCCACGTCGTCCGTGACGACGTAGCGCGCGGAGTACGACTCCTGGGGGTCGTACTCCTTCATTCCGAAGAACTGCGGCTCGATCGGGCCGCGTTCGACGACGGCGTACGGATACGGACTTGAACACAAGCGTCACGCGTGCAGCGGGTGACCCGTCGTCACGTCCACGTGGGCCGGGATCTCCTCGTGGCGGTCGCCGACCGTCGGGGTGCCGGTGGGCTCGAAGAGGAGGATGCGGGCGCCCCGCGGGGCGTACGGCCGGTGCTCGGTGCCGCGCGGGACCGTGCACAGCGAGCCCTGCGGGAGCGTGACCCGGCGCTCCCCCGCCGGCTCGCGCAGATCGATGTGCAGCTCGCCGCCGAGCACCAGGAAGAACTCGTCGGTGTCGTCGTGGACGTGCCAGACGTGCCAGACCTGCTCGCCCTCGACCTTGGCGACGCGTACGTCGTAGTCGTTGACGGAGGCGACGATGCGGGGGCTCCACAGGGCGTCGAAGCAGGCGAAGGCCTGGTCGAGGGCGATGGGGGCAGTGCTGACGGCGCTGGGGTCACTGGTCATGGGGTGATCCTGCGACGTGCCGCGCCCCGCCACGAGTGCTGGAAATCGCGCATGCCGCAAGGATCCTCTCAGGCCCCGGTACCGGGCCCGGCCCGTCCGCACCGCGTCGTCGTCGACGAGAACTCCAACCCCTTCGAACTCGGCTGCGCCACCGTGGCGTTCGAGCTGCGCGGGCCGGACCTGGGGCGCGCACTCTACGAGTTCGCGCTCTGCTCGCCCGCGCCCGGCACCCCGATGCGGACGGCTTCTTCGCGCTCACCAGTGTGGCCGGACTCGACGCGGCCGACACCGCGGACACCGTGATCGTGCCCAACCGGCCGGACACCGACGTGCCGCGACGGCCCGCCGTCTCGGACGCCGTCCGCCGGGCCTACGCGCGCGGCGCCCGCCCGGTGGGCTTCTGCAGCGGGGCCTTCACGCTCGCCGAGGCCGGGGTGCTCGACGGGCGGCGGGCCGCCGCGCACTGGCAGTGGGCCGACTTCTTCCGGGAGCGGTTTCCGGCCGTGCAGCTCGAACCGGACGTGCTCTTCGTCGACGACGGCGGCATCCTCACCGCGGCGGGCGGCACGGCCGCCCTCGACCTGGGCCTGCACATCGTGCGCAAGGACTTCGACGCCGAGGTCGCCAACTCCGTGAGCAGGCGGCTCGTCTTCGCCGCCCACCGGGACGGCGGACAGCGGCAGTTCGTCGAACGGCCCGTTCGCACCGTGCCGGACGAGTCCCTCGCACCGGTACTCGCCTGGGCACAGGGGCAGCTCGGCGACTCCGTCACGGTGGCCGGCCTCGCGGCCCGCGCCGGGGTCAGCCCCGCCACCCCGCACCGCCGTTTCCGCGCCCAGCTCGGCATCCCCCGCTGGCCGGGCTCACCAGGATCGGGGTCTCCCCTGCTCATTAAGAGCTTGGGGAAGCGTGGCCCTGGCCTGCCGACTCATCGAACGCGGCGAGGAGCGCCTCGACATGGTCGCGCACCGCAGCGGCCTGGGCACCGCGGCCAATCTGCGGGCCAGGCTGCGCCGCGAGACGGGGCTCAGCCCGTCCGACTACCGGCGCAGGTTCGGCCCCGGCGCGCCCGCGCCGGCTGGCCGGATCCCGGCTGCCGCCACGGCCCGGACCCCGTGAAGACTGGCCTCCCCCACGCGCCGGGCGCCGTCGCCCACCGCGCGCCCTCGCCACCGAGCAGAGGCGGACCGCCATGCCGACCGGAGCGCAGATCCTGATCAACGGCCTCGTGGACGGAGGCGTCCGCGCGTGCTTCGCCAACCCCGGCACCTCCGAGATGCACTTCGTGGCCGCCCTGGACGAGACGCCCGGACTGCGGCCCGTGCTCTGCCTCTTCGAAGGCGTCGCCACCGGCGCCGCCGACGGCTACGGACGCATGACGGGCCGCCCCGCGTGCACGCTCCTGCACCTCGGCCCCGGCCTCGCGGGCGGCCTGCCCAACCTGCACAACGCACGGCGGGCCGCGACCCCCGTCGTCAACGTCGTCGGCGACCACGCCCTGCACCACAAGCGGCTCGACGCGCCCCTGGAGTCCGACATCGGGGCGCTCGCCCGCACCGTGTCGGCCTGGACGCGGCGCACGTACTACGCGACCGAGCTCGCCGGTGACGTGGCCGCCGCCGTCACCGCGGCGACCGGGCCGCCCGGCGCCGTCGCCACGCTGGTCGTGCCCGCCGACGTGTCGTGGTCGGATGCGGGCGATCCGCCGCCCTCCGCGCGGCCCGCCCCGGCGCGGCACGGCTTGGTCTCCGTGGACGCCGTGACGGGCGCGGCCGGGGCGCTGCGGTCCGGCGGAGGCACGGCCCTGCTGCTCGGCGGGGAGGCCGCACGCGGCGCCGGTCTTGCGGCCGCGGGGCGGATCGCCGCGGCCACCGGCGCGAAGCTGCTGTGCGAGACCTTTCCCGCCCGCATGGAGCGGGGCGCGGGCCGCCCCGCCGTCGAGCGGCTCGCCTATCTGGCGTCGGGCGCGCTGCGTCAACTGGAGGGCGTACGGCACCTGGTGCTCGCCGGAGCCGCGTCACCGGTCACGTTCTTCGCCTACCCCGGGCAGGGCGGCGCGCTGGTGCCGCAGGGGTGCGCGGTGCACACGCTCGCGGCCGGGGCGGAGGACGTGACGGCGGCGCTCGAAGGGCTCGCGGAGGTGGTCGGGCCCGCCGCGAACCGCGTACGGGAAGAGGCGGCGGCCCGGCCCGCGCTGCCCAGCGGCGAGCTGACCGCCGAGTCGGCGGCCGCGGTGGTCGGGGCGCTGCTGCCGGAGGGCGCCGTCGTCGTCGACGAGGCCAACACGTCGGGGCTGTGGCTGCCGGGCGCGACCGCGGGTGCGCCGCCGCACGACTGGCTGACGCTGACCGGCGGGGCCATGGGGCAGGGGCTGCCGCTCTCGGTGGGCGCGGGGGTGGCCTGCCCCGACCGGCCGGTGCTCGCCCTGGTCGGGGACGGGGCCTCGATGTACACGCTGCAGGCGCTGTGGACGCAGGCGCGGGAGGGGCTCGACGTCACGACCGTCGTCTTCGCCAACCGGTCGTACGCGATCCTCAATCTGGAGCTGGGAGCGGTCGGGGCGGGCGCGGGCGGGGTGCGGGCCCGTCGGCTCCTCGACCTCTCGGGACCGTCCCTCGACTTCGTCGCGCTGGCGAACGGGATGGGGGTGCCCGCCGAACGGGCGGCCACCGCCGAGGAGTTCGCGGCGCTCCTGAAGCGTGGGCTCGCGGAGCCGGGGCCCTTCCTCATCGACTGTGTGGTGCCGCCGCTGGCGTGACCCCGGCGCGAGGCAGGAACCGGCGGGGGGATCAGGTGTCCCACGTCTCCTCATGGTGACGGTGCGCGTCCGTCAGTCCGTCGGCGAAGAACTTGTCGTAGTAGTCGTTCTCCACGTGGTGGACCTGGAGCCAGACGCCGGGGACGTGGATCGCGTCCGTGTGCGCGGGGAAGCGGCGGTGCGTCCGCAGGATGTACGTGCAGATGTCCCGCGCACAGGCGACCACCCGGTCCTCGTACTCGCTCGCCTCCGCCAGGTACCGCGGCCCGTAGTCCTCCTTGTAGATGTGGGCGAAGACGTCCTTGTCGCCGTACGTGCCGCCGGGGCCGAACTTGGCGCGGATCACCGCGTCGACCGCCGCCGCCATCGTGCGGTGCGCCGGCGGGCACGCCGCCTCGATGAGGGGCTCGCCCCCGGGCGACCTCAGCCCGACCGGGTGGGAGCGCAGGTTCGCGTGCCTGGGCAGCGGGACGTGCCAGCGCCACACGTCCGGCAGGCGCCAGCGCGGGGTGACGAAGGTGAAGCCGAGCATCCGGCCGTAGGCGCGGGAGAACTTCGGGTCGCCCAGGGCTATCTGCGGGTTGATGGAGGCGTGGATCCACGCGCCGAGGCCCATCGCCTCGGCGGTCAGCATCAGGTTCTGCAGGAGCAGGTCCGCCTCGATCTGGGTGCGCATCGGGCCGAGCGCGCCCAGCGGCAGCTTCAGATCGCCGTTGAGGAAGCCGTTGCGGACCCACTTCTTCACCCCCGCCGGGCGGTAGAAGTTGCGGTCGTCGACCAGGGTCGGGCGGGCCTCGTCCGGCTGGGTGAGCAGATACATCAGGGCGTTGATGTACTGGTGGGAGAGGTCGACCACCGGGAACAGGACCGTCGTTCCCGGCAGGTTGGACAGGAAGCGGTTGGAGTCCAGGTAGGCCGGGAAGTCGCGCATGCCCTCGGCGACGTCCAGGCGGTGGTCGAGGACACGGACCTTCGCCCGACGCGCCCGCTCCACCAGACTGGTCGCGTCGAGGGGGGTGGAGGGGGCCGGGGGCAGTCTGCGCAGGAAGTACGTGCCCGAGTCGTTGATCAGGAAGAAGTGCGTGCCCTGCGCGTTGTCGGGGCTGCCCGCGGTGCGGCCCGCCATGGTCATGTTGGGCTTGGCCATGATGGGTGTGCCGTCGCGCGGGTCGTCGAAGGGACGGTCCGGCATGGTGAGGCCGGTGCAGCCGGTGAGCGCGATCAGCACCGCCTCCTCCAGCTCGGACAGAGGCCGCGGTTCGTGCGGCGACCGGTAGCTCATCGAGCCCGCCGGGACGGCGGCGCCGCGGCTCACCCGGTGGGTGCGGCGGCGCCAGACCGTCTCCAGGAGGGGCCGGGCGAACAGGTCCCCGAGGCCCGGATGGCCGGGCCCGTGCTCCCCCGGGCGGCCGGGGGCACGCTCGCCCTGCCCGCCGGGCCCGCCCTCAGCCGCCGACACGTCCGCCCTCGTCCCCGCCGCCCGTCTGCTGCACCTGCCGCCACGGCGCGAACGCGCTGGCCCCGCGCGGCAGCATGCCCGCGAGCTCCGGGCAGTGCCGCAGCAGCACGGAGTTCATGCCGCCCTTCTGGACCCAGTCGATGCCGAGCGGGGTGTAGATCTCGGGGCGGAAGTCGACGGTCAGGAAGCGGTCGCTCTGCAGCCGCCGGGTGGCCATCAGGATGAAGATGCGGAACGCCGTGTCGCTGAAGCCGAAGCCGTGCGGCGGGTTCTCGGCGAACAGGCCGACCACCGTGTCGATCTCGTCGACCGAGCGGTAGACGTCCTTGAGGCGGGCGACGGTCTCGGGGTCCTGCGACAGGTCCTCGAAACGGCGGATGCGCTGCTTGTGCAGGCCCTCGCGGAAGTCGTTGTAGCGGGGCACGCCGCGCCTGCGGGTGCGGACGAGGTCGACCACGGACAGGTCGATGATCTCGCCCTCGCGCTCGAACTGCTGCAGCGCGCGCGGGAAGTTGTGCAGGGTGATCGCGCCCGGGTGGGCGATGCCGAAGGAGTACAGCGTGTCGGCGAGGCCCGTCTTGCGGATGGCCGCCTCGGCGGCGCCGCCCTGGACGTCGCGGAAGCCGAGGGTCTCCAGCCGCTGCCCGAAGTGGTGCTCGCGCATCTCGAAGTCGTCGGGGATCAGCGGGTGCATGCGGTAGACGGTGACGAAGTCCTCCGTCAGGGAGTACGGCGCCCCGTGGTGGTCCGGCAGCGTCGCCGGGATGCCCGTCAGCGAGTGGGACTCGAACAGCCACAGACCGAGCTTGTTGAGCCAACTGTTGGGCGGGCCCTCCCAGTTGGTGTGCAGCCCGATGTCGATGGCCTCGGTGGCGAGGATCGCCGGGGTCCACTCCACCGTGTGGATCTTCGCGATGAGGGCGGAGACGACGAGACGCGCCGTGTGGTAGATGCTCTCCTCGCTCATCGACGGGTACGCGTGGCGCAGCGCGCCGCAGACCGCGTTGTGCTCGCGGGCGAAGAGGGTGTGCATGGCACTGAGCCCCATCCACCAGCTCTCGGCGAACCCGGTCAGCGGGATGCCGTTCTGCCCGAGGGGCAGATGGCCCTCCTCCAGGCGCAGTTCGGCGCGGCCGTCGGGCTCGCGCAGGAACCTCGCGGTGTGTTCGTTCTCGCCGTACACCTCGGAGCCGTCCCACCAGTGCGAGGCGGTGTTGGCGAAGAGGATGGGCGGCTGGTCGCCGGGGAGTTCGACGCCTTCGTTGTCGGCGAAGCGCATCACGCGCTCGGCCGGTCCACCGGGGGTGTTGAACCAGGTCGCGCCGGGCGGCAGCGGCACCTCGACGGCCTTGCCGCCGGGCTTGTGGCGGCGGTGGTTGACCCAGTCGTGGACCTGGAACTGGATCCAGGCCGCGGCGAGGACGTTGAGCGAGGTCGCGGGCAGGAAGGTGTCGCGGTGCAGCAGCGTGCGGCTGACGGTGACCGGGTTCGGGACGTCGAAGAGGTCGGGCCGGTAGACCGGCTTGAGGTTGCGCCCGAAAGCGGCGCCCACGGCCCCCATGGAGGGCTTGGACAGGTCGTTGTACGTCCCGTCGTAGGAGCGGGCGGTGCGCAGCTGTTCGTCGACGGGGGCGGGCACGGGCACGGTCCTCGGCGGCGCCTCGGGCACGTCGGTGTCGATGAGGTTGAGGCGGCGCAGCGCCTTGCGCAGGAAGACGAGGTTGAGCAGGCCCAGCTCCACCGGCAGCTTGTGCCAGGGCACATAGCGGTTCAGGAGCCGGAAGGCGGCGCCGACGGGCGCCCCGAGCACCCTGTTGCGCAGCGGTTCCCCGGTGACGAAGCGCAGGCCGCCCCGGTGTGCCGCGCTCGCCTCGTACGCGGCCTTGCGGGCGCGGTTGAGGTTGCCGAGCGGGCGGAACTCGTCCGTGGTGAACCACGGGTTGAAGCCGAGCACTTCGACGCGTCCGCCGACGGCGCGCGCCTCCGCCGTGTCGAGGTCCTGGCGCGGCACGGTGAGGGTCGCCACGGGCACCGCGGGGGCGACGGACTCCAGCCACTCCACGGAGCCGTCCTCGACGGGGGTGCGCCGCTCGTCGACGTACCGCTGCAGGCACAGGTCGAAGGCGACGTCCTGCCGGGCGAGCCGGGTCTCCAGCTCGCGGCGCAGGTACTGCGGGTCGCGGCGCTCGGGGTCGGACCCGGCGGTGGTGCCGCCCTGACCGGACGGGCGCAGCAGATAGCGGACCGGTCCCGCCTCGCCCCACAGGATGGCGCTCCGGCTCCAGTACGTCTCTCCGGCGAGGCTGTTCACGGTGTGCCGGGCGGCGGCCTGGACGTTGCGGCGCATCCGGGTGGCGGTGGCCATGCCGACGGCGAGCGGCAGCTTCACGAAGAGCCCGACCGCCTTCTGGAGCGTGGTCGTGGCCCCCGCCATGGCCTTGGCGAACGCGACGAACTCGCGGGCGTCGCGGGCGTGCGAGACGGGGTGGTTGGTGGCGAGCAGGTCGTGGCTCTCCTCGGCGGACACGGTCACGCGCACGGCGGCGCCGCGCAGGTCGGGCGCGCCGTCGGCCTGCCGGATGCCGCTCGCGTTGGAGAGCCGCACGGTCGCCCGGTATTCGGCACCGGGCTGCGCGAAGCCGCTGCGCAGGGTGTCGGGCAGGTCGTCGTGGAAGCGCAGGCGGGCGTTCTCCACGCCGAGGGCCGCCTTGGCGTGGAGGGCGCGCTCGGGGGTGGCCCCGTGGACCGCGGTCCGGTTCTTCTCCTGGACCTTCATCAGTTCCTTGGCCAGGCGCTCGAAGAGGCGTCGCTCCGCTTCCGGGCTGCCGCCCATGTAGCGCTCGTAACTCTGCTGGTGCTGTCCGGTGTCGGCCATCGGGCGCCTCTTCCTTCGCACGGCTGGGTTGCGCGGGACTGCGTACGGACAGGGGGCAGGCAGACGCTACTGGCGGCACCGGTCGGCCGCAGCGAGGGTTCCCGCCTATGTGCGCGGCCGTCCCGACACCTCGAACGGGCGCGCGGGCCAGGACGTTTGGGCCCGTCGAGGGCCTGTCCACGGGTGCGCCGTGCCGTGCCGTGCGGCCGGTTCGCACCCCGTGTGAATCCCCGCTCCCCACCAGCCCCACGTGCGCGGCGTGCGCGGTGGCCGGGTCCCGTCGGGTGGCCGCCGCGCGGGGGCCTTGGAGTTGACGGTGCGCCGGGCCGGTGGTGTGCTCGCAAGTCCGGTGCAGCCACCGCCCGTCGCGGGGGCGGCCACCGCTCGTCGTAGGGGACGCCATGCGGGACGACTTCGCCAGGGGCCCGAGCTTCGCCGAGCTGCGCCCGCTCAAGGACCCCACCGAGGTCCACGGGCCCGGCCGGCCCGGGTTCCCCGTCCACGAGAACCTGGTGGACCTGCTGGCCGCGGAGAAGGGCCCGCCACCGGCCGAGGGCCCGGTCCCGCACACCATGGCGACCTGCTCGGCGTACGCGTACGCCGGGGCAGGACGGGTCGGTGATCCGGGGACCGTCGCGATGATCATGTCCAGGCTCGGTCTGGAGGAGAACCGCTGCCGGGTCTTCGAGCAGCGGGTCGATGCCATGTACATCGCCTCGGCCGCCTATCTGGTCCAGGACAAGGACCGCCGCGTGGTGATCCTCTGCTACCGCGGCACCCAGCCCGAGGACATCATCAGCATCCTCACCGACGCGGACGTGCGCCCCGAGACGCTCTCCGTGGAGCTGGCGGGCACGCGCCACCAGGTCCACGCGGGCTTCTACCGCAACATGCGCGCCACCCGTCACCTCATCATGCAGGCCTTGGAGCGGGCGGCGCGCGGCGAGTCCGTCGACCCGACGGAGAAGGGCGTGCGCGGCGACGGCATGGAGGCGCTGTACATCACCGGGCACAGCCTGGGCGGGGCGATGGCCGCGCTGATGGGCGTCGTCCTGACCCACGAGCCGCGCTACCGGGTCGTGGCCGAACGCCTGCGGGCCGTCTACACCTTCGGCCAGCCGCTGCTCGGCGGCCCCGAGTTCGCCGCGGCCTGTGCGCGGGCGACCGACGAGCGGGGCGAGCACGTCCTGCGCGACCGGCTGCTGCGCTACATCTTCGACCGCGACGTCGTGCCCGCGCTGCCGCCCCGGCCCGTCGGGCCGTACGCCCCCTTCGGCCGCGAGTTCCACTACCGCAGGCCGCGCGGGGTGACGGAGGGCGCGCTCGCCTTCGCGGCGGAGACGGCGATCGACGCGGTCTCGCTGCCGGGCGACCTGCTCCGCGGGCAGCTGCGCCGCAACGCGGGGCGCAGGGCGCGGGCCGCGGGCCGCTCGCTGACCGCGCTCGCGCGGGGGCCGAGGGAGGGCGGCTGGGCCGAGGTGCACGATCCCGGCCTGCACTATCCGCAGATGGACAGCCTCGCGGGGCTCGCGGTGGTGGCGCCGCTCGCGTTCTTCGCGGCGCGGCTCGCGCTCACGCGGACGATCCCGTTCACGTACTCCTTCGAGGACCACGGTCCGGGCCACTACGTCAACGCGCTGGCTCCGCCCGGGGTCCTGAGCGAGTTCGGGGACGTGCGGTGAGGGGCGGCGCCCGCTGAGAGCCTGTTTTCAAACTGCGGTGGCTTCGAAGGCGATGAAGGAAAGACATCCATCATCCGATGGGAAATGCAGGCGCAAGGCCTGTCGGAGGAGCCCGTGCGCATCCGCGCCGCCGCCACCCGTGCCACACTCACCGTCCTGCTCGCGCCTGCCAGCGCCCATGCCGCGCGCGCCGACGACATCCGGCCGGCGCCACCGACGCGAAAGTCGACCGGTGCTGGCAGTCGTTCCTGCGTCGCTTCGACATCGAGCACACGTTTCGCCTCTTCAAGCAGACGCCGAGGTGGACCAAGCCCCGGCTTCGCAACTCGGAAGCGCCGACCCAAGGGACCTGGCTGGTGATCGCCGCCTATGCCCATCTCCGGCTCGCCCGCCCACTGGCCACCGACCTCTAGTCGACTACCACAGCCAGACCGGCTTGTTGATCCCGCCGCTGGGCAGCTTCTCCACGATCAGGCGGACGACGGTGCCCTCGATGAGAGGCCTGCTCGGTGCAACCAGGTTGCGGCATCGCCAGAGACGAACTCGCCGCCGTGCTTGGACGGAGCGGCAGGACTGAGTGCGCGGGCGGGCGAAGCTCAAGGCGTACGTCGAACGGGTGTGGATCAGCGAGATCGACGCCGCGCTGCTGCGTAGGGGCGAGCTTGGGCGCGCCAACCCATCAAGCCATTGTTATAGTAGTACTGTAACAATAGTTCTTGAAGTTGGAGAGCTCATGACCTCCCAGGCCAAAGAGACGCGTCCCGGAATCTCCGATCGCAGTCGGATCGTCTTAGGTGCTGCCCCGTGGATCGCCGCCGCCGTGGCACAGCTGGCCGTCTACGCGGCTGTTCGCGGTCGACTGCCGGACGAGGTGGTCTCTCACGTGGGCTTCTCCGGGCCCGACGGCTTCATGTCGCCCCTCAAGCTGGTCGCCATCACCATCGCCGTGTACTTGGCCGAGGCAGCCCTGTTCGGATACTTGCTGACCGGCCGCCGCCAGACGGGCGGGCAATATCGACTCGTTGCTGCCTGCGGGTGGGGCGCCGCTCTGGGCGAGGGCTACTTCCTCACCGCCTCCTTCGCCGCCAACGCCGGGCTGTCCGACCCACGCGACCTCGACTTCTCCATGGCGCTGCACGGGGGGATCGCCATCGCTATCTGCCTGGCGGGCGGCGCTCTCGGGGCAGCGCTGGCATGGAAGGCGGACCAGGGATGACGCCGCACACCCCTCGCAGGGCGGCCTGGAGCCGGAACGCGGGGCCTGCCTGGTGCGCACCGGTCGGAGTGCTCCTGGTCGCCGCAAGCGGCGGTCTCGCCTACGTCACATCGGTGAGCTGGTGGCTGCTCTTTACGGCGTTCATTGGCCTGCTTCTCGTGCTGTTCGGCAGTACGAGGGTTACCGTCGACGCGGGCGGTGTCACCGTCTCTTCAGGTCGGCTGCCGATCCGGCGCTTCCGCTCGGATCAGATCGTCGCCGCGCGCTCCGGCTACGCCCGCCTCGCCGACCTGGGGGGCTTCGGCTATCGCGTGATGCCCGGCCGGCACTCCGTATCCTTGCGGCCGGGCGATGCCCTGTGGCTGGTGCTGAGCAGTGGGCGAGAGTTTGTCGTGACAGTAGACGATGCCGGGACTGCCGCACGTCTGATCACGGACCTCTCTGAAGGGCATTGACGCCATGCTGGTGGAGATCGATACAAGCTCCACGCAACCGCTGTCGGAACAGGTTGCCGCGGCCGTGCGGCGCGCCATGCTCGCCGGCTCGCTGCGCGTGGGTGACCGGTTGCCGGCTGCCAGGGATCTGGGCGGGGCATTGGGGATCAGCCTGCACACCGTGCTGCGGGGCTACCAGGCGCTCCAGGCCGAGGGGCTCATCGAGTTGCGGCGCGGCCGAGGGGCGGTCGTCGTCGCATGCGCTCCGCAGGACCGCGCCGCAGTCGTCGAACAAGCACGGCAGCTGGTGGCTGCCGCTCGGCGGATAGGCATCTCGGATACCGAAACGCTCGCGCTGGTCTCGACATGCATGGGCCGGGAGTAGATGCGGTAGATCCGGTGGGAGTCCGTCCTCTGCGTGTCAACTGGCGCTTCGTACCGGAGGTCGCGGCGTCGTGGGCTCGACAGGTTCGACTGGTTCGGCAGGGGCCTCAGCAGTCGGCTGCGCCCGGCGCCGGGCGATAGAGGCGCCGGACGGCAGGCAGAGCACCAGGATGCCGCCCGCCATCGCGAGGGCGAAGCTCCACAGGCCCATCATCAGCCCGATCGAGAAGTGGAACAGCAGCCCCGCCCACATCGCCGCATAGCGAACCCGCTGCGGCAACAGCGGGGCGATGGCGAGTGTGATCTCGATGAACAAGGGAAGCCACGTCATCAGGGCGACCCCCCATGGCGTCGACACGACAGGACGTACGATGGCGGCCAGCCAAGGGGGAGCGCCGAAGCTGAGGTTGGTGCTCCAGTACCACATGGCCGTTCCGTCGTACCACTCCTGGTGCGGCAGCTTGGCGACGCACGCGGTGAAGTAGACGACGCACATCTGCAGCCGCAGCATCAGCAGTCCCGAGGAGCCGATGAGAGCCCAGCCTCGGCGGGCCCGGGAGCCTTCGTCCGATGGCGGTGCCTGCCAGTGCCACCGGCGCGGGTCACCCAGGGCAGGCAGGATGAACAGCATCGACAGGATGAGCCCGATCTGGTCACCGCCGTCGCTGATGGCGATGCCCGCAAAGACGCTGTAATTGACATAGGCGTGCGGAACGGCGGTGAGGCGGGGGCGCCATCCGGAAGCGACGACCAGGAGCAGAAGGACGCACAGCCACTTCAGCCACAAAAGGCCGGCGTGGTCGTCCTTCGCGAGGCAGAACACGGAAGCTGAAGTGGCCCCCTCGCAGGTAGGAAAGTCACCGGCGAGGGCGACCGGGCGAAACAGGGTGTCGACGCTGGAGAATGCGAGGGTGCCCGCGGTGCCGAGGGCGACGAGGGTGCGTGCCAGGCCGTAGACGTTGCTCCACGGCAGGCGGACGAGGCGGTCGGCGGCCATGTCAGCACTCCACCTCCCAGACGGCAGCGCGCACCGGCGTGTGGGTGCCCGACAGCAGATCACGCCAAGCCCACGGAACCGGTTTCATCTCGACCATGGCCGAGCGCCCGCAGATGCTGGGCGACGGCGAACGGTTCTTCAATTTTCGCGCCGCAGATACCTTTTGAAGGCACTCGGCAGCGGAGGTGGCGTCACCGCAGGGATGCCAGACGATGCCCTTCTCATGCAGGAGCAGGGCTCCCTCTATTCCCTGAGAGCGAGAGGCACGGTCCAGGCCGAGAGCATTGGAGGCGCGAGCATGCGGTCCCAGCCGGATATCGCGCCACTCCTCGCCCTGCCGATGGAAAGGAACGAACTCGGAGCTCTTGGCGGACTTGGTGTAAAACGCCCAGCCCTGCGGTGCGACCACAAAGGCGACGTCGTACAACTTCTCCTGCCCCGGAAAGTGGAGTGCGTTCTTCGGTAGAAATATTTGGGCCAAGTAGAGGACGATCACAGCCCAGATGACGGCAGCCACGACGATCCAACTGCTCGCCACGCGGGTGCGACTAGCGCTATCAGTTACTCGTAGCGGTACGTGCTCGGCAAGTCTCATAAGCGATCTGCAAGCTGGGTGCAAAGAAGTGCTCGGCTGCTGTGGATCACGCAGCGGCGAGTCGGGTGATGTCGGCGACCTTTTGCTCCTTGGTGATGCCGTCCTCGTCGTCGTGCGCTGCCCTCGACATGTTGACGACGTTCTTCCACGCTTGCACATTGACTGCGACGGAAACATTCACAGCGCCGCCTACGTTCACGGCGACCAGCACGTTCACCGCGATCACAGCGCAGCGACCGGTACCCGTGCCCGCGTCCCCAGAGCTCTTGTCGGTGTCCTTCTTGTCCACCGTGACGTCGGCGAGCAGCTTGACGGCCTGGTCCATTCCGGACTCTACCTTGCGGGGATCGCCGGAGCGGACCTTTGTGGAGAAGGCACTGAAAAAGCCGGGCTCCTTCTCGGCGATCGCGTCGAGCACCTGGGCTACGGCGCGCCGTGCCTCGGAATTATTGTTCTTTCGGTAGGAATCTGGGGCACCGGAGTATGACCCAAGCTCGGTGAACTTCTTACCAAGGTCCCCCTGCAGGAAGATCAGTCCCGCGTAAAGATGGCGGCCGTCCTGATCAGTACCGACAGCCGGTCCCGACTTTTCGGCGGCGACCGGTGCGGTATTTACAGCAGGGGCGGCAGAAGCATTCGACGAGATCACCCCACCCACACCGATCGCGGTGACTGCGGTCATTGCGGCCAGGAAGCGCTTGGTTATCGTTTTCCGGGTAGACAAGATGCTCCTTCGGTGGCGGGCGGACATGCTGGACGGCAGTGATGAGCACGGTAGTTCACCAATATCCGGCACGCCAAGATTCTACGCAGAGACCCGACTCCTGCCTATGCCAGAATTTCCTATACAGGGATTGGGAAACCCTTTCACCGGCCCGCGCCAGGTGAATGCGCAGGGCTGTGAAGGCTTTGGAGGCACCTGTAGGAACTGCCGTCCTCGGCGACGTATGGGCCTGGCGTGGGCTGCGGCACCGGGGCCGGTAGGAGGACAGCGGGCGTCGGGAGTGACGCCCGGCCTAGAGGGTGACCGGGAGAAGGCGCATCGGAATCCGCGTATTCATCGGTGAAGGCGGCGACGGAGGCGCCGGCACGGGCAGCACCGGAATGTCACCAGCGGAACACCAGCCAGATCGCCTCTCGGCTCAACTCAGGTCGGCTCAACTCAGGCCGTAGGCCTGATGCCCTCGCCGCCCTGCCGATCACGACGTCCGCGGCCTGTCGCCCTTCCGGGCAGCGCACTCGGCTCCGGCCCGGCGCAGAAAGAGCGCGAGCCAGGAGAGCTGGAAGCACCCACCCCGAAGGCTTCAACCTCCGTGCAAAACAAAGGGTATTGAGGGTGCAGGCGAGGCGTTCGCCTGCGGCGTTTCCGCAACACCAAAGCGCGACGCCCGCCGCTTCCGGCAGGCCCGAACCCGGCACCGGTCGGAGCAGTACACCGCCGACCTCGCCCGCTCCACCCCCACCGTCCACGACCGCCCGCACACCGGACACACCGCCCGCTCGCCCCGCTGTATCGCAGCCACCCGCAACCGTGTCCGCCGCAACCTCCGCCACCGCCTCGACCTGCACCGACTTGAGCAGGACACCGCGGCCGCCGCCATCGTCACCGGCAACGGATCACCACACTCCCGGCAATACCGCCGGCCCTGGCCCGCTCCTGAAACGTAGGACAACTACTGAGGGTGCGGCCTACTCGATGAAGGTGCCGTCGACGTACACCCACGCGCCGTCGACGCGCTCGAACCGGCTCTGTTCGTGGAGGGCGTCCGGGCGGCCGCCGTCGGTGTACCGCGCGCGGAACGTCACCGTGCCGGTGGTGTGGAACGCGGAGCCCTCGGTGGTGTCCTCGATCTCCAGGCCGACCCAGCGCAGGGCCGGGTCGAACTCCACGCGGGGCGGCCGGGTCCTGCGATGCCAGGTGCGCAGCAGGTAGCCCTCGTCCCGCACGGCGAAGGCGCAGTAGCGGGAGCGCATCAGCTCTTCGGGGGTGGTCGCGGCGGCCTCGCCCCGGTGCAGCCTTCCGCAGCACTTCTCGTACGGGCGGGGGTGCCCGCAGGGGCAGTGCGTGGCGGCGGGGCGTGCGGCGCGTCGGGACATGGCGCCCATTCTCGCCGACCGCACGCCCCCGGTCGTACGGCGGGCCCCCGCGTCAGGGGGCGAGGATGTCCAGCTCCTCCAGGGCGCCCAGGGCGATCTCCCGCGTCAGGGCCTCCGCGCGGACCGCGTCGCCCTCCCTGACCGCCTCGGCGACCTGGACGTGCAGGGTGACGGCGGGCGGGTCGGGGTCCTCGAACATGACCTGGTGTGCGGTGCGTCCCGTCAGGACCTCCGCGACGACGTCACCGAGCCGGGCGAACATCTCGTTGCCGGAGGCGTTGAGGATGACCCGGTGGAAGGCGACGTCGTGCTTGAGGTAGCCCTCCAGCTGGTGTCCGCGGGAGTGGGCGACCATCCCGAGGGCGCACTCGGTGAGCTCCGCGCACTGGGCCGCCGTGGCGTACCGGGCCGCCAGTCCGGCGGCGACCGGCTCGACGGCGGACCGCAGGACGGTCAGGGAGCGCAGCTGCCTGGGACGGTCGGCGCCGGCCAGCCGCCACCGGATGACCTGCGGGTCGTAGACGTTCCACTCCTCGGCGGGCAGCACGGTGACGCCCACCCGGCGGCGGGACGCGACGAGGTGCATGGACTCCAGGACCCGCACGGCCTCCCGCATCACGGACCGGGACACCTCGAGGCGCTGGGCCAGCTCGTCCGTGCGCAACACGCTGCCCGGCGGATACTCGCCCGCGGTGATGGCGGGCCCGAGGCTTTCCAGTACGCGGGAGTGCAGCCCTCGGGCCTGTGCGGTCATGACGGAAGCCTACGAGGAGCGACGCGGGAACAATAAGTCAGACTTTTATGTCACAGGCTCTTGAATTCGTCAGACCTAATGGGTTTCAGTGGCGTGAACAACCGACCGATGTCGATGAGGACAGCGAGGCAGGACGCGATGCAGGAACGGCGCACCCCCCACGTCGTCGTGGTGATGGGCGTGGCAGGGACCGGCAAGACCACGATCGGGCCCCTGCTCGCGGACCGGCTCGGCGTCCCGTACGCCGAGGGCGACGACTTCCACCCGCCGGCGAACATCCGGAAGATGTCGTCCGGCACGCCCCTCACCGACGACGACCGGTGGCCCTGGCTCGACGCCATCGGGACCTGGGCCCACGGCCGGGCCGGGCTCGGCGGAGTGGTCAGCAGCTCCGCGCTGAAGCGCAGCTACCGCGACCGGCTGCGGGCGGCCGCTCCTGGCGTCGTCTTCGTCCACCTCACCGGTGACCGGGCTCTCATCGAGGACCGGATGTCTCACCGGCAGGGGCACTTCATGCCGACGGCGCTCCTCGACTCGCAGTTCGCCACGCTTCAGCCTCTCGGGGCGGATGAGACGGGCATCGGCGTCGATGTCGCCGGGACCCCCGAGGAGATTGCCGACCGGGCCGTCGAGGCGCTCGGCCGTCTCGGCTGACCGCTCCCGCCGGGAGTTCTTCGACTGCGGGCCCGCTGTGGCTGGTCGCGCAGCTCCCCGCGCCCCTTACGGGCGCACTCCGTACCCACGTACAAGGAAAGCACCGTGACCCATCTCAGCGTCGAGATGCTGGCAGCGGACCCCGTCGAGCCGATCACCTCGGCGGGCCATGCCCAGCTGGGGATCGCCGTCCTCGCGGGCATCGCCGTCATCGTCCTGCTCATCACCAAGTTCAAGCTGCACGCCTTCCTCGCGCTGACCGTCGGGTCGCTGGCGCTCGGCGCCTTCGCGGGCGCTCCCCTCGACAAGGCCATCGCCAGCTTCACGACCGGGCTCGGCTCGACGGTCGCGGGCGTCGGCGTGCTGATCGCGCTCGGCGCGATCCTCGGCAAGCTGCTCGCGGACTCCGGGGGCGCCGACCAGATCGTCGACACGATCCTCGCCAGGGCGGGCGGGCGCGCGATGCCGTGGGCGATGGTCCTCATCGCCTCCGTCATCGGCCTTCCGCTCTTCTTCGAGGTCGGCATCGTGCTGCTGATCCCGGTCGTCCTGATGGTCGCCAAGCGCGGCAACTACTCGCTGATGCGCATCGGCATCCCGGCGCTCGCCGGTCTGTCCGTGATGCACGGGCTCATCCCGCCGCACCCCGGACCGCTCGTCGCGATCGACGCGGTGAAGGCCAACCTCGGCGTCACGCTCGCGCTCGGCGTCCTGGTCGCCGTCCCGACGGTGATCATCGCGGGGCCGCTGTTCTCGAAGGTCGCGGCGCGCTGGGTGGACGTCCCCGCCCCCGAGAAGATGATCCCGCAGCGTCCCTCGGAGGACCTGGACAAGCGCCCCGGCTTCGGCGCGACGGTGGCCACCGTGCTGCTGCCCGTCGTCCTGATGCTGGCCAAGGCGCTGGTGGACATCGTGGTCGACGACCCCGAGGCCACCGTGCAGCGGGTCTTCGACGTCATCGGGTCGCCGCTGATCGCCCTGCTCGCCGCGGTGATCGTCGGCATGTTCACGCTGGGCCGCGCGGCCGGGTTCACCAAGGACCGGCTGTCGACGACCGTCGAGAAGTCGCTCGCCCCGATCGCGGGCGTGCTGATGATCGTGGGCGCGGGCGGCGGCTTCAAGCAGACGCTCATCGACGTCGGCGTGGGCCAGATGATCCTGGACTTCTCCAAGGACTGGTCGATCCCGGCGCTGCTGCTGGCCTGGCTGATCGCGGTGGCCATCCGGCTCGCGACGGGCTCCGCGACGGTCGCGACGATCTCGGCGGCGGGCCTGGTGGCACCTCTCGCGGCCGACATGTCGACCTCGCACACGGCGCTGCTGGTCCTCGCCATCGGCGCGGGCTCGCTGTTCTTCTCGCACGTCAACGACGCGGGATTCTGGCTGGTCAAGGAGTACTTCGGCCTGGACGTCGGCCAGACGATCAAGACCTGGTCCGTCATGGAGACGATCATCTCCGTGGTGGCGGGCGGCCTGGTGCTCCTGCTGTCCCTGATCATCTAGCTGCCCGGTACGGGAAGAACCCCACGGCCGCGCCGCGCTCCGCAGCGCGGCCGTACGCCGTCACGCCTCCGGCGAGGAGGACGCCTTCTCCAGCTGGAAGGCCTCGTTGCCGAGACCGATCCTGGCGTGGGCCGCCGGGTTCTTGGCCCGCAGGATCAGCCCGTGGGCCACCCCGATCACGGCCGCCACGAGGATGATCCCCGGCAGCGCCCAGCTCAGGGTCGAGCCGGGGCCCGCGCCCACCAGGACGTCGAAGTCCTTGACGGTGTAGCCGGCGATGACCAGCAGGCCGACCGCGGCGAGCGCGGACGCGGTGATCCGCCAGGCCTGGGCGCGCGCCGCGCCCCTGCGGGCGAAGAAGACGATGACGGCGACGGACGCGGTGGCCATCAGCAGGATCACGCCGAGCGCGCCGATGTTGCCGCCCCAGGTGAACAGGTGCAGGACGGGCGCGGTCGGGTCGCCCGCCTTGCCGTCGTCGGAGACGGCGAAGCCCACGACGACCACGACGGAGACGACGGTCTGGAGCAGCGAGCCGGTGCCGGGCGCGCCGGTGGAGGTGTTGGTCCGGCCGAACGCGGCGGGCAGCAGCCCCTCGCGGCCCATCGCGAACGCGTACCGCGCGACGACGTTGTGGAAGCTGAGGATCGCCGCGAACATGCCGGTCACGAAGAGCACGTGGAGCACGTCGGTGAAGGTGTTGCCGAGCCGCGACTCGGTGAGGTCGAAGAGCAGCCCCGCACTCTGTTCCTGAGCCGCGGGAACGATGCCGGACGGGCCCGCCGCGACCGAGAGCGCCCAGGAGCTGAACGCGAAGAAGACGGCGACGAAGCCCACCGCGAAGAACATCACGCGGGCGACGACGACCTGCGGGCGGCTGGTCTCCTCCGCGTACACGGGAGCCTGCTCGAAGCCGGTGAAGGCCGCGATGCAGAAGCAGAGCGAGGTGGCCACGCCCGCGCCGGTGAGGGTGTCGGGGTTGAACGCGTGCAGCGACAGGCCTTCCTTGGCCGGGTCGACGACGGCCGCGATGTCGAAGATGACGACGAGCGCCACCTCGATGAGGAGCAGGACGCCGAGCACGCGCGCGTTGAGGTCGATCTTCATCCAGGCGAGGACCGCGACGACGGCGACGGCCACCAGCGCCGGGATCCACCAGGCGACCTCGACCTCGAAGTACGTCTGGAGGAGCCCGGACACCTCGAAGCCGAGCAGCCCGTACAGGCCCGCCTGCAAGGCGCTGTAGGCGACGAGCGCGACCAGCGCGGCGCCCGCGCCCGCGGTGCCGCCGAGGCCGCGGGATATGTACGCGTAGAAGGCGCCCGCGTTGTGCACGTGGCGGCTCATCTCGGCGTATCCGAGGCTGAAGAGCGCGAGGACGACACCGAGGATCAGGAAGAGGAGCGGCTGTCCGACGATGCCCATCACGCCGTACGTGGTGGGCATGACACCGGCGACGACCATAAGCGGTCCGGTCGCGGCGAGCACGGAGAGCAGCAGGCCCGCGGTGCCGAGCCGGCCCGCGCGGAGCGCCTGCTCCTGTCCCTTGTACGTGCTGATCCCGGTGTCTCCGGTTGGCTCACCCGGTGATCTGGTTCCGCTCGGGCTCGAACTTCCCGTCGCCATGGCGCGGTTGTCCTTTCGGGGGTGCTGAATCGGGGCCTTGTTCTCAGATGGGCGTGGTTCAGGGCGTGGTTCAGGGCGTGCTTCAGGCCGAGCCGAAGGCCGCGGTCCGCGCGGCGGTGAACGCCCCGTACGGGTCCCGGTCCGGGTACGACCAGGGGGCCGGGGTCGCGTGCCGTCCGATGCGGTGGAAGAGCGCGGCGGCTTCGGCCGCCCTGCCCTCGCAGGACTTCGCGTGGGCAAGGAAGTTGAGGTCGACGTGGCAGCGGGGGTGGCCGGGGGCGTCGGGCGTCTCCCACTCCAGCCACCAGTCGAAGGCGGCCTTCATGACGCCGCGGGCGCGCCGCCCGACCCAGTGGCCGGACGCGGCCGGATCGGCGGACTCCAGGCCCGCGGCGGCGAGGACGCGGTAGCGCTCGGCGTGCGCGACGACGGGCAGGACCGCCAGCGGCGAGTCGGCGGGGGCCTGTTCGGCGGCCCAGGAGGCGAAGTCGTACACCTCGTGCATCGGGTCCTGGCCGGCGCCGGGGCGCCGCTCGGCGAGCCGGGCCACCATCAGGTGGTGGGCGTGGTGGTGCTCGGGGTGGCGGTGCCGGATCTCGTCGAAGAGGCGTACGACGTCCTCCTCGTGGCCCAGGGAGCGTTCGAGGATGAGCAGCGCGAGCCAGGGCGTGGGATCGGCGGGCCTGCGGGCGGCGGCCTCCCGGCACTTCTCGCGCACCTTGCCCGAACGCTCCTTGCCGCGCAGCGCCTTGTGCACGGCGGCGAAGGCGAGCAGCACGTCGGCGTCGTGGCTCTCGGGCTCCGCGAGCCGCCAGTCGCGCGCCCACGCGGTGGTGGTGGGCTCCTGCCCGAGGACGTCGAAGCGGTGGCCCCTGCGGTCCCAGTCGTCACCGGTGGCGGCGAGGAGCGCGCGGACCTCGGTCCAGCGGCCCTGCGCCAATGCCGTGCGGGCGGCGACGAGTTCGGCGTCGTCGAGTGCGGCGTCGAAGGCGTGTCCCGCGGCCTTTTTGCGGGAACGGCCCAGTGGGGGCGGGGGTGGTGACACCGCGGGACGTCCTCCCCGGCGCGGCTTGCGAGCGGATGATCACGCACAGCAAAGCGGTAGGTACCGCTCCACGTCAAGGCCCGGCGGTCCCACACTCTTCACCAACTCATTTCAAAATCCGCAGACTTCGCCCGTCACCTGGGCGAACGCTCCTACCTCCCTTCACCGGAGAACCACTCGCATCACACTCGTGTCACGCTCAATTCACCGCACGTGCGGCGGCGCGGCCCGCCGTGCGCCCCGAGAAGAGACAGCCGCCGAGGAAGGTTCCTTCGAGCGAGCGGTAGCCGTGCACTCCCCCGCCGCCGAATCCGGCGGCCTCCCCGGCCGCGTACACGCCCGGCAGGGGCGTCCCGCCCTCGGTGAGGACGCGCGAGGAGAGGTCGGTCTCCAGGCCGCCGAGGGTCTTGCGGGTGAGGATGTTGAGGCGGACGGCGACGAGCGGGCCCGCCTTCGGGTCGAGGATGCGGTGCGGGGCCGCGGCCCTGATGAGCCGGTCGCCGAGGAACTTGCGGGCGCCGCGGACGGCCATCACCTGGAGGTCCTTGGTGAAGGGGTTGGCGATCTCGCGGTCGCGTGCGGCGATGGTGCGGCGCAGGGCGTCCTCGTCGATGAGGGGATTCGCCGAGTGCCCAGTGAGCGCGTTCATGCCGCGCACGAGGGCGCTCAGGTCGTTCTCCACCACGAAGTCCACGCCGTGGTCCATGAACGCCTTGACGGGTCCAGGCACTTCGGCGCGCGCCCGGTCGATGACGCCGCGCACGGACTTGCCGGTCAGATCGGGGTTCTGCTCCGACCCGCTGAGGGTGAACTCCTTGCCGATGATGCGCTGGTTGAGCACGAACCACGTGTAGTCGTGCCCGGTGCTCATGATGTGTTCGAGGGTGCCGAGCGTGTCGAAGCCGGGGAAGAGCGGCACGGGCAGCCGGTCGCCCCGCGCGTCGAGCCACAGGGAGGAGGGGCCGGGCAGGATGCGGATGCCGTGCCGGTCCCAGATGGGGTTCCAGTTCTGGATGCCCTCGGTGTAGTGCCACATGCGGTCGCGGTTGATGAGGTGCGCCCCCGCGTCCTCGGCGATGCCGAGCATCCTGCCGTCCACGTGGGCGGGCACCCCGGAGATCATCGTCCGGGGCGGGGTGCCGAGCCGCTCGGGCCAGTTGGCGCGGACGAGGTCGTGGTTGCCGCCGATGCCGCCGGAGGTGACGATCACCGCCTGGGCCCGGAACTCGAAGTCGCCGGTCACCACGCGGCTGCTGGCCTCGCCCCGCTCGACGGACGACGGCTCCAGGACCTCGCCGGTGACCGTGTCGACGCTGCCCGCGCTGCGCGAGAGCCCCGTGACGCGGTGCCGGAACTTCAACTGGACCAGGCCCCGCGCGACCCCGGCCCGCACCCGCCGCACGAACGGCGCGAGCAACCCGGGGCCCGTGCCCCAGGTGATGTGGAAGCGCGGCACCGAGTTCCCGTGCCCCTGCGCGTCGTACCCGCCGCGCTCGGCCCATCCCACGACGGGGAAGAACCTGACACCCTGCCCGTGCAGCCAGGACCGCTTCTCGCCGGCCGCGAAGTCGACGTACGCCTGCGCCCACTTCCGCGGCCAGTGGTCCTCCGGCCGGTCGAACGCCGCCGTCCCCATCCAGTCCTGGAGGGCGAGCGCGTGCGAGTCCTTGATCCGCATCCGGCGCTGCTCGGGCGAGTCCACGAAGAACAGTCCGCCGAAGGACCAGTGCGCCTGGCCGCCGATCGCATGCTCGGGCTCCTGGTCGACGAGGATGACCCGGCGTCCCGCGTCGACGAGCTCCGCGGTCGCCGCGAGTCCCGCCAGCCCTGCCCCGATCACGATCACATCTGCGTCGTACGCCATTGAGGTCGTCCTCCTCGACAAGGTCCCGCAACGTTACTGGTGGGTCATCTCAGGCACAGGTCAGATCCTGGGCAGCGGAGTGACGGACGTCAACCGACAGCGGAGGAGAGTTCGTCAAGCTCCGGTGCGCGGTGCGGGCGGACGGCCGCTATCGTCGGCCAGATCCCGTACTCCGCTTCGTCTGTCTGGTGCGTGACGTGTCGGTTCTGGTTCTCGTCCTCGCGGTCGGCGCCGCCTGCTGCCTCGGCTTCGGCTTCGTCCTCCAGCAGAACGTGGCGCGGCACGCCCCGCTGGGCGACTTCCTCTCGCCCCGCCTGCTGCTCGATCTGGTGCGGGTGCCCCGCTGGCTGGCCGGGATCGGCCTGATGGCGTGCGGCATGGCCCTCGGCGCGATCGCCCTCGGGCACGGCGAGGTCTCGCTCGTCGAGCCGCTCCTCGCCACGAACCTGCTCTTCGCCCTCGGTCTCTCCCGCCACCAGACGAAGCAGCCGCTGGGGCGCCAGGGATGGGCGGGGCTCGCGCTGCTCGCGGGCGGCGTCACGGCGTTCATCGTGGCCGGTGAGCCGCGGGGCGGCCGGGCCGTGACCGATCCGACGCGGCACTGGCTGATCATCGGCGTGATGGTCGGCGGTGCGCTGCTCATGACGGCGTACGCGAAGAGGTCCCGCCTCTACGCCGGGCCCGCGCTGCTCGCGGTCGCGGCCGGACTGTTGTACGGCGTGCAGGACGCGTTGACGCGGGTGAGCGGACAGCGGTTCTCCGCGGGCGGGTTCGACGCGCTGGTCACCGGGTGGCAGCCGTACGGGGTGCTCGCGCTCGGCGTGGCGGGACTGGTCCTCGTGCAGAGCGCCTTCGAGACGGCGCCGCTGCGGATGTCGCTGCCCGCGCTCACGGCCGCGCAGCCGCTGGCCGGGATCGCCTGCGGGGTCGGCTTCCTCGGCGACCGGCTGCGTACCGACGCGGGGGCGCTGGCCTGGGAGGCGGCGGGCCTCGCGGCGATCGTGGCGGGGGTGGTGCTGCTCGGGCTGCACCCCGCGATGCCGGGCGCTGGGCGCGGGCCGGAGCGGGTTCTGGTGGCGTCGGCGGCGGTGAGGGGTGGGCGTTGGCGGCGATGAGGGCTGACGTCGGCGTGTGCTGACGTCGGTCACCGGCTCCGCCGAGTTCGTCCTCGAACGCCCGACGGGCTGGAACGCACTTCCCTGGTCGCTCGCGTTTTAATAATGGGCAGCATTACAGTGAAGCCATGGCCAGAACCTCAGGTCCCGAGACCCGGGAGAAGCTCATCCGTGCCGGGGAGGAGGTCTTCGCGGCTCAGGGCGTCGACGGTGCCCAGCTGCGGGACATCGTCCGCATCGCGGGGCAGAGCAACCCCTCCGCCGTGCAGTACCACTTCGGCTCCCGCGGCGGCCTCCTCGACGCCGTGATGGCCGCGCGGCAGCAACGCACCGAGCAGGTGCTCACCGCCGAGCTGGCACGTACCGGCGACGACCTGAGCCTGCGCGCGCTGCTCACCGCCCTCGTGCGCACCGAGGCCACCGAACTGCGCACCGAGCGCGGGCTCCGCTGCCTGCGCATCTCCGCCCAGCTCAGCCACGAGAGCGGCGTGCGGACCCGCACCCCGCATCCCACGCTCGACGGCACCGTCTACTGGACGCTGATCGGGCGGCTCGAAGACCGCCTGGTGGCCCTCTCCCCCGGGCTGCCCGAGCCGCTCCGCCTGGAGCGGCTCGACCTCGCGCTCGCCATGGTCGGCGCCGCCCTGGGCGACCGCGCCCGCCAGTATCTGGCCGGCACCACCCCTCTGACCGGCGAGGAGGTCTTCCTCGCCGATCTCGTCGAGACCACCGCAGCGCTGCTGCGGGCCCCGCACCCCACCCCTGGAGACCTCTCATGAGCCAGCACGACCTCACCGGCCGGACCGTCATCATCACCGGCGCCGCGCGCGGCCTCGGCGCGGAGGCCGCGCGCCAGGCCGTCGCCGCGGGCGCCAACGTCGTCCTCACCGACGTGCTCGACGAGGAGGGCAAGGCCACCGCCGTGGAGCTCGGCGACCGCGCCCGGTTCGCGCACCACGACGTGACGTCGGAGGAGGACTGGCAGCGCGTCACCGACCTCGCGGTCGCCGAGTTCGGCGGCGTCCACGGCCTGGTGAACAACGCCGGGATATCCACCGGCCAGTTCCTGGAGTCGGAGTCCGTGGAGCACTTCCGCAAGGTCCTCGACATCAACCTCACCGGTGTCTTCATCGGCATGAAGACCGTCGTGCCCGCCATGAAGGAGGCCGGGGGCGGCTCCATCGTCAACATCTCCTCGGCCGCGGGCCTGATGGGCCTCGCCCTCACCGCGGGGTACGGCGCGTCGAAGTGGGGCGTGCGCGGCCTCACCAAGATCGGCGCGGTGGAGCTCGGCACGGCCCGCATCCGCGTCAACTCCGTCCACCCCGGCATGACGTACACCCCGATGACCGCCCAGGTCGGCATCGAGAAGGGCGAGGGCAACTACCCCAACACCCCGATGGGCCGGGTCGGCGAGCCGCACGAGATCGCCGGCGCCATGGTCTTCCTGCTCTCCGACGCCGCCTCGTACGTGACGGGCGCGGAGCTCGCCGTGGACGGCGGCTGGACGGCCGGACCCACGGTGAAGTACGTCATGGGGCAGTGAACCCCGACGCCCGGCGGACTCCCCCGCCCGGCGCTGAGGTTGGATGGTCGGCATGACGGCGAGCGACGGGCCCGTGCCCGACCCCAGCGAAGAGATGATCACCATCGTCGACGAGCACGACGAGGTGGTCGGCGAGGCCCCGCGCGGTGAGGCGTACGCGCGCGGGCTGCGCCACCGCTGCACGTTCATCATGGCGCGCGACGCCGAGGGCCGCGTCTTCGTGCACCGCCGCACCCCGACCAAGCTGGTCTTCCCCTCGCTGTACGACATGTTCGTCGGGGGCGTGGTCGGGGCCGGGGAGTCCTACGCCGACGCGGCGCTGCGCGAGGCGGAGGAGGAGCTCGGCGTCCACGGACTGCCGCGCCCCACGCCGCTGTTCAAGTTCCTGTACGACGACGGCGCCGGGAAGTCCTGGTGGTCGTACCTCTACGAGGTGCGCTGCGACCTGCCCGTGGCGCCGCAGGTCGAGGAGGTCGCCTGGCACGCCTTCATCACGGAGGACGAGCTGGAGCGGCGGCTCGACGAGTGGGAGTGGGTGCCGGACGGCCTCGACGCCTACCACCGGCTGAGGGCCTTCCGCGCGGCCTGACCGGCACACCTTGGTCGACACGGCCTGGTCCGGACGAAAGGACCTAGGGTGCGGCCGTGAGCAATTTCGTACAGAGCCTGAAGCTGTGGTTCGCGCCCGAGGGCATCCGCGAGGACGGCGACACCCCCGACTACCGCTTCTCCCTCGCCAACGAGCGCACCTTCCTCGCCTGGCTGCGCACCGCGCTCGCGCTGATCGGCGGCGGCTTCGCCGTGGACCAGTTCCTGCCGGACCTGCGCTGGGGGTGGCGGATCGGGCTCGCGCTCGCGCTGCTCGCCGCGGGCGTCCTGTGCTCGCTGCGCTCGGTCAACCACTGGGTGCGCTGCGAGCGGGCCATGCGGCGCGGCGAGGACCTGCCGGCCAGCCGCTTCCCGACGGTGCTGAGCCTGGCGGTCGCGGTGGTCGCGGTCGCCATGGTGGTGGTCGTGCTCTTCGGGTGGGAGGGGTGACGCAGGCCGACCGGGGAGCCGGGCGGGTCCGGGATCCCGGCCTGCAGCCGGAGCGCACCCGCCTGGCCTGGCGGCGTACGACGCTCTCGTGCACGGTGGCCGCGGTGCTCGGCGCCCGCGCGGTGCTGCACGACGGGGCCAGCGCGCTCGGCGTGCTGGCCTGCGCGCTGTGCCTGCTGCTCTGGCTCGGCTTCCTCGCGGTGGCGCACCGCAGGATGGTCACGCTGACGGCGCCCCGGCCCCGGACGATGTCGCTGCGGGCCGCGCGGGCCGCAGCGCTGTGCACCTTCGCGCTGGCGTTGTGCGCGGTGGTGATGCTCCTCTGAGGAGCGGGGCCGTCCGTGCCGCGGACCTCGGTGGCCTCAGTCCGCCCACTCCACCGTCACGACGATCTTCCCCCTGGCCCGGCCCTCCGCGCTCAGCCGGTGCGCGTCGGCCGCCCGCTCCAGCGGGAACGTCTCGTCGACGTGGACGGTGACGACGTCCTGCTCGGCGAGCTCGGACAGGCGCCGCAGGTCGGCGGCGACGGGACGTACGAAGCAGTAGTGGCCGCCGAGCCCGATCACCCCGCCGTCCGCGATGGACGCGAGGCGGCCGCCGGGCGCGAGGAGCTCCGCGGACGCCTTGAGCGTGTCGCCGCCGACCGTGTCGAAGGCCGCGTCGACCCCCTCGGGGGCGAGCCCGCGGACCCGCTCCACCAGCCCGTCCCCGTACGTGACCGGCTCGGCGCCGAGCTCGCGCAGGAAGTCGTGGTTGCGTGCACTCGCGGTGCCGATGACGCGGGCGCCCGCGTGCCGGGCGAGCTGCACCGCGATCGAGCCGACGCCGCCCGCCGCCGCGTGCACGAGGACTACGTCCCCCTCGGTGACCTCCAGCGCCTGGGTGATGACCTGGTAGGCGGTCAGCCCGGCGAGCGGCAGCCCCGCGGCCTCCTCGAAGGTGAGGTTGCGCGGCTTGCGGGCGAGGGTGCGGACCGGAGCCGCGACGTACTCCGCGAAGGTGCCGCGGGAGAGGAAGTCCTCGCGCACATAGCCGATGACCTCGTCCCCGACGGCGAACTCCGGTGCCGCGGCACCCGGCTGGACCACCACGCCGGAGACGTCCCAGCCGGGGATCACGGGGAAGACCGGGTCCAGGACGGCGTCGAGGTGGCCGTCCCGGCACTTCCAGTCGACGGGGTTCACCGCGGCGGCACGCACCTTGACCAGGACGGAGTCGGGGCCGACCTTGGGGTCGCGCACCTCTCCGTACTCCAGGACTTCGGGTCCGCCGTAGCTGCGGTAGCTGATCGCCTTCATGGGGTCGCCTTCGCGGAGGTCAGGGAAACACCGACGTGACTGACAAGACTCGCATAAAGGAAATAAAGGGGCATCGGGGGCTAGCCTGAGAGGGTCACCCCCTCCCGGAAGGGAGGGCACCCCGTCCCGGAAGCCACAGAAGGTGCGCGTCATGACCACGCTCCACCACGAACACCCGGTGCACGACCACGTCCACGGACCGGCCTGCGGCCACCCCGAGGTGCCGCACGGCGACCACGTCGACTACGCGCACGACGGCCACCTGCACCGTCTGCACTCCGACCACTACGACGAGTGCGAGCCGACCGGCCACACCGCGCACCAGGGCCACGACCACCAGCACGGGGACGGCTGCGGCCACGACTCCGTGACGCACGGCGACCACGTCGACTATCTGCACGACGGTCACCGGCACGCGCCGCACGACGGGCACTGGGACGACCACTGAGCGCTCCGCCCGCGCCCCACGACGGGGCGCGGTAGCCTCTGGACGGCATACCGACTGGTCGGCATCATGTAGTGGCACGCCCGCCACCCCGCAGTGGCACGCCACCACCACGCCGATCAGGAGCGAAGATGAGCTCAGACCACCCGCCGGGCCTCGACCTCGACCAGTTGCGCGGCCACCTCGACCGCGAGCGGCCCGGTCTGGTCGGCGGCCCGCTCACCGCCCGGCTCATCGAGGGCGGCCGCTCCAACCTCACGTACGCCGTGACGGACGGCACGTCGCGCTGGGTGGTCCGGCGCCCCCCGCTGGGCCACGTCCTCGCCACCGCGCACGACATGAAGCGCGAGCACCGGGTGATCGCGGCACTGCACCGGACGGACGTGCCGGTGCCCGCGCCCGTGCTGCTGTGCGAGGACGACACCGTGCTCGGGTCGCCCTTCTACGTGATGGAGTTCGTGGACGGAACCCCGTACCGCACCGCCGAGGAGCTGGCGCCGCTCGGCCCCGAGCGCACCCGTGAGGCGGTGCTCGGCCTCGTCGACACCCTCGTCGACCTGCACGCCGTCGACCCGGCCGCGGTCGGGCTCGGCGACTTCGGGCGACCCGAAGGGTTCCTCGACCGGCAGCTGCGCCGCTGGGGCAAGCAGCTCGACGCGTCCCGCAACCGCGAGCTCGCCGGCATCGACGAGCTGCACGCGGCCCTCGGGCGCTCGCTCCCCGACTCCCCCGCGCCCACCGTCATCCACGGCGACTACCGCCTGGACAACGTGCTGATCGGCGACGACGACCGGATCAAGGCCATCCTCGACTGGGAGATGTCCACGCTCGGCGATCCGCTCACCGACCTGGGCCTGCTCGTGATGTACAGCGCGAAGCTGGAGGTGCCCGACTCCCCCGTCAGCACCACGGCGGGCGCGCCGGGCCATCCCGACCCGGCCGAGCTCGTCGAGCGGTACGCCGCGCGCTCGGGGCGCGACGTGTCGGCCGTCTCCTGGTACACGGCGTTCGCGTGGTTCAAGCTCGCCGTGATCCTGGAGGGCATCCACTACCGCTACACGCTGGGCCAGACGGTCGGCGCGGGCTTCGACCGGATCGGCGAGCTGGTGCCCGTGTTCATCGAGCACGGCCGCACCACGCTCCAGGGAAAGGAAGGCTGAGACGGAGCCATGGACTTCGCATTCGACGCCCGCACCGAAGAGCTGCGCGGCAAGCTGCTCGCCTTCATGGACGACCATGTGTACCCGGCCGAGGCCGTCGCCGACGAGCAGCGGGCCGCGCTCGCCTCGCCGTGGGACACCCCCGCCGTCGTCGGGGAACTGAAGGCCGAGGCCCGCAGGCAGGGCCTGTGGAACCTGTTCTTTGTAGACCAGCACAGCCTCCCCGACGCGGAGCACGGCGCGGGGCTCACCAACCTCCAGTACGCGCCGCTCGCCGAAATAACCGGCCGCTCCCCGCAGTTGGCGCCCACCGCGCTGAACTGCGCGGCGCCCGACACCGGCAACATGGAGCTGCTCGCGCAGTTCGGCGACGAGGCGCAGCGGAAGCAGTGGCTGGAGCCGCTGCTCGCCGGTGGGATCCGCTCGGCGTTCGCGATGACCGAGCCGGAGGTGGCCTCGTCCGACGCCACGAACATCACCACGCGCATCGAGCGCTCCGCCGATGGCTCCGAGTACGTCATCACGGGCCGCAAGTGGTACATCTCCGGGGCGATGAACCCGGACTGCAAGATCTTCATCGTGATGGGCAAGACCGACCCGAACAGCACTGACATCCGCCGCCAGCAGTCCATGGTGCTCGTCCCGCGCGACACCCCGGGCCTCGAAGTCCGGCGCGCCATGCGGGTGTACGGCTACGAGGACCACTACCACGGCGGCCACGCCGAGGTCGTCTTCGACCGCGTCCGCGTCCCCGTCTCGAACCTGATCGGCGAGGAGGGCGGCGGCTTCGCCATCGCCCAGGCGCGGCTCGGCCCCGGCCGCATCCACCACTGCATGCGGCTGATCGGCATGGCCGAGCGGGCCATCGAGCTGATGTGCAGGCGCGCCGTGTCGCGCACCGCTTTCGGCAAGCCGCTCGCCCAGCAGGGCGTCGTACAGGAGTGGATCGCGGACGCGCGGGTCGCCGTGGAGCAGCTGCGCCTCCTGGTCCTCAAGACCGCCTGGCTGATGGACACGGTCGGCAACAAGGGTGCGCACACGGAGATCCAGTCCATCAAGATCGCGACGCCGCGTGCGGTGGTGGACATCCTCGACCGGGCGGTGCAGCTGCACGGCGCGGGGGGTGTGAGTCAGGACTTCCCGCTCGCGGAACTCTGGGCGGCGGCGCGGACGCTGCGCTTGGCGGACGGGCCGGACGAGGTGCACCAGCGGTCTCTCGCGCGGCGCGAACTGAAGCGGTACGTATAGCGCCCTGTCAGGGGCGCGCCCGTAGGGGCGCG
>NZ_LIPN01000096.1:277-41475 GCF_001418325.1 Streptomyces atriruber | reverse complement strand
GGGGCGCGCCGCTTACGGGGCGCGCAGGGCCCGCAGGAGGAGGTCGGCCAGGTGGTCGGCGACCTGCTGGGGGCTGAGGGGACCATCGGGACGGTACCAGGTGGACAGGTGGTGGACCGACCCGAAGTGGTAGTCCACCACCAGGTCCGCCGGGGTCGCCGTGGAGAAGACGCCCGACTCCTGTCCCTCTTCGATCAGGGCCCGGAAGCGCTCGTGGTAGCGGCGCCGCTCGGCCCGGACCTGCTTGTTCTTCTCCGGGCTCAGGTGGTGCATGGAGCGGAAGAAGATCGACGCGTCGTCGAGGTTGTCGATGGTGCTGACCACGACGTCCGCCGCGGCGTCGCGGACCCGCTCGGCGACCGGCGCGTCCGCGTCCGCGATGGCGTCGAGCCGCTCCTGCTGGACGCGGAGCAGCCGGGCGTAGACCTCGTGGAGCAGGTCGTCCTTGGAGCCGAAGTAGTGGTACAGCGCGCCCTTGGTGACGCCCGCCGCCTCCACGATCTCCTGGACCGACGTGCGGTCGTAGCCCTGGTCGGCGAAGAGCCTGGTGGCGGCGGCGAGGAGCCGCTGCGGTACGGGCGTGCCGTCACCGTCCGTCGTTCGGGCCACTGCCGCCACCTGCCTTTCGCGTCACCTGCTGTTTCGTGGGCGGGAACGCAGTTCCCGCCGGAGGATCTTCCCACTTGTCGTCTTCGGCAACTCCTCGAGTACCTCGACCTCGCGCGGATATTTGTACGCGGCGAGCCGTTCCTTGCAGTACGCGGTCAGGTCGGCGGGGCCGGTGTCGCTGCCGGGGCGCAGGCTGACGTACGCCTTCACGGTCTCGCCCCGGTAGCTGTCGGGAATCCCGACGACGGCCGCCTCGCGGACGGCGGGGTGGGTGTACAGGACGTCCTCGACCTCGCGCGGCCACACCTTGAAGCCGGACGCGTTGATCATGTCCTTCTTGCGGTCGACCACGTAGAGCCAGCCCGCCGGGTCCATGAACCCGATGTCGCCGGTGCGCAGTTCCCCGTCGGGGAAGGCCTCGGCGGTGGCGTCGGGCCGCTGCCAGTAGCCCGGGACGACCTGGGGTCCGCGGACGACGATCTCGCCGTGCTCCCCGAACGGCACCTCGGCGCCGAGGTCGTCCACGATGCGTACGACCGTCTCGGGACCCGGGACGCCGACGGCCAGGGTGCCGGAGGCCGGGTCGACGGGGGCCTCCTGGCCCGGCGGCACGGAGGCGCAGGGCGCGGTGCACTCGGTGAGGCCGTAGCCGTTGTGGAGGTAGGGGCCGAAGGACGAGCGGAACTTCTCGACGAGGGCCGGGGGCAGCGGCGCGCCGCCGGAGGAGATCATCGCGAAGGAGTCGAAGTGGGCGCGGGTCACCGAGGGATGGGCGGCGAGCGCCATGAAGGCGGTGGACGGGCCGACCGTGTAGGCGGGCCGGTGCTCGGCGAAGGCGTCGAGGACCACCCCGGCCTCGAAGCGGTAGGCGAGCGCGAGCGTCCCGGCGTTGGCGATGCACGCGGCGACCTGCGCGACCATGCCGGTGATGTGGAAGAGCGGCGCCATCGCGAAGTAGCAGGCGCCTTCCGGTATCCCGGATCCGGTGCGCTGGCGTTCCGCGTTGTAGGTGATGTTGCCGTGGGTGTTCATGGCGCCCTTGGGGGTGCCGCTGGTGCCCGAGGTGTAGCTGATCAGCGCCACGTCCGAGGCGGCGAGGGCACGGTCGGCCGGGGCCGGAAGGCCTTGGCGCGCGACCTCGATCAGGTCGTCGGCGTCGGCGGCGGCCGGGAGGCGCTCGAAGTCGAGGACCCGGGTGTCGCCCCGGGTCTGCAGGTCGAGCTGGCAGGCGGTGAGGACGACACGGACCGGCGAGTCGGCCGCGGTGTCGCGCAGATACGTCTCCCAGGCGCGGTCCGAGCAGATCAGCGCGGTCACCCCGGCGTCCGCGAGGACGTGCCCGACCTCCGCCGACCGGTACATGGGATTGACGGGGACGACGGTGGCGCCCGCTTTCCAGGCGCCGAGGAGCGCGAGCACGAAGTGCGGGGTGTTCTGCAGGAGGATCGCGACGCGGTCGCCGCGGGCGATGCCGCGCGCGGCGAGGTGTCCCGCCACGGAGTCGCTGAGGGCGTCGGTCTCGCGGTAGCTCAGGCGACCGTCGAAGTAGGCGAGGGCGGTGTGTTCGGGAGCTCGTGCGACGGCCTCGCGGAACGCGTCGGGCACGGAGGCCGCGGGGTGCACGGGGGCGCGCTGGGCGCCGTTGAGCCGGGCCAGCCAGGGCTTGGCCGCGTACGGGGATCCGGTGGGCGTGAGGTCCTTCACCGCTCGGTCTCCTCCCACTTCTGCTGGATGTGGTTCATGCCCGTCAGCCACTTGTCGGGGGTTTCCGCGCGGGCCCGGTAGTACGCGGCCACCTCGGGGTGCGGCAGGACCAGGAAGCGGTCCTTTGCCATGCCTTCGAAGAGCGCGGCGGCGACGTCGTCCGGTTCGATGGCGGTGGGCGTGAGCACGAGGTCGCCCGCGGTGCCGGTGGCGGCGAGCATGTCGGTGCGGACGCCCTGCGGGCAGATCGCGTGGACCTTGATGCCGCGGTGGCGGTACGTGAGCGAGAGCCACTCGGCGAAGGCGTACGCGCCGTGCTTGGTGACGCTGTAGGGCGCGGCGCCGATCATGGTAAGCAGACCGGCGGCGGAGACGGTGGAGACGAAGCGGCCGCTGCCGCGCTCCAGCCAGTCGGGGAGCAGCGCGTGGGCCGCCCGCACATGGGCCATCACGTTGACGTCCCAGGCGGCGGCCCAGACCTCCTCGGGCGCCGCCTCGCTGCCGCCGGAGCCGAGCCCGGCGTTGGCGCAGTACACGTCGACGGTGCCGCCGAGCGCCTCGCGGGCCCGCGGCACGATCGTGGACGCGTCGCCCGGCACGGCGACGCCGCCGATCTCGTCGGCGACGGTCTTCGCCTTGGCGGCGTCCAGGTCGTTGACGACGACGCGCGCCCCTTCGGCGGCGAAGCGGCGGGCCAGCGCGGCCCCGATGCCGCCGCCTCCGCCCGTGACGACGACTGCCTTGTCCTGCAGGGTTTCCACGATCGTTCTCCTTCGGCCCGCGGCTCGGCTTCGCTGGCAGACTAACCAGTCGGTATGTCGTGGCGAAAGGGGGGCGGACGGGCCGGGTTCGCCGGTTTCCGGCCGTGCGGGCGCTAGCGTGCGGGGCCATGGAACTCTCCAGGCGAGGACTGCTCGCCACGGCCGCAGGCACCGCCGTGACCCCTCGGGGAGCCGGTGCGCGGCCGCTGCGCACGGGCTTCGAGCGCTTGGCCGCCGACGGTTACGCGCTCCTCGAAGGACGGCGCGTCGGTGTGATCACCAACCCCACGGGGGTGACGCGCGACGCGCGCCACATCGTGGACGTCCTGCACGCCGACGAGCGGGTGGACGTGGCCGCCGTGTTCGGCCCCGAGCACGGCTTCCGCGGGACCGCGCAGGCCGGTGGCTCCGAGGGACGGCACGACGACCCGGCGACCGGGCTGCCCGTCCACGACACGTACCGCAAGAGCGGCAAGGAGCTGGCGGACGTCTTCGCCGGCTCGGGCGCGGACACGCTCGTCTTCGACATCCAGGACGTCGGCGCCCGCTTCTACACGTACATCTGGACGCTGTACGACTGCATGGTGGCCGCGCGGCGCGCCGGGCGCCGCTTCGTCGTCCTCGACCGGCCGAATCCGGTGACCGGCAGGGACGCGTACGGGCCGGTCCTGGCCCGGGGGTTCGCGAGCTTCGTGGGGCGCGAGCCAATCGCGCAGGCGCACGGGATGACGGTCGCGGAGCTCGCGCTGCTGTTCAACGGCGAGTTCCTGAAGCACCCCGTCGAGCTGGAGACGGTGCTGATGCAGGGGTGGCGGCGCGGCGACTTCTTCGACGCGTCGGGGCTGCCGTGGGTGCCGCCGAGCCCGAACATGCCGACGCCCGACACCGCCCTCGTCTACGCGGGCACCTGTCTGTTCGAGGGCACGAACCTCTCGGAGGGGCGGGGCACCGCCCGGCCCTTCGAGCTGCTCGGCGCCGCGGGCATCGACCGGCGATGGGCGGCGGCGCTCGGCGCGCTCGGCCTGCCCGGCGTCCACTTCCGGGAGGCCTACTTCTCCCCCAGCTTCTCCAAGTTCCAGGGGAAGACCATCGGCGGCGTCCAGCTCCATGTGCACGACCGCGAGTCGTACGACGCGGTGCGCACCGGCATCGCGCTCCTGGTGACGGCCAAGCGGACCTGGAGCGGTTTCGCCTGGCGCCCCGATCACTGGATCGACCGGCTGACGGGGTCGGCGCTGGTGCGCACGATGATCGACGCGGGCGCGGAAACGGACGAGGTGACCGGCGCCTGGCAGGACGAGCTCGCCCGCTTCCGCGCGGTGCGCGGCCGCTACCTGCACTACTCCTAGGGCCTGCCGATCACGCCCGGGGTCTGGCGCTCACGCCCGCGCGCAGGAGTGGAGGATCCTCGCCAGCTCGTGCGGCTGGGAGAACATCGGCCAGTGCCCGGTGTCCATCTCGACGAGCCGCCAGCGCTCGCTCTTGAGCAGGTCGGCCACGTCGTCGTTCGGCTCCTCGCCGTCGAGCAGGCACTTGACGTACGTCGCGGGCAGGTCGCCGAGCCGGCGCTCCAGCACGGCGGGCTCGGTGAGGGTCGCGCCCGGGTGCGGTGTCGACCCGCTCGCGATTCTGCCGACCTGCTCGCTGTCGAGGCCCTGCCCGTCGAAGTCGGCCGCGTTCAGCACCCAGTGGCCGTCGCCCTCGTCGAGCATGGCCTCGAACACCGGCTGGCCCTGCCACCACAGGGAGGCGAACGACTCGCCGTCCACCGGCACGTCGGCGTCGACGAACACGACGCGGGTCAGCCGGTCGCCGATGCGCTCGGCGGCCTGCCCGACGGGGATGCCCGCATAGCTGTGCCCGACGAGGACGACGTCGCGCAGATCGAGGCGTTCCACCTCGTCGACGATGTCCCGTACGTGGGTCTGCTGCCCGGCAGGGAGGTCCTGTTTGTCGGCGAGACCGGAGAGCGTGAGGGGATGGGCGCCGTGTCCGGCGGCCCGCAGGTCGCGCGCCACGTCCTCCCATGCCCAGGAGCCGAGCCACGCGCCTGCAACCAGTATGAATTCCGCCATGGCGGAGAACGTACACGCTCGGGGCGAAATGGGGCAGACCCCACCGGTCATGAGGGTGCCTGCCGGATGGTGCGGGACCGGTCCCGCGCGGGACCGTGATCCCCGTGAGGCATCGGGCGAAACCGGGAGGAACGACATGACACGGGTGACGCACCGCGGGACTCCGCCCCCGCAGGCCACGGAGCCGGTCGCGGCGCAGGCCACGGACCCGGTCGCGGCGATCGAGCGGGCGGCCCACCCCCTGCGGTCCACCGAGCCGCACGGCGGCACCGAGGACCTGCGGCCGCTGAGCGCGATGGTGGGCGACGCGACGGTGGTGGGCCTGGGCGAGGCGACCCACGGCTCTCACGAGTTCTTCTCGATGAAGGAGAGGGTCTTCCGCCACCTCGTCGGGGAGAAGGGGTTCGGCACCTTCTCCCAGGAGGTCAGCTGGACGACCGGACTGCGCTTCGACGCCCATGTCCGCGGCGGCAGCGGCGACACGCGGGAGCTGGTCCACCGCGAGCTGGCCAGGACCCCCTGGGACACGGACGAGTACGTCCATCTGCTGCGCTGGATGCGGGCGCACAACGAGCGTCACCCGGACCGCGAACTGCGCTTCATGGGCAACGACGTCAACTACCCCGAGCAGGGCCCGGAGTTGTTCGACGGCGTACGTGACCACGTGCGCGAGCACGAGCCGGACCTGCTGCCGCGCATCACCGAACTGCACGCGCCGCTGCGCCTCCTCACGGACGGCGACACGCACATGGGCCGCCCCCTCGCCGAGCGCAAGACGCTGGCGAAGCAGGCTGACGAGGCGTACCGGCTCCTGAGGGAACGTCAGCACGCCGTGCCCGACGCCGACTTCGGGCTCGTCCTGCACCACGCCCGGTCCCTCGCGCAGACCGCCGAGATGTACGCCCTCCCCCTCGACACCGTCGAGGGCAAGACCGCCGCCATGCTGCACCGCGACCGGGTCATGGCCCGGAACACGGCGTGGTGGCAGCGGCGCACGGGCGACAAGGTCCTCCTCTCCGCCCACAACGCCCATGTCGCGTACGAGACCTACGACCCGCGCTATCCGAAGATGCAGGGCGCCTTCCTGCGCGATCGCTTGGGCGAGCGGTACGTGAACATCGGATTCACCTTCAACCAGGGGGCGTTCCTGGCCCAGGCCGCGGACGGCGAGGAGTGGAAGCCGATCTCCCTGGGCCCGGCCACGCGCGGCATGAACGAGTACACGCTCGACCAGGTGGGCCTCGACGACTACTTCGTGGACCTGCGCGGGCTGCCGACGGACGCCAGGAAGTGGCTGAGCCGGGCGCGCGTGACCCGCAGCATCGGATCGGGGTGGCCCGACGGCCCGTACGAGATCCGGCTCGCGCCCTCGCACGACATCCTCATCCACCTGCACGAGGTCACCGCGGCCCACCGCTGGTCTCAGTGACCGAGACCGGCCGTATCAAGTATTGACTGCCCCATACATCCACCACGAGAGTGCCGCTCGTGCACAGCGAAACGACAGCGACATCGAAACAGCGGGTCCACGCCGCGGACGGGGCCCCGGCCGGGGACGCGGGCGGCAGCGCCGAGAGCATGCGCCGGGTGGCGGTGGCCTCCTTCATCGGGACGGCCATCGAGTTCTACGACTTCTACATCTACGGCACTGCGGCCGCACTCGTCCTCAACGAGGCGTTCTTCCCGACCCTCGATCCGGTCAACGCCACCCTAGCCTCGTTCTCCACCTACGCGGTGGCGTTCGCGGCCCGGCCCATCGGCTCGGTGATCTTCGGGCACTTCGGCGACCGCGTGGGACGCAAGTCCGTACTGGTGGCCTCGCTGCTCCTGATGGGCCTCTCGACCGCACTCGTCGGGCTCCTGCCCGGCTACGGCACGTGGGGCATCTGGGCGCCGCTGCTGCTGATCCTGCTCCGCTTCCTGCAGGGCATCGGGCTCGGCGGCGAGTGGGGCGGCGCGGCGCTGCTCGCGGTGGAGCACGCACCGAAGAAGAAGCGCGGGATGTACGCGGCCTTCCCCCAACTCGGCCCGTCCGTCGGGTTCTTCGCGGCCACGGGTGTCTTCTGGCTGCTCTCGTCCGCGCTCTCCGACGACGCGTTCCGCTCCTGGGGCTGGCGCGTGCCGTTCCTGCTCTCGTTCCTGCTGGTCGGCGTCGGCCTGTTCGTGCGGCTGCGGATCAGCGAGACGCCGGTGTTCGCGAAGGTCATGGAGGCGCAGGAGGCCAGCAAGGTCCCCACGCTCGACGTGCTGCGCCGCCACCCGCGCGAACTGCTGCTCGGAGCGGGCGGCATGGTCGTCGCGTACGGCCTCTTCTACACCGCCACGACCTACTGCCTCTCCTACGCCACCGGCACCCTGCACATCTCGCGCAACACCATGCTCGGCCTCTCCCTGGTGGCCTGCCTCTTCCTCGCGGCCGGCACCTGGCTCGCCGCGACGCGCTCCGACGGCGCGGGGCGCCGCAGGCTCATTCTCGCGGGCTCGGCGCTCGCGGTGGTGTGGGGGCTCGTGCTCTTCCCGCTTCTCGACACCGAGCAGCCGGTGCTCGTCGCGCTGGCGATCGGCGGCGCGCTCTTCTGCATGGGTGTGGTGTACGGCCCGATGGGCGCCTATCTGCCCGAGCTGTTCGGGGCGAACGTGCGCTACTCGGGCGCCTCGCTCGCGTACAACCTGGGCGGTGTGCTCGGCGGTGCGGTCTCGCCGCTGGTGGCCACCCGGCTGCAGTCGGCGTTCGGTTCGTCGTCGGTCGGCTGGTACGTGAGCGCGATGGCCGTCGTGTCGCTGCTGTGCGTCCTCGCACTGCCGGAGACCCGGGAACGAGAACTCGCGTGAACCGCGACCGAATTCCGCGACCGAATTCCGCGACATACACGTGCCACAAGGCACACCGACCGAATTTCTCCACACGTCTAGACCATTTTCTGCACCCACCCGAGACGGTCTTCCCGTAAATGCGGGAAGCGGAATTCAGGGGCTGAACCACCAGCGTTCGTTCTCCTTGGACAACGCCTCCCACAAGAGGTTCAACGGGTGCCCGGGCCCGCACGAGGCGCGGTCGCCGCGCCGTGTGAACACCCCCACGAGCACCTCGGTCCGCGGCCCGACGTCCCCGATGATGTCGAGCCGCCGCAGGCCCCCCGCCTCGGGGAGGCCGCCGTTCTCGGCCGCCTCCCCGATGCCCCGCGTGACCAGCATCGCCCCGCTGACCACGCTCGAGCGCAGCAGCTCGAAGCCGTAGTGCGCGGCCTCTATCTCGGCGGCCACGGAGAGGTGCTGGCGGTAGTCGGGGCCGTACCAGGCCGTGAGGAAGCGGGCGATGAGGCCGCCCGCCGAGACCACCAGGGGCAGTCCCGGGAGGGTGCCCGCGGTGACGGACGGGCCCGGCAGGCGCTCCTCGGGCAGGTTCGTGAGCAGCGAGAGGCCGCTGCGGCGCCACTCGACGATCTCGTAGGGGTCGAGCTCGGCCTCCTGCCCCTCGGTCACCACGATGCTGCCGCAGACCAGGTCGAGCTCCTTGGCCTGCAGCTTGGCGAAGAGGTCGCCGGTGCGGACGTGGGTGACCTTCAGGTCGACGCCTCTTCGTTCGTACACCTCGCTGACGCGCTCCACGGCGTCGAGGAGGAACCCCAGCGTGTAGCGGGTCGAGCCCACGGAGAGGGTTCTGCCGAGCCGGCGTCTGGCGTCGTGGATGCCCTCCGTCCACTGGTCCAGGGTGCGGCGCGCGAGTTCGACCAGGGCCTCTCCGGTGGGGGTGAACAGGACGTCCTTGCCGCGTCCGCGCTTGAGGACCAGCGCCTCCCCGCACAGCGTCCCGAACGTGCGGTTCATCGTGTCCAGCTGCTTCTGCACGCTGGACTGCTCGCGGCCGAGCTGACGGGCCGCGGCGAGCGCGGTGCCGCTCTCGTGCACCGCGAGCAGCGTGCGCAACTGGTCCATCGTGGTGTCAAGGAGATCCGTGGGGTACTGCTGCGGACCTGATAATGCCATGTGCGCGTTCTCGCTCTCCGACTCCCTCTTCTTTTACGGCCATGCAGCATAACCACAGCGGGAAACTGATCCGGAGTTCAGCACAAATTATCTGGGGATTTCTTCCAGAAAATGCTGGATGCGTTCCCGGTACCCGTGGAATGGTCGGATCAATCCCGCTCGTTCAATCATCTCTGCAAGGAGAGTTACGCTCGTGAGCCATTACCAGGCCGCCCCCGCGTCCGTCGCACCGCACGGTGCGGGCGCACCCCCCACGCGGCGCGCGGCCAAGCGACCCGGCACCCTCGCCGCCCTGTTCTGGACGTCGGTCGTCTCTGCGGTCACCGCCGCGATCGGCGCGGTGCTCGTCTTCGCCGGCGGCGAGGAGATGGCCGAGGAGAACATCAACGACGTCATCGCGGAACACCCGGACGTCGTGGGCCTGCCGTCGGGGACGACCGCGGCCGACATCAAGGCCCTGAGCGGCCCGATATGGGACGAACTGATCAGCGACCGCGCGGGCACCCTCTCGGCCCGTGCCGGATTCGCCGTCTTCACCGCGGTCTGTGTGCTCGTCTTCGCCCTCGTCGCCCGCAAGGGCGCAGCGGTCTGGTCGCGCGTCCTGCTCACCATTTCGGCCGTCGTCGCCCTGTTCCCGCACTTCCTGATCCTCGGTGACTACGAACCGGATTCCGTCGTCGCGCTGAGCTTCGCCGCGCTGCTCACCGCGGTCGCGGTCGTCGTGCTGTGCTGGCTGCCGCCCGTGAACCGCTGGGCCAGGGAGTGCAGGGCCTAGCACCCGCACGGCGCCGACCGCGCCGCTGCCGGACCGGTCCCCCACGGGGGTGGGAACCGGCTCCGGCAGATCGTGCGCGGCATCTGGCCAGGTTGTCCGGGCGGCAGGACCATACCGGCGTGGAGCCCTACTGGGAATTGACCTTCGACGCCGACGGCGACGTCGACACCGCGCAGCGCGCGCAGCTGCTGGCCGGCGCGGAACGTGCCCGCGTCACCGATCTGCTGGTCTTCGCGCACGGCTGGAACAACGAGAAGAAGGACGCCCGGAAGCTGTACGGGCGCTTCTTCGCACCCTGCCCGGACCTCGCCGGGGCGCGGGTGCGCCTCGGCTACGTGGGAGTGCTGTGGCCCGCCATCCGCTTCCCCGACGAGCCTATCCCCGACTTCGACCCGTCGGCGGCGCCCGTCGCCGCCGCCCCGCCGGGCGAGCCCGTGCTCGACGCGGCCACCCGGAAGGCGCTCGACCGTGCCTTCCCCGACCACGCGGCGACCCTCGACCGGATCGCCGAACTGCTCGCCGAGCGCTCCGAAGTGCCGTCCCAGGTGTACGAGTTCGGGCGGCAGGTGCGCGAGCTCGTCTCCCTGCGCGAGTCCCATCCCGCCCGGCACTTCGGCCAGGACACCGGAGCGGGCGAGCCCGCCATGCTCACCGACGACGCGGTGCAGGTCTGCGAGGTGTTCGCCGCCGCCCGCGCGGACACCGGGCGGCCCCTCCTCCTCGGCGACCTGCGCGCCCGGATCTGGGACGGCGCCCACGAACTGCTGCGCCAGGGCACGTACTACGCGATGAAGCGGCGGGCGGGCGCGGTCGGCCAGTTGGGACTCGGGCCCGCGATCGGTCTGCTCGCCGCCGATGTGCCGCGGATCAGGGTGCACATGATCGGGCACAGCTTCGGCGCCCGGCTCGTCTCGTACGCGCTGCGCGGGATGCCCGCCGACGTGCGCGCGGTGAAGTCGGTGACGCTCCTCCAAGGCGCCTTCTCGCACTACACGTTCGCGGAGCGGCTGCCCCACGACACGGCACGGGGCGGGGCCCTGCACGGGATGCAGAAGCGGATCGACGGGCCGCTGGTCTCCTGCTACTCGCACCACGACGACGCCCTCGGCCGCATGTACCCGCTGGCGTCGAAGCTGGCCGGTGACTCCTCCGGCTTCTTGAACCTGTGGGAGCGGTGGGGCGCCATCGGCTACAACGGCATCCGGTCCGTGGACGGCACCAAACGCATCGAGCTCGGCGAGAAGGTGCCTGCCGACGGGTGCGTGAGCATCGACGCGGCGTCGGTGGTGCGCCGGGGCGGTCCGCCCTCCGGCGCGCACAGCGACGTGTGCCACGAGGAGCTGGCACGCGTCGTGTTCGCCGCAGGGCGGATCGCCCGGTCCTGAGGGATTCCGGTCTACCGGTGGCGGGGGAACTCGACGACCTGCTGGTACGTCGGGCGGTTCTGCCACTGGATCGGCTTGTGCGTGATGCCGCCGAGCGCCCGGTGGATGACGGAGTCCGCGCACCACTGGTCGCCGGCCTTGCAGGTGTCGTCGCCGGGATAGACCTCGGTGGCGGGCTTGGCGACGGCCTGCCCGAGGGTGGCGAGCAGGGCGTCGCGGCAGGCGTCGAGTTTGCCGCCGCCGCAGTAGGTGTCGGCGAGCTCGCCCTTCACCGGCTCTCCGAGGACCTTGCGCAGGTCCTTGTCGGCGTAGCCCCACCAGCCGTACTGGAAGGCCGATCCGGCGTGCGCCCCGGTGGGGCCGTGCCCGGCCGAGGGCGCCTCGTCGGTGGCGAGCTGCGAGGTGAGGGCGGTGTACAGCTCCTTGCCGAGGCCCGGCTTGAACTCGGCCTCGACGAGCAGCGGCCACCAGGCGTCCATGATGCGCACGGCGTCGGGGTGGGCGTACGTCCTGGTGCCCGCCGCCGTCTGGTTGCGCTGTGCGCCCGCCTTGCGCCAGGCCTCCAGCTGCTGCACGGCCTTGGCCTGTTGCGGGTCGGTGACCGGCTTGCTGCGCAGCACCTTCAGGAGCTCGGGCAGCACCTGCTCGCCGCGCAGGTCGGTGACGGCCGCCTCGGACATGGCCCGGGTGAGCGAGGCGCGGGTGACGCCGCCCTCCTCGGTGAGCTTCTTGACCCGCCCGTCGAGCAGGTCGCCGCGGTGCACGGCGCTCACGCCGAAGCCGGCCGTGCTGAAGTCGTCGGCCTGCTTGTTGTTCCAGGAGATGTAGTAGTCCTGGTTGACGGACTGCGGGTGTTCGGCGGGCGGGGTCTGTGCCGAGGTGTTGTCCGCCGGGTCGAAGTCCCGCCATTCGAGGTCCTGCTCGGCCTCGACCGGCAGGGCGGGGTCGACGCCGTCCGCGCGCTCGGGGTTGGCGCCGCTGTTGTAGTACGCGATGTCGCGCGAGTCGGCGTAGAACCAGTTGAAGGCGTAGCTGATGTTCTGCGCGGCCTTCTTGAACGTCGCGGAGTCCTTGACGTACGTGGGGTCGTTGAGCATCTGGAAGCCGATGATGGAGTCGGCCTCGTGGCGGTAGGTGGAGCGCAGCGAGACGTACGCGACGGGCTTGCCGTCGACGCTCGCGCGGTGCGTGACGATGCCGTACTTCGTGCGGAAGACCTGCATGCGGTAGGAGCCCGCGGCCGTGGAGTCGGCGAGCGTCGGCTTCCAGGCGTTCTTGCGCTCCATCTTCTCCATGGGCGTGCACGTGCCGCGGTAGAGGTAGCCGGCCGACTGCTTGGTGGGGGCGCCCCCGCCCGGCTCGCAGAGCTCGACGGCGTACGTGTCGGTGATGTCCTGCCCGGCGGACGTGGCCGACCAGGCGTAGTCCTGGCCGCGCCCCAGCTGGACGTACATGCCGACGCCCGCGAAGGAGACGCCTCGCGAGCTGATGCCGGGCCCCTGGAGCTCCTGCTGCATGAGGAGCTGGGGCGCGAAGTAGCCGGTCTGCGGGCCGAAGACGGCGACGGGGTTGCCGCTCGCGGTGTGCTTGCCGGAGACGAGCAGGGCGTTGGACATGCCCTTCTTGTGGCCGTCGGCCCGGAACAGGTCCGAGGGCAGCACGCCCTTGTCGTACATGCCCTGCAGCGGCTTCAGCTTCTTGGGCGCCCGCACCGGGTCCTTGGCGCCGGTCCTGGCGCCGCCCTCGCGGTCGTAGACGAGTGGTTCGCGCTCGACCGAGCCCGGGTCGGGCATGGCGGTGCCGCGCGCCTTCTCGGGCTTGCCCGCGTACGGGAAGCTCGTGCCGTCGTGGATGGTCTGGACGGCCTCGGGGTCGTTGCGGGCGCGGAAGGACTCCCAGACCTTCGTGCCCTTCTCGACGCCGTACTTCTTCTGGGACTCCAGGAGGGAGAGGGCGGACTCGACCTCTCCGCCGCCGCCGTTGCCGAAGAGACCGCCGACCACGGAGGCCAGGGCGATCATGTCGGTGATCTTGAAGGGCTCGATCTCGCCGACGTTGGTGATCGCGTCTATCTTCCCGGTCAGGACGTACTCACCGGGGAAGTAGCGGCCGTCCTTCGACTTCTTGCGGTAGGCGTTGAGGCCGTCGATGTAGGCCTGCGCGTCCTCCATCGCCTGCTTGCCGCGCTCGCCCTGGGTCGACCTGATGTAGTCGACCTGCTTCTCCAGGTCCTGCTCGGTGTACGGGGCCTGCGGCCAGAACTGCTGCTCCAGGCCTTGGTTCGCGAGCGCGCCGCCCGCGAACGAGGTCAGCTGGCCGCGCCCGATGTGCCGGAAGAGGTCGATGAGCCAGAGCCGGTCCTGCCCGGCGGCGAAGCCCGCGCCGAACTCGGTGCCGTAGCGCGTGGTGCCCTTGATGTGCGGGACGCCGTACTTCTTGTCGCGGGTGATCGTCACGTCGTCGCGCGGCTTGGTGACGGAGGCGACCTGGTCGCCCGGCACCCCGAAGGACGCGTCGTTGAAGAACTCGGTGAGCTTGTCGTCGGTGAGCGACGGATAGCCGGAGGACAGCGCGTCGTACGGACCCAGCTGGTCGTCCGCGTGGGCGGGCTGGGTGCCGAAGACGCGGTGCGCGAGGATCTCGGCGAGCGTCGCGTTGCCGCTGGCGCCGGGCGGCAGGACCTCGGCGCACTGGCTGCCGCAGTAGTCGTTCTCCTCGGCGGCGGCCGGTTTCCCGGCGGCCGCTTCCGGCGCCGCGACCGCGGCCCCCGGCAGGGGCGCCAGCAGGGAGGCGCCGAGCGCGAGCGCCGCTCCCGCCGTGAGAGTTCTGAGCCTGACGATGCGTCGTCGCATGGGTGTTCCTCCGGATCCTGCGGAAGACCGATGCGGCGGAGGCTACTGGCGGGTTGGCGAACTCGAAAGATGAACAAGCGTCGCCTTTTCCGAATCACCACAACGCGCCCCCCGTGCGCCTGCATCACCCCAGCTCAGTGGGGCAGGCGAAAAACGGTCGCGCGATGAGGGAGCCGAATCGCGTGTCGATACGTCTACTCGGCGACGTCGTATCGAACTCGATGTACTCGACTCGACATCGACGCCGGCGAATGCGGAACACGGGTACCAGTACGGAAGTACGTGTGACGGAGGTGCAGGGCGATGGCCGGATTCCGGAGTCTCGCGAGACAGGTGCGTGATCCGAAGAGCGATCTGGCACTGCGGCGGTACTCGCTGCGCAAGTGCCTGGAGAGGTTCGCCCCCTACGGCCACCGGGCGACCTGGGACCATCTGTGCGCCCGGGCGGGGTTCGCGCCCGAGGACAGGTCGCCGGACCCGATGCGGCTGGTGGCCGCGCTGAACGAACTGGAAGCGGCACGGGCGGTCTGGCTCGCCTACGAGGCGGACTTCGCCGAGCGGCGCCGCAAGGAGAAGCACGACGGGCTCAGGCGCCCCGGCAGCGTCGACGACTGGCACCGCTGCACCTGGGGCGGGTTCGGCGTCGCCTGGTGCGACGACCCGGACATCCACCCGCACGAGCCCCTGGCCGAGGTCCTGAGCCGGCTCATCGCGGCGCTGGAGCGGGCGCCGGGCGCGACCTGCCCCGTCTGTGCGGACACCGCCCTCACCTGGAAACACGGCCTGGCGCACGAGCCGTCGGCGGGAGCGGTCTGCACGGGTTGCGGCATCGTCGTGCCCGGCCCCGTCCTCACCACCGACGCGGTGGCGCGGGCCCGCGCGAGGCGGCTGCGCCCTCTGGTGTCGGCGTGAGGAGCGCCCCGGTCAGGGCGTGACCACGTCCGTGTGGATGGCCAGCTTGAACTGGGCGTGCATCAGCGGCGTGGCGAGCTTCACGTCTCCCGCGCCGCGTGCCGAGATCTTCAGGCCCAGGGGCGTCCCCGGGTGCACGAACATCTGCCAGAGGTAGGTCCGGTACTGCCCTCCCCTGGTCGGCGCGACGTCGGTCGTCGCGGTCGAGTCGTACCCCGTCCCCAGGTTCAGCGGGTCGCGGACGTAGCGCGAGCGGAACTCGGTGGCCCTCGTGTCCGCCTCCCAGAAGACCATCGCGGAGAGCAGTCCCCAGCCCTCGTGGCTGGGCCATATCAGCCCCGAGCGGGCGTCCGGGTACTCCGACGGGCCGGTGAGGCCCTTCGCCGGGTCGTGCATGCGCCACGGGTCGTAGGACTCGTCGTCGGCGCCGTACGGAAAGCGCACCAGGTGGTAGCCGTCACTGTCGTACTTGACGGTCTGCCTGCCATGGCGCGCGGCGTCCCACAGCAATGAGCAAATGGCAACGGACATCGGCTCTCCCCCGTTCTGTGTCGACGTGCTGTCGGCGTCCTGTCTTCGGACTCCCTTACGTAGAACACACGTTGGCGCCCGGCGACCGGTTGCGGCCAGACGTAGCACAGGGAAATTCCGGTGGTCATGCCGTTTTGCCGCCCTGCAGAGTGACCGGCGACGTACACCGGAAGCCCCTGAGGAGAGCAGAACCATGTCGACGCTGCGCGTCACCGCCGAAGTGCTGACGATCCACGAGCACCCGGGCGCCGACGCCCTCGAACTGGCCCAGGTGGGCCTGTACCGCGCGGTCGTCGCCAAGGGCGTCTACCGCACCGGCGAGAGCGCGGTGTACATCCCCGAGCAGTCGGTGCTGCCCGCCGGGCTCATCGAGGAGCTGGGGCTCACGGGACGCCTCGCGGGCGGCAACCGGGACCGGGTCAAGGCGGTACGGCTGCGCGGCGAGCTGTCGCAGGGCATCGTGTGCCGCCCGGCCGCGCTCGCGGACGTCGACCTGGCGCGGGCGGCGGCCGACGGCACGGACTTCGCGGAGCTGCTCGGCGTCACCAAGTGGGTGCCGCCGATACCGCCGACGATGAGCGGCGACGTGGAAGCGGCGCCCGATCTGCTGCCCTGGGTCGACATCGAGAACATCCAGCGCTACCCGGACGTCTTCGCGCCCGGCGAGCCGGTGGTCCTGACCGAGAAGCTGCACGGCTCCGCCTGCCTCGTGACGTACGTCGCGGAGAGCGGCCGCGTCCACGTCTCGTCGAAGGGGTTCGGGGCCAAGTCCCTGGCCCTGCAGGAGGACCCGCGCAACCTGTACTGGAGGGCGGTCCACGGGCACGGCGTCGCGGCCGCCGCGGCCGGGCTCGCGGAGCGGCTCGGGGCGCGGCGGGTCGGCATCTTCGGCGAGGTGTACGGCGACGAGGTGCAGGACCTGACGTACGGCGCGGACGGCCGCAGGGACACGCTCGGGTACGCGGTCTTCGACGTCAGCGCGGACATCGACGGGCAGGTGCGGTGGCTCGACGCGACGGAGCTGCTCGACGGTGCACTGCCGCTGGTGCCGAGGCTGTACGAGGGCCCCTACGACGCCGACCGCGTCCTGGCCCTCGCGACGGGCCGCGAGTCGGTGTCGGGGCAGGGCCTGCACCTTCGTGAGGGTGTGGTGATCCGGCCCGCCGTGGAGCGGTACAGCCCGGTCACGGGCGGGCGGGCCATCGCGAAGGCGGTCAGCCCGGCGTATCTGACGCGCAAGGGCGGCACGGAGTACGAGTGAGCCGGGGGCGGGCGGTGACGACGGGGGGCGTCACCGCCGGGGCTTGCGGTCCACCAGGAGCCGGGAACCGCTGTGCCGCTCGCCGAAGACGTCGTCGGGGTTGGACAGCACACAGGTGTCCAGGGACAGACAGCCGCAGCCGATGCAGTCCGTGAGGTGGTCGCGCAGCCTGCCCAGCTGCTTGATGCGCTTGTCCAGCTCCGAGCGCCAGCCCTCGGAGAGCCGCGCCCAGTCCTCGCGGTTGGGCGTGCGCTCCTCGGGGAGCGAGTCGAGGGCCTCGCGGATCGTGGAGAGCGGGATGCCCACGCGCTGGGAGGCGCGGATGAAGGCGACCCTGCGGAGGGTGTCCCGGTGGTAGCGGCGCTGGTTGCCGGAGGTGCGGCGGCTGGTGATGAGGCCCTTGGACTCGTAGAAGTGCAGGGCGGAAACGGCGACGCCGCTGCGGTCGGCCAGCTGGCCGACCGTGAGTTCGTGGACCTTCTCCGGTATCTGGGGCACGCCTCAAACCTACTGGCTGGTCCGTTGACACGCGTCGGCACACACCCCATGCTGAGCAAGCGCTTAGTCTGCGTACGTTTCTCCGTACGCTTCTGCATACGTCTAGGAGGCCAGGGACATGGCGGAGCCGAGGATCTTCACGTCGCCCGAGGAGCTGCGCGCCGGTGTCGGCGAGCAACTCGGACCCAGCGACTGGCTGGAGATCGACCAGAAGCGGATCGACCTCTTCGCCGAGGCCACCGGCGATCACCAGTGGATCCACGTGGACGCGGAGAAGGCGGCGCAGGGCCCCTTCGGGACGACCATCGCGCACGGCTATCTGACGCTGTCGCTGCTCCCGGCCCTGGTGCCGCAGACGATGCGCGTCGAGGGCATGAGGATGGGCCTCAACTACGGCACCGAGAAGGTCCGCTTCCCCTCCCCCGTGCCGGTCGGCTCGCGGCTGCGCGCGACCACCGTGCTCACGGACGTCACGCCGACCAAGGACGGCGGCGTCCAGGTGACGGCCAAGGTCACCGTGGAGCGCGAGGGCGGCGACAAGCCCGCGTGCGTGGCGGAGTCCGTGTCGCGCTACTACTTCTGAGGCAGTTCCCGGGTCCGCACACCCACCATCCGCAGGACGAGGTCGGCGTAGAGCGCGCCGACCTCGTCGGGCGTCCGGTGTCCCGCCGCGTTGAACCAGCGGGCGACGTCGATGCAGAGCGACAGCACGGCGAGCGTGGTGCCCGGCACGTCCGGGACGTCGAACTCCCCCGTCCGCACCCCGTCGTTGATGATGTCCCGCACGGCCGCGTCCGACTTGCGGCGCAGCGCGACGATCTCCGTGCGGTGCCCCTCGCCGAGCGCGTCCAGCTCGTACTGCACGACGCGGGCGGTCATGTGGTGGGCGGCGTGCCAGCCGACGAACGAGCGCACGGCCGCCGCCAGCCGTTCGGCGGGGCCGCCCTCGCCGTCCGCGGCGGTCCGCAGGATGGTCAGGGCCTTGTCGTGGCCGATCCGGCTGATGCGGTGGAGCAGCTCTTCCTTCGTCTTGTAGTGGATGTAGAGCGCGGCGGGGCTCATGCCGGCGCGGCCCGCGATGTCCCGGGTCGTCGTCGCGTGATAGCCGCGCTCGGCGAAGGCCTCGACGGCGGCGACCAGCAGCCGCCTGGCCGCGTCGGGGCTGACCTCGCCCCACGGCTGCTCCTCGCCGGGCGTCTCCTCCGCCGTTCCCATGTCCACTCCTTCAGCGTTCGGAAGGGACACCATACCCCTGACGGTGAGCAAGCGCTTAGCGCTCCGGTCAGGGCTTGGCGAACGGGTCGTGCTCGGTGAGCAGCCGGTCGACGCGGGCCTGGTCGACGCGGCTCACGATCTGCACCACCTCCTGCCGGTCCCTGATCACCTTGGCGAGGGTGAACGCGGAGGTCGTCAGATAGAGCACGGCGATGGCGAGGAAGCCCCGCACCCAGGCCGAGGCGTCCAGATAGCCGATGCCGATGGCGACGGCGGCGATGGAGACGGCGAAGGAGGCCACGGCCTGGCCGTAGAAGGCGTTGGTGGTCTGCTGCTTGACGGGCGGCTCAGTCATGGACACAGCTTCGGCGAGGCCCCTTCGGCGCCGTATCCGCTCACGTACTCAGGTGGGTACTCAGAAGGCCGAAACTCCCGTCAGCGCACGGCCGATGACGAGCTTCTGTATCTGACTGGTGCCTTCGTAGAGGGTCATCACGCGGGCGTCGCGCAGCAGCTTGCCCGCCGGGTACTCGTCGATGTAGCCGTAACCGCCGAAGACCTGCAGGGCGTTGTTGGCGGCGCGCACGGCGGCCTCGGAGGCGAACAGCTTGGCCTTGGAGGACTCCGTGGCGAAGGGCTGCCCCCGGTCGATGAGGTCGGCGACCCGCCAGGTCAGCAGGCGCGCCGCGTCCACGTCGACCGCGATGTCGCTGATCAGCTCCTGCACCAGCTGGTGGTGGGCGATGGTCTTCCCGAACTGCTCGCGCTCGGTGGCGTACCGCACCGCGGCGTCCAGGGCGGCCTGCGCGATGCCGACGCAGCCCGCCGCCACCGACATGCGCCCCTTCGCCAGGGCCGACATGGCGACCGAGAAGCCCTTGCCCTCGGGCGCCATCATGGCCGACACCGGGACGCGCACGTCCTCCAGGACGAGTTCGGCGGTGGCCTGGCCGCGCAGGCCGAGCTTGCCGTGCAGGGTGCGGCGGGTGAGGCCGGGGGTGTCGGTGGGAACCAGGAAGGCGGACACGCCCTTGTGGCCCGGGGCGTCTCCGGTGCGGGCGAAGAGGAGCACGACGTCGGCCCACGTGCCGTTCGTGATGAACATCTTGGTGCCGTTGATGACGTAGTCACCGCCGTCGCGCACGGCCCTGGTGGTGAGGCTGCCCGCGTCGGAGCCCGTCCCCGGCTCGGTGAGCCCGAAGCAGCCGACGAGCTCGCCCGAGGTGAGCCCCGGCAGCCACCGCCGCTTCTGCTCCTCGTCGCCCCAGTGCGCGATGGTCTTGGCGACCAGGCCGAGCGAGACGGAGACGATGCCGCGCACGGAGGAGTCCCCGCGCCCGAGCTCCTCGGTCACCAGGCAGTACGCGAGGTGGTCGCCGCCCGATCCGCCGTACTCCTCGTCGATGGTGAGCCCCAGGAAGCCGACCTCGCCGAGCTTCTTCACGAGGCCGCGGTCGACGCTCTCGGCGCGGTCCCACTCGACGACGTGCGGAGCGATCTCACGCGCGACGAAGTCCTCGGCCAGCTCCCGGACGGCGGCCTGCTCGTCGCTGAGCTCCAGGTTCATCGTGGGCACCTCTCCGGTCGGAACGTGACGTCTGATTTTAAATTAGCACTGCTAGTTTGTTGCGGCAGCCCTACTATGTGCCGCATGGCCCGACCGCGCAAGCCCCTCCTCAGCCGAGAACGCATCGTCGGGACGGCGCGCGCGCTCGTGGACTCCGAGGGCCTCGCGGCCGTCTCCACCCGCCGCCTCGCCGCCGAGCTCGGCGTCAGCGGACCCTCCCTCTACAACCACTTCCGCACCAAGGACCAGATCCTCGAGGCCGTCGCGGACTCGGTGAGCGCCCAGGTCGACCTGTCGATGTTCGAGGCGGCCGACCCGCGGGACTGGCGTACGGCGCTGCACGACTGGGCGGTCTCCTACCGGGCGGCCCTCACCCTGCACCCGAACATCGTGCCGGTGCTCGCGAGCGGCCCCGGGCGCAGACCGGCCGGACTGCGACTCGCGGACGCGGTGTTCGGGGCGATGGTCGACGCGGGCTGGCCCGCCGCGCAGGCCACGTCGATCGGCGCGCTGATGCGGTACTTCATCATGGGCTCCGCGCTCGGCTCGTTCGCCGGGGGCTTCGTGGACGACGAGGCCGCGTACGACCCCGCCGACTATCCCCACCTCGGCCAGGCCCATCTGCTCGCCGACCGGCAACAGGTCATCGACGAGCGCGCCTTCGAGACGGGCCTGCAGGCGCTGCTCGACGGTCTCGCGCTGCAGTACGAACAGGTGACGGCTCGCACCTGACGGTCCGGCCCCCGAGGGCCCCGACGGTTCGGCCCGCGCCGAACCGTTCCTGCCCCATCCTGGAGGCATGAAGCCGGGCCCCACGAAGAACGCCGACCCCCTCACCCCCGCCCTCGCCTCGCTGGCCGGGCTGTTCGCCGACGAGACGCGGGCGGCCTGCCTGCTCGCACTGCTCGACGGGCGGGCCTGGACGGCCGGTGAGCTGGCCCGGCACGCGGGCGTCGCGCCCTCGACCGTCAGTGAGCACCTGGACCGTCTGGTCGCGGGCGGCCTGCTCACCGAGGCCCGCCAGGGCAGGCACCGGTACGTGAGACTGACCGACGCGCGGGCCGCCCAGCTCGTCGAGGACCTCGCCGCCCACGCGGCACCCGGGGCCCCGGTGCGGCCGCGCACGCTGCGCGAGGCCGGCGCCGCGGGCGCGATGGCACGGGGCCGCACCTGCTACGACCACTTGGCGGGGCGGCTCGGGATCACGGTCACCGGGGCGATGACGGAGCGGGGGCTGCTGCGGCAGGACACCGGATTCGCCCTGACCGACCAAGGGGTGGCCTGGTTCGGGGAGTTGGGGATCGAGCTCGCGCGCGGCGGACGGCGGCCGCTGGCCCGGTCCTGCGTGGACCGGACCGAGCGCAGGCCGCACCTCGCCGGGGTCGCGGGGGCGGCGCTGTGCGGGCACGCGCTGGCCGCGGGCTGGTGCGAGCGGATCGGCTCGGGGCGCGCCGTACGGGTCACACCGGCCGGGGCGCGGGCGTTCGCCGCGCACCTTGGCATCGACGCCTTCTGACCGGGCGCCCGGCCCGCTCACTCCGTGACGATGCGCTCCACCGCGGCCGCGACGAGGGCGTCGCGCTCGGCGTCCGAGAGGAAGTCGGGCAGGGTGAGCTGTTCGACGATGAGCCAGTTGAAGGCCAGGTACAGCAGCTTGACGGCCGTGGCGTCGCCGGGCAGCCCCGAGGCCTCGTGGTACGAGAGGTTGGCCGCCAGGTCGGCGCGGACGCGCTCGGTGAGGACGGCGCGCAACTCCGGGCGCCGGGTGGCCTCCAGGCGCAGTTCGAGCAGCGCCAGATAGCCCGTACGGAAACCGCTGACGCGGCCGACGACCTCGCGCATCAGCTGGACGTACGTCTCCTTGTCCGGCTTGGCCGAGCGCTGCCGCTCGACCTCCGCCGCGTCGGGCGTCAGGCGTTCGTAGACCCGGGCGCCCGCCTGGGTGAGCAGGTCGTCGCGGTTGCCGAAGTAGTTGGACGCCGTACCGGTCGGCACCCCCGCCTCGGTGTCCACCGCCCGGAAGGTCAGCCCGCGGGCGCCCTCCCTGGCCAGCACCTCGATGGCGGCGTCGACCAGGGCCGCCCGCCGACCGTCATTCCTGCGCACCATTGACACCACTCCATCTGAAGTACTACGTTTCGACCACTACAGCAAGAGTACTACAGGGGGAGTTACCAGATGCGCAAGCTCGTGTACTACATCGGCGCCTCCGTCGACGGATACATCGCGGGCCCGAAGGGCGAGTACGACTTCTACCCCGTCGGCGACGCGGACCGGGCCGCGGAGTACGCCGCCCGGGTCAACGCCCGCTTCCCCGAGACCGTGCCCACCGCCCTGCGCCCGCACGTCGGCCTGGCGGACGCCGCCAATGCGCGCTTCGACACGGTCCTGATGGGCCACAACACCTACCGCCAGGCACTGGCCCACGGCACCCCGAGCCCGTACGCGCACCTGCGTCAGTTCGTACTGTCGAACTCGCTCGGCACCGCCCCGGACCCGGCGGTGACCGTGGCGGCCGGTGACCCGCTCGCGCTGGTCCGCGACCTCAAGCGGCAGCAGGGGCAGGACATCTGGCTGTGCGGCGGCGGCCGGGTCGCGGCCGCGCTGCTGCCCGAGCTCGACGAGCTGATCGTCAAGAGCTACCCCGTGGTCGCGGGGGCCGGAATCCCCGTCTTCGACGGGCAGTTCGACCCCACGCGGTTCCGCGTGACGGCCCGCGAGTCGTTCGACAACGACGTCCTGATGACGTGGTTCGAGGCGGTTCGGTAGATGTAGTCTGCATCCGTCCTGCCGGACGAAACAGGGACGTAACGCGGGAGTGGCCGTGGGGCACGCAATGGATGCGCTGGACGCCGGGGGCTCGACCGGAGAACCGGAGGGTTCGAGGACCGGCGGCCCAGAGGGGTCAACAGGGCGCGGAGAGCGGGCAGTCGGGCCGCCCCGCGTCCGGCTCTTCGCGGCGCAGGTACTGCGCGGTCAGGCCCAGGTCACCTTCCTGCCGAACGCCGTCACGGGCCTCCTCTTCAGCGCGGCGCTCTTCGCGGCGGGCTGGGAGTACGGGATCTATGGGCTTCTCGGCACCGCCGTGGGCACGGCCACGGCACGGCTCCTCGGCGTGGACCACGAGCGGGTCTCGACCGGCCTGGAGGGCTTCAACGCCTGTCTGACGGCGCTCTGTTTCGCGGTCTTCCTGGGCGCGGAGCAGGTGTCGACGGCGCTGCTCGCGGTCGCGGGCTGTGTGGTCGTCACGGTCGTGACGGCGGCCGTGGTCCGGCTGCTCGGTGTCTGGGGCCTGCCCTCGCTCACCCTGCCGTACTGTCTGCTCGCCACCGCGGTGACCATCGCCGCGCCCGGCTTCGGACGGCTCTGGCACACCGGGCAGGGGCCGGCCGCGCTCCCCCTGCCCGCGTCGGGCACGACGGCCGTCGAACCGGCCGAGCTCGCACGGGGGTTCCTCGCGGGCTTCGCCCAGATCTTCTTCATGCCGCAGTGGTACGTGGGCGCCCTGCTGCTGCTCGGCCTCCTCGTCGCGGGGCCCCGCACGGCGGCCGTCGCATGCCTCGGCAACGCCGTGGGCGTCGCGACCGCGTGGGGTCTCGGCGCGCCCGCGGCGCGGATCGCCGACGGCACGATGGGCTACAACGCCGTGCTCGTGGCGCTCGCCCTGTGCGGCGTCTTCCTGCCGGCCCGGGCGGCGACCCTCACGTACGCACTCGTGGGGGCCGCCGCCGCGACGGCGCTCGGGCCCGCCGTGTCGGCGCTCTTCGCACCGTCCGGCGGCCACGCCTTCACCTGGCCGTTCGTCCTGACCACGTTCGTGTTCCTGGCCGGGGCCAAGTCCTTTCCGCGGCTGACCGGTTCGGGCGACGGGGACTGACCCCGAAGGGGAGCCGCCGGGGACCGAGCGGAGACGGGACCGGTCAGAAGACGACCAGTGCCCGGCCGCCCTTGCCCGCGATCATGTTCTCGAAGGCCGCCGGAATGCCGTCGAGCCCGATCCGGTCGGTCACCAGGACGCCCAGGTCCAGGCGCCCCGCCCGGATGTGGTCGGCGAGGACCGGCAGATCGACCGCCGGATCGCAGTTGCCGTACACACAGCCGGACAGCGTCCTGCCCCAGTGGAAGAGCTCCAGGGCGTTGAAGGTGACCTGCTGGTCCTTGCCGCCGATGCCGACGACCGTGGTGCGTCCGCCGCGCCGCGTCGACTCCCAGGCCGTACGGATCGTCACCGCGCGGCCCACGCACTCCACCGCCACGTCCACGCCCTGCCCGCCGGTGAGCTTGCGGATGTCGCGGGCCGTCGTCTCCGAGGCCACCACGTAGTCCGTGGCGCCGGCCGAGCGGGCCAACTCCTCCTTCTCCGGGGAGACGTCGACGGCGACGATCCGTCCGGCGCCCGCGATCCTGGCCGCCTGCAGCGTGGCGAGACCCACCCCGCCGACGCCGAGGACCGCGACGCTCTCGCCCTCGCGGACCCGCGCCGAGTGGTGCACGGCGCCGTACCCGGTCAGGACGGCGCAGCCGAGCAGCGCCGCGTCGGCGAGCGGGACGCCGTCCGGCACCGGCAGGACGCAGTTGGCGGCGACCACCGTCTCCTCGGCGAACGCGGCGACGTTCAGGCCCGGGTGGAGGTCGCTGCCGTCGGGGCGCCGGGCGTAGACGTCCGCGGCGCCCGCGAGGGCGTTGCCGCAGAGCCACACCTCGCCGATCGCGCAGGCGTGACAGCTGCCGCAGGACGGTGCCCAGTTCAGGACGGCCCCGTCGCCGGGCGCGACATGCGTGACGCCCTCGCCGACGGAGACCACGGTGCCCGCTCCCTCGTGGCCGAGGACGGCGGGCACCGGCACCCGCATCGTGCCGTTGGACAGGGACAGGTCGGAGTGGCAGACCCCGGCGGCTGCGAGGCGCACCCGCACCTGGCCGGGGCCCGGCTCCGGCAGGTCTATCTCGGCGATCTCCAGCGGGGAGCCGACGGCGGGCAGGATGGCGGCGCGGACCACGTTCACGTACTCCTTGGGTCGGAACCGCACGGACGGCGTCGAGCGGTTCGGGACGGCGTCGAGCGGATCAGGACTGGGTCGAGCGGGTCAGAACTGCAGGGACTTGGTCTGGAGGTACTCGGTCAGGCCGTGCGCACCCAGTTCGCGGCCGACGCCCGACTGCTTGTAGCCTCCGAAGGGGGCGAGCGGGTTGAAGCTGCCGCCGTTGATGTCGACCTGGCCGGTGTCCATCCGGCGGGCGAACGCCACCGCCTCCGCGTCGTCGGCCGCCCACACCGCGCCCGCGAGCCCGTACACGGTGCCGTTGGCGATGCGCAGGGCGTCGTCCTCGTCCTCGTACCGGATGATCGAGACCACCGGGCCGAAGATCTCCTCCTGGGCGATGGTCATCTCGGGGGTGACGTCCGCGAAGACCGTGGGCTGGACGTAGTAGCCCTTGTCCTTGGGCGGTTCGGCACCGCCCGCCACGATCCGGGCGCCCTCCTCGACGCCCTTCTCGATGTAGCCGCGCACGCGCGCCTGCTGCTTGGCGTTGACGACGGGGCCGATGCGGTCGCCGTACTTGGCGGCCGCGGCCGCGGCGAGCTCCACCGCCTCGTCGTACCGGTCGGTGTGCACCAGCATGCGGGTCCAGGCGCTGCACGTCTGGCCGGAGTTGGACATGACGTTGGCCACGCCCACGTTGACGGCCTTGGCGAGGTCGGCGCTCGGCAGGATGACGTTGGCGGACTTGCCGCCGAGCTCCAGGGCGACGCGCTTGACGGCCGCGCCCGCGGTGGCGCCGATCTGCTTGCCGACCGCCGTCGAGCCCGTGAACGAGACGAGGTCGACGCCCTCGTGCTCGGCGAGGGCCTGCCCCGCGACCGGGCCGAGGCCGGTGACGAGGTTGAACACGCCCGCGGGCACGCCCGCTTCGTGCACGGCCTCGGCGAAGAGCTGGGCGGTGAGGGGGGTGTCCTCGGCGGGCTTGAGGACGACCGTGCAGCCCGCGGCGAGCGCGGGGGCCACCTTGTTGACGATCTGGTGGAGGGGGTAGTTCCAGGGGGTGATCGCGCCGACCACACCGACCGGCTCCAGATACACGGTCGAGTTCCCCACCTTCTCCTGGAAGGGGTGGGTCGCCGCGAGCTCGGCGTACGAGCCGGAGACCAGGATCGGCACCCCCGCGTGCACGGCCTGGGAGAAGGGCAGCGGCGCCCCCAGCTCGGCGGTGACGGTCTCGGCGACCTCGTCCTTGCGGGCGACGAGGCGGTCGCGGACCGCGCCGATGAGGGCGGCGCGGTCGGCGGGCGGGGTGGCGGCCCAGCCGGGCAGTGCGGCGCGGGCGGCGCGGACCGCGGTGTCGACGTCCTCCGCGGTACCGGCCGGGACCTGGCCGACGGGCCGCTCGTCGGCCGGGTTCAGGACCGTGATGGTGTCGGTGCCCGCAGCCGGCCGCCAGGCGCCGTCGATGTACATCCCGTCGTGGGCCTTCATCGCATTCCTCCAGGTAGTCGTCCGCGTTACAAACTAGCGCTGATAGTTTTCTGACACCAGGGGCATCAGGGGACGGGGGCGGCGCCGTTCCGCACCGTGCCGCTGCCACCTGGTGCGCACGCCTCCCCTGTGCTGAGGTGCACAGGACCCCGGAACATCCGCGACGCCCCCCGGAGAGTGACCTTGCGCAGCCTGACCTTCGTCATCGGCACGGGCCGCAGCGGCTCCACCGCGCTGTCCCGCATCCTCAACAGCCACCCTGACGTACTCAGCCTCAACGAGTACATGGCCTCGGTGGGTGACGCGGCCTTCCCCGAGGGCCCGCTGCCGGGCGCGGAGTTCTGGGAGACCCTCTTCCGGCCCACCCCATACTTCGCGGCCATGCTCCGCAGCGGAGTGCCGATGCCGGAGTTCCTCTACAACCGCACCTCCGGCCGGTACGCCCCCGAGACCACCGGCATCCCGGCCCTCTCCCTCATGGTGCTGCCGCACCTCACCGACGACCCCGACGGTCTGCTCGACGAGATCCGCGCGGCGGTCGTCGAGTGGCCAGAGCGCGCGCCCGCCGCCCACCACGAGGCGCTCTTCGAGCTGCTCGGCGCCCGGTTCGGCCGCACCGCCGTCGTGGAACGCTCCGGCTACTCGACGGGCTGGGCGCCACGGCTGCGCGCCGCCTTCCCGTACGCGAAGTTCGTGCACCTCTTCCGGGACGGGCCGGACTGCGCCCTGTCGATGAGCCGCCACTCCGGGTACCGCGTGATCAGCCTGATGCGGGAGATCGGGGAGCTGACGGGCGTCGGGAACCTCGCCGAGCTGACGGCCGAGCAGGCGCGCCGACTGCCGCCGGACCTCGCGTCGCTGCTCGGCGAGAGCTTCGACCCCGCCCTCGTGCGGGATCGCGCCTTCCCCGTGCGGCAGTTCGGCGACCTGTGGTCCGAACTGGTCACCGAGGGCGTGTGCTTCCTCGACGAGCTGCCACCGGGGCAGGGCATGGCGCTCGGCTACGAGGGCCTCCTCGACGCACCGCACGAAGAGCTGGCCCGGCTCGCCGCGTTCGTCGGCGTCGAGCCGGACCCGAGGTGGCTGGAGAGCGCGTGCGCGCAGCTCGACCACGGCCGTCGCGACTCCGCGCGCAAGCAGCTGACGGCCGCCGAGTACGACGGACTGCGGGAGGGGTGCGCCGCGGGCACCCGGGCGCTTCGGGCGGCCGCACACCATTCCGGTTGAGCCGTCCGGCCGACTCCGCGAAGGCGTCCCCGGACGGAACTCCACTCACCGCCGAGTCCTTCTCCGTCCCTCCTTCAGATTCACGAAAGGCCTCTGACCAGCGTCTCGTCCGCTCAGCGGACGGTTCGGGGTGCCCGCGCGGCATCCGCGCCCTCTCCCGCCCCGGTCTGTTTTCCGGACACACCCCACGCATTCGTCACGTATTCGATTTCAGAAACGTGAAAGTGGCATGACAAGGCGTCAACTCTCTTGCTCCGGACGGGTGGAGCGGCCACGCTACTGATCGCGACGGGAGCGGCACTCACCGCTCCCATCTGTGTGTGCGATCCCGCACACCCCCCACAGTCGCGTCGCCCGACCCGGGCACGCCGCCTATGAGGAGGACTCCCTCGTAATGGCCATGCTTCGCAGCAAGAAGACTGTGATCGCCGCGGCGATCTCGACCGCCACCGCCGCCGCGGTCCTCGGTGCGGTCACCGCTCTGCCCGCCCAGGCCGCCCCGGCCGAGGGCCACGTGATCGCGGCGGGCTCCGCCGACGCGATCAAGGGCAGTTACCTCGTCACGCTGAAGGAGGGCTCGGGCCTGAAGGCCGCCACGAGCCAGGGCAAGGACCTGATATCCGAGTACGGCGGCTCGGTGCAGAAGACCTTCAAGTCCGCGCTCAACGGCTACTCCGCGAAGCTGAGCGCGACGGAGGCGAAGAGACTGGCCGCCGATCCCGCGGTCGCCTCGGTCGAGCAGAACCAGAGACTCCACGTCGATGCGACCCAGTCCAACGCCCCCTGGGGCCTGGACCGCATCGACCAGCCGAAGCTGCCGCTGTCCGGCACCTACACCTACCCGGACAGCGCGGGCACCGGCGTCACCGCGTACGTGATCGACACCGGTGTGCGGATCACGCACTCCGAGATCAGCGGCCGCGCGGTGAACGGCTACGACGCGGTCGACGGCGACAACACCGCCCAGGACGGCAACGGCCACGGCACGCACGTCGCCACGACCATCGCGGGCAAGACGTACGGCGTCGCGAAGAAGGCCAAGATCGTGGCCGTCCGCGTGCTCGACAACAACGGCTCCGGCACCACCGCCGGTGTCGTCGCGGGCATCGACTGGGTGACGGGCAACCACGCCGCGGGCGCTCCTGCCGTGGCCAACATGTCGCTCGGCGGCGGCGCCTCCACCACGCTCGACAACGCGGTGAAGAAGTCCGTCGCCGACGGCGTCTCCTACGCGGTCGCGGCGGGCAACGCCAACACCAACGCGGCCAACACGTCGCCCGCCCGCGTCCCCGAGGCCATCACGGTCGGCGCCACCAGCAACACGGACGCCAGGGCCAGCTTCTCCAACTACGGCTCGGTCCTGGACATCTTCGCGCCCGGCGTGAACATCAAGGCGGGCTGGAACACCGGCGACACGGCGACCAACACCATCTCCGGTACGTCGATGGCCACCCCGCACGTCGCGGGCGCGGCGGCGGTCTACCTGGCGGGCCACACCTCGGCCACGCCGGCGCAGGTCTCCTCGGCCCTGACGAACGGTGCCACGCCCAACGTGGTGACCAGCCCCGGCTCGGGTTCGCCGAACAAGCTCCTCAAGATCGTCTCGTAACCCGCCGCTCGACACGGTCAGTAGTGCCCCGGAGGCTGCCGGCGCCGCCTCCGGGGCGCTTGCGTGCGCCGAGCCCCGCGGCGACGAACAGCAGCCCGCCCAGCATGACGAACGGGGCCGCCACACCCGCGACCCCCGCGATCAGGCCCGCCGACGCGGGCGCCGCGACCTGCCCCAGCCGGTTGCCGGTGAGCCGCAGCGCGAGCGCCGTGGAGCGCGCGCCGTCCGGTGCCGCCTGGACGACGGTCGTCATGGAGAGCGGCTGACCGACACCGAGGCAGAAGCCGAGCACCGCGAGCACCAGCGCGAGGGCCCACACCGGGACGGGCAGCGCGATGCCCGCGCAGAGCAGCCCGGCGAGGAGGCAGGTGGTGGTCAGCAGCGCCGTCCTGCCGAGGAGCCGGATCAGCGGGGTCATCACCAGACGGCAGGCGATGGTGGCGGCGGCCCGCAGGGAGAGCAGGAGTCCGACCGTGGCGGGCGCGATGCCCCGGTGCTCGCCGACGACCGGCAGATACGCCGTGAGGATGTCCGTCGCGGAGAGCACGGCGAGGCTGATGAAGATGCCCGCGGGCACGCCACGGGTGCGCAGGATGCCGAGGACCGGCACCCGCCCGCCACGTTCCGGTGCGAAGTGCCGCCCCGGGTGCTCGATGCGCCACAGCGAGGTGAGGGAGACCGCCGCGACCGTCGCCGAGACGAGCAGGGCGAGGGCGCTGGTGCGGTCCATGTCGGCGCCGATCAGGGCACCGGCGGCGATCGGCCCGACCAGCTGGCCGAGGGAGGCGCCGATGGTGAAGTGCCCGAAGTTCCGGTCCTGTTCGGCGGGTGCGGACTGCCGGGCGACGAGCGACTGCGCGCCGATCACGAAGCAGAGGTGCCCGAGCCCCATCACACCGCTCCAGGCCGCCATCGCGGCGAGCGAGTCCGCGACGCCGCTGAGGGCGCAGCCGCCCGCGATCAGGACGACGCCGACGGGCAGCAGGGGCGCGCACCGCCCGTGGTCGGTCCTGCGCCCGAGCGGTACGGCGGCGAAGAGCGGCAGCAGCGCGTACACACCCGCGATGACGCCGATGGCCCGCTCGTCGGCGCCCAGCGCGAGGGCCCGGTAGGAGACGGCGGGCCGCGCCATCGACACCGCCCCCTGCGCGAAGCTGAAGGCGATGACGAGACGGAGCAGCCAGCCCCTCCCACCGGGCCCGGATGACGCGGTGGGCATCAGATGATGCCGAAGAGGATTCCGGCGCCGAGCACGACCAGCGAGGTGAGCACGGCCCATTTGACGGTGAACTTGGTGTGGTCGCCGAACTCGACCTTGGCCATGCCGACGAGGACGTACACGGCGGGCACCAGCGGGCTCGACATGTGCAGGGCCTGACCTGCGATGGAGGCGCGGGCGATCTCCAGGGTGCCGACGCCGTGCGCCTGGCCCGCCTCGGCGAGGACCGGCAGGACGCCGAAGTAGAAGCCGTCGTTGGACATGAAGTACGTGAGCGGGATGGAGAGCAGCCCGGTCACCAGGCCCATGTGCGGTCCCATGCCCTCGGGGATGGCGTCGACGAGCCAGTCGGCCATGTGGTCGACCATGCCGGTGCCCTGGAGGACGCCCGTGAAGACGGCGGCCGCGAAGACCATGCCGGTGACGTTGAGGACGTTCTCGGCGTGGGCGCCGATGCGGGCCTTCTGGTCGGGCATGTGCGGGAAGTTGACGGTGAGGGCGAGCGCGGCGCCGAGCAGGAAGAGGACCGGGATCGGCAGCCACTCCATGATCATGGCGGTGAGCAGCAGGACGGTGAGGGCCGCGTTGAACCAGTAGAGCTTGGGGCGCAGGGTGGCGCGGTGGGGGTCGAGCCCCTGGAAGCCGTCGTCGCTCTCGCTCGCTCCCTCGCTCCCGGGTGCGTCCGCGTCGGTGCCGTCGCCCGCGCCCCCGGTGGGCTTCTTCGTCAGCGACGTACCGCCGTCGCCACCGGCCGAGCCCACCATGACCGTCTCGTCGGCCGTCTCCTTCTCCAGGACCTCGTCCAGCGAGAGGATGCCGAGCCGCTTGCGCTCCCGCAGACCCAGTGCGTACGAGAGGACGAAGACGGCGACGAGCCCCATCGCGAGCGCCGGGATCATCGGCACGAAGATGTCGGCGGCGTCCACCTTGAGTGCGGTCGCTGCGCGGGCGGTCGGGCCGCCCCAGGGCAGCGTGTTCATGACGCCGTTGGCGGTCGCGGCGACACCCGTCATCACGACGAGGCTCATCTTGAGGCGCTTGTACAGCGGATACATCGCCGAGACCGTGATCATGAAGGTCGTCGAGCCGTCGCCGTCGAGGGAGACGATGGCGGCGAGCACGGCGGTGCCGACCACGATGCGCACCGGGTCCGCCTTGCAGAAGCGCAGGATGCCCCGGACGATCGGGTCGAAAAGGCCGACGTCGATCATGACGCCGAAGTACACGATGGCGAACATGAGCATGGCCGCCGTGGGCGCCAGATTGCCGACGCCTTCGAGGACGTAGTCCCCGAGATGGGCTCCCTTTCCTACGAACACGCAGAAGAGCGCGGGGATCAGCACCAGTGCCGCGATCGGCGACATCTTCTTCATCATGATCAGCACCAGGAAGGTGGCGATCATGACGAATCCGAGGATTGTCAGCATGGGGGCTACCTAACGTTCACCATCGAACTCCCACCAGGTCTGGCGGTCCGGATGACGTTAGGACTCGCTATCAAGCGTTAACAAGATGTTGACGCGCGAGCAATAAGCGCAAAACTCCTGGTCACGGCCGTGTGTCGGGGACATCGAGGAGGATCACGCCGTTGCGGGTGGCGACGGCGAGCTCGCCGCGGGGGCCGGTGGCGAGGCCGGCACAGACGGAGGGGAGCGCGACCCGGGTGTGTACGAAGCCATCGTGGACCGCGGCGACCACCAGCTCGCGGCGGCCCGCGGCGGCGTACGCCTGACCGGCTCCGCAGCAGCTCCTCGACGTCCCGTACCGCACGCCCGGCCCGCCGTCCCTTCGCCGTGCGCAGCCGGGGCAGCGCGGCGAGGAGCTGGTCCGGGTCGGCGGTGAGCACGAAGTCCGCGTCCTCCACCAGCGGGTCGAGGACGCCGCCCTCCGCCGCGTGCAGTGCGAGGTACCGGCGTACGTAGGCGTGGTCCAGGTCCTTCAGGACTCCTGCGACCACGCCCTGCACCCGCCGGGCGCTGCGGCCCTCGCGCAGGTACTCGACGAGGGCCCGGTGGTAGATCCGGTAGACGGACTCGTCGTCCTCGACGCTCTCGACCACGTACGACCCGGCAGTCTGCGTCAGCCAGACGACGTCCTCGTCCCCGTACGTCCGGCCGCTGATCGCCGTCGCCAGGCGCGGCCACACCCCGCCCCACGGCAGGCCCACGCCCTGCGCGAAGGCGAGCGGGCGGAGCAGGTCGCGGGCCCGGCCCGCCAGCGGGCCGAGGCGCTGTTCGAGGTCGCGCTCCATCGCCTCGCCGGGCAGGCGCGGCAGTTCGTCGCGCCAGCGCCGGTCGTCCGGGTCGGGCACGCGGGTCTCGCGGGCGGTGGTGCGGGCGGTGATCCGGGCGACCAGGAAGGAGCGGCCCGCCGCCTCGGCGATGGCGTGGGCGATGGCGTCCACGCGGTCGGGCGGCGCCGTGCAGAGCACGGATCCCGGCGTGGTGAGCAGCTTGCGGGTGTAGGCGCGGACGGCCTGCGGGTCGCCGTGGCGTTCGTCGTCCAGGTCGATGCGGCTCGCCGCGGCGGGCAGCAGGCGGGCGATGTGGGGGCGGGCGCCGACGAGGAGGCGCAGCGGGAGCTGGCGCCGGGGGTCGATGAGCGGGGCGATGAGTTCCTCGACCGTGTCGTGCGGGTCCAGCGCCTCGTCGAGGGAGTCCATGAGGACGACGAGGGGTTCCGAGCGCGCCTGGAGGTGGGCGGCGAGTGCGCCGAGGGACGCGGCCGCGCAGCCGGATGCGGCCGAGAGGGCGTCCAGGAGCTGACGCTTCGTCTTGTGGGACGCGTTGACGGCGACGTCCACGGCGCCCGGTTCGGGGAGCCGCGCGGGCAGTCCGGTGCGGGGCACGGCGGCGGCGTGGGCCGCGTCGGTGAGCACGGTGACCATGCCGAGGAGGGAGGACTTGCCGGAGCCGGGGTCGCCGGTGACGACGCACAGGCGGTCGGCGGCGCGGTGCGGTGCGAGCCAGTCGGTGATGTCGGTCAGGGCGGTGTGGCGGCCGGTGAAGTCCCAGACCTCTTCGGTGGGCACGTCCGTGCCGCGGGCCCTGGGCAGGAAGAACCCGGTCAACTCGGCGGTGCGGGCGCGGCGTTCACGCCCCGCCAGGTCGATGATGCGGTCGATCTCCTCCAGCTTGAGGCCGGAGGCACCGGGGACGTACCGGGGGTTGGACAGGAAGTCGGGGATGTCGGCGACGGCGTGCGTCACGGACCAGTTGGCCCGCTGGGTCGGCGGGACCAGGGGGTCCGCCCTGATGGCGCGCATGACCTGGCCGATGCCGATGTGGGCGGGCACGTGTCCGGCGGTGGCCTGGCTGCGCACCGCCCGGTCGAAGGCCGCGGACAGGGCTCCGGCGACCGCTTCCTCCTTGCGCCGGGAGGCGGCGATGATCACCAGGCCGGTGGAGCCGGGGTCGGTGACGGAGGTGTGGGTGCGCCGAGCTTCGAGGGCGGCGCGCAGCGCGCTGTCGGCACCCTCTTCGGCGTAGCAGGCGTCGATGAGGACGAGGAGTCGTGCCACGGGGGTGTCCTCCCACAGCAGGGCCACGAGGTCCTCGGTGGGCAGGGCGGTGCCCCGCAGGTCGCGGGCGTCGCTGTCGGCGAGCAGCAGGTAGTGGCGGCCGCTGCGTTCGGCGGTGACGCCGTGGCAGGCGAGGTAGAGGACGACGTAGTCGTCGGGGGCGCGTTCGGGGGCGGTGGCGAATGCGCGCAGGCCTTTGGTGAGTTGTTCGCGGGTCGGGCCGAGGCCCAGGTCCGCGCCCCTGCGGTAACCGAGTTCGCCGAGGAAGAGCCGGTCGACGCGGGCCACGTCGTCGGCGAGTTCGGGGCGGGCCACCTCGGGGTGCGCGTGCACGTCCGGGACCGCGGTCGACAGCAGGAATCGGCGTGCCGGCGCGGGCTTCGTGGCGGGCTCGTCAGCCGTCACCGCATCCCTCCCGCACCGCTCTGCCCGCCTCCTCGGTGCACAGATAGCGGGTCACGTCGTGGGCCTTGGCGCCGTTGTGCACGAGGTGGCCGCGCACCCGCTCGCCGAAGAGCGGACGCAGGTCCTTCACCAGGGCGACGACGTCCCCCGCGTCGGCGATGTTGGTCCAGTGCCCGACGCGGCCCGGCCAGTCCCCCGGGCTGCCGCCCGGACCGGTCCGCAGCCGGTCGAAGACCAGGTGCCGGATGCCCAGCGGGGAGCCGAGCGTCAGCAGCGCCCTGGCGGGCCACTCGGGGTGCGCGCACAGGGCTTCGTAGGCGACGACGCTGCCGAGGGAGTGGCCGACCAGGACCCGGGTGTCGTCGGTGACGGCCGCGACGACGCGGCGCTGCACCTCGGCGTGGACGGCCGGGTCGGTGAGGTAGGCGCGCACCTGCCTGAGGTCGAGGATCAGGGCGCGCAACGCCACGTCGGCGAAGAACCGGGAGCGGCTCAGCGCGTCGAGCGCGCGCTGCACGGCGCGCGGGTGCGGGCGTCGGGCGGCAGGACGGCGGGGTCGGTGCGGGCGACCTCCGCCCACCACTGCAGGAGCAGCTCGGTCTCCAGCCCCTCGGCGACGTCGGAGGCGTCGAGCGGCGGGTCGAGGACGGCGAGCGTCCGGCCCGCGGGCCGGAACAGGTCCCCATAGAAGACGCAGGTCACGTCCGACGCGGCAAGGGGCGGCGCGGCGGCGCGGGTCAGTCCGTCGGCGAGCGCCGGGCGCCAGGAGGCGTACAACTGGCTCTCGCCCATGTGCTGTTGGCCGATCCCGTGGACGCACACCACTCGCCCCATGTTCCCCCTCGGCCCGCCATCGGGTGCGATCACCTCAGTGTCGGGCCCCGCCCCTCCTCAGTCCAGCGACCGCGCGAAGTACGCGTGCAGCAGGACCCGCGCCTCGTCGACGAGGGCCGCGTCGCCCGACGGGTCGGCGCGGAAGGCCAGTTGGAGGACCGCGTCCACCGCTTCGACGCCGACGAGGACGGTGCGGCGCAGGGCGGCGTCGAGCGGGCGGTTCAGGTGGTCGGCGAGCAGGGCGGCCACCCGCTCGGCCACCTGCGAGTTCGCGTCCGGCATCGCGTCCGGCGCGGAGGGGATGCCGAAGTCCACGAGACCGAAGCCGGGGACGGTGCGCATCATCACCAGGTACTCGTCGAAGGCCGCGTCGACGGCGCCGCGCCAGTCGCCGTGGTCGATGCCGGTCACGCGGGCGGCCACCCGTTCCGCGTACGCGTCGAGGTTGCGGTGGGCCAGCGCGTCCGTGAGCGCCCTCTTGTTGCCGAAGAAGCGGTAGACGGAGCCGATCGGGACGCCCGCGCGCTGGGCCACGGCGCGGGTGGTGAGGGCTTCGTAACCGGACTCGTCCAGGACGGCGGCGCAGGCGTCGAGGATCCGGGTCAGCCGCTCGGCGCTGCGCTCCTGCACGGGGACGCGGCGCATGGAGGCCGGGGGCCTCGGGTCGGACCGCGGACCTGGGCGCGAGCCGGGGCGCGGGTCCTTGGACGGGTTCGGGTGGGGCATTCCGGGAGAGTAGAGCATCGCTCACATTCCCGCTTCCTCTTGCGCAAGGAAAATGGGAATCCTACGGTGTTCCATAGGAATCACTGATGAGGGAGCGGTGTGATGAGCGGGGACCACGCAGGCAACGCGGGCCGGGCCGATGCGAACCGGGCGGACACGGGCACGCACGACGCACGCAAGACCGCCGAAGGGCTGACCTATCTCTCCGGCTTCGGCAACGAACACAGCTCCGAAGCAGTGCCCGGCGCACTGCCGCACGGCCGCAACTCTCCCCAGCGCGCCCCCCTCGGTCTCTACGCCGAGCAGCTGAGCGGCAGCGCCTTCACCGAGCCCCGCGCGCACAACCGCCGCTCGTGGCTGTACCGCATCCGCCCCTCGGCCGCGCACCCGCAGTTCACGCGCGTCGACAACGGCACGGTCCGCACGGCACCCTTCGCCGAGTCGGTGCCCGACCCGAACAGGCTGCGCTGGAACCCGCTCCCCGAGCCCGCGCCCGGCACGGACTTCCTGGCGGGCCTGTGGACGCTGGGCGGCAACGGCGACGCGGCGCAGCGCACCGGCATGGGCATTCACCTGTACCACGCCAACTCCTCGATGACCGACCGCGTGTTCAGCGACGCCGACGGCGAGCTGCTCGTCGTGCCCGAGCACGGCGGGCTGCTGCTGCGCACCGAGTTCGGGCTGCTGCACGCCGAGCCCGGCGAGGTCGCGCTCATCCCGCGCGGCGTCCGCTTCCGCGTGGAGCTCCTGGACGCGACGGCCCGTGGGTACGTGTGCGAGAACTACGGCGCCCCCTTCCAGCTCCCCGACCTCGGCCCGATCGGCGCCAACGGCCTGGCGAACGCGCGTGACTTCCGCGCTCCCGTCGCCGCGTACGAGGACGTCGAGGGCCCGGTGGAGGTGGTCAACAAGTTCTGCGGCAACCTGTGGCGCGCGACGTACGACCACTCCCCGCTCGACGTGGTCGCCTGGCACGGCAACCACGTCCCGTACGTCTACGACCTGCACCGCTTCAATGTGATCGGCTCGATCAGCTACGACCACCCGGACCCGTCGATCTTCACCGTGCTCACCTCGCCGTCCGACACCCCGGGCCTCGCGGGCGTCGACTTCGTGGTGTTCGCGCCGCGCTGGCTGGTCGGCGAGGACACCTTCCGCCCGCCGTACTTCCACCGGAACGTGATGAGCGAGTACATGGGCCTGATCGAGGGTGCGTACGACGCGAAGGCGGAAGGCTTCGTCCCCGGCGGCGGCTCGCTGCACAACATGATGTCGGCGCACGGCCCGGACCGCGAGACGTTCGAGAGGGCGTCCGCCGCCGAGCTGAAGCCGCAGAAGATCGATGACGGCCTTGCCTTCATGTTCGAGACGCGGTGGCCGGTGACGGCGACGGAACAGGCGGCAGGGGCGTCCCACCTGCAGCGCGGCTACGACGACGTATGGCAGGGTCTGGAGCGCCACTTCCGCAACTGACGCAATACCACTCTGATTCGGAGAGACCGTGACCGCATTCGCCCCGGACTCGATCGTCCTGAATCGGAAGTTGCCGCTCTGGTACCAGGTGTCGCAGTCCCTGCGCGCCTCGATACTCGGCCGCGCCCCGGACGCCCCGCTCCGGCTGCCCACCGAGGAGCAATTGGCGGGGCACTACGGAGTGAGCGTGCTGACCATGCGGCAGGCACTCAAGGAGCTGGAGGACGAGGGGCTGATCACCCGCCACCGGCGGCGCGGCACCTTCATCGAGCCGAGCGCGCGGCGCGGCTCCCCCGTCCGTCTGCTGGGCTCGGTCGACGCGATCGTGGCCCAGCAGTCGGGCATGACCACCCGCCTCCTCGACCACGGCACCACCCCGCTCCCCGGCGAACTCGCCGGGCACTTCCCGGGGTCGGCCGAGGTGGCCACGTACCACCGGCTGCGCAGCGACGAGAAGACGGGCGAGCCGACCAACCACGCCCGCAACTACATCCGGCCCGAACTGGCGGCCCGCATCGACCTGGACGACCTGGTGCGCTGGCCCATGACGAAGGTCCTGCGCGACGTGGTGGGCGTCCGCATCAGCCGCATCACCGACACCGTCGAGGCCACGCTCGCCGACCCGGAGACCGCGCGGCTCCTCGAAGTGCCGCTGCTCAGCCCGATCCTGCACTACACGGGCGTCACCTACGACGAGGAGGGCCGCACGCTGGACGTGGCCCGCATCCACTACCGCGGCGACCGCTTCTCCTTCTCGGTCACGCTCGACGCGACGTGAGAGCCTGTGTCATAACCCCGGCCGGGTGGTCGCCGCCCGGCACGCACGCTCGCCGCGTTGCCGAAACGCCCAGGTAGCTCCTCCCCCAGGCCTGAAGGGCCCGGGGGGGGGACCCCCACTCAGGACGCTCCGGCGCCTTGCGATCGCACGCACCAGACGACGCCCACTGATCCGACCGGGGTTATGACACAGGCTCTGACAGGACCGGGCGGGCACGTCGTACGATGCCGGGCGTGACGCACGACGAAGCGCCGCTGCTCGCGGACCTCATGCCGTGGTCCGTCGCACCGCTCCGGACGGGCCGGGGGTGGCCGATGGGCCCGGACGCCGCATCCCTGAAGGCCCGCTGGGACACCTTCGTCCGCTCCCGTGGCCCGGACCGCGAGGCCCTCTTCCGCCCCACGCGCGCCCGCACCCTGCACACCGCGGTCGCCCAGCTGCCCGGCCACCCCGGCGGAACGGGCAGGCTGGCCAAGGAGACGGGACCCTGCCCCGAGCCCGTGCGCGTCCTGCACGGGCCCTTCGACGAGCAGTGGCTGATCCCCGACCACCGCCTCCTCGACGTCGCCCGGCCCGAGCTGTGGCGGGTGGCGGGCGAGGGGCAGCTCTTCGCCGTCGAGCAGGGGTACGTCCCCGGGGCCGCGGGGCCCGCCGTCCTCGCCACGGGGGTGCTGCCGGACGGCCGCTCCCCGGCGGGGCGGCCGGGGCGGATCCGGCCGCTGTTCCGGCGCCCCGGCGGCCTGGAGCCGAACGTGGCGCCGGGGCTGCTCGCGCACCTGTCGGACGTGCTCGGCCGCGAGGTCGCCGCGCGCGACCTGCTGGCGTGGGTGCTCGTGGCAGGAACCGGATCGGCGGCGGGCTGCCGGGTGCCGCTCACCCGCGATGGCGGTGCCTGGGCGCGGGGCACGGAGCTCGGACGGCGGCTGCTCTGGCTGCAGCTGCGCGGCAACGGCGAGCGGCCGAAGCTGCCCGGCGGCCGCAGGCCGTACGTCAGGGCACCGCTGCCCGCACGGCCCGCCGCCCTGTCGTACGACACCGAGGACGAGGTCCTGTGGGTCGGCGGCGAGGGCGTCATCTCGCCGGTGCCGCGGGAGGCGTGGGAGTACGAGGTGAGCGGGGTGCGCGTCGTCGAGCGCTGGTTCGCGCTGCGCACGGAGGCGGCCGAGGCGGGGACGCTGGCGGCGATCCGGCCCGGAATGTGGCCCCGGGCGTGGACGTCCGAACTGCTCGAACTGATCACCGTGCTCGCCCTGATGGCGGAACTTGCGCCCGCCCAGAAGGAGTTGACCGGCTCCCTCGGCCCAGGGATCACCGGCGACGAGCTGCGCGGCGCGGGCGTACTGCCCGTGCCCGACACCGCGCGGCGGCCCGCGTCCGTCCTCGACCACCACGAAGAGGGCCCCGACGGACAGTTCGCCCTGCTCTAGGGCACCGGGCGGAACGAGTCGAGGAGCCTGCGCAGCGCCCGCTCGAAGCTCTCCTCCGCGTCACCGGGCGGCGGCGCCTGCGCCAGCATCCCCGCGAGCCGCGGATACGCCCCGTCCGCCAGCTGTCCGGCCAGGTAGGCGGACCGGGCCTGCTGCTCCTGCTCCGGCGACCAGGGCAGGTCCCTGGTGCGCTCGGCGACGGCGATCTCGTTGGCGACGGACGTCATCGCCGTGCCGTTGACCATGGCGATGAGCTCCATCTTGGTGCCGTAGGGCGCGTCGAGGCCCTCCAGGACGCCGAGGCAGTGCTCCAGGTACCGCAGCGCGTTCGGGCTGAGGCCGTAGACCGTCGACATCACGCGCACCAGCCACGGGTGCCGGTGCAGGATCGCCCGGCTCTGCCGGCCGATGCCGAGCATCCCGGCGTACCAGTCGCCGCCCACGGCCTCCTCGGCCAGCTCGTACTCGCCGCTGACCGCGTCGACCATCAGCTCGTACAGGTCCTCCTTGCGCGGCACGTAGTTGTACAGCGACATCGTGCCGCAGCCCAGCTCACCCGCCACCCGCCGCATGGACACCGCGTCGATGCCGTCCGCGTCGGCGATGCGGACGGCCGCCGCCGCGATGTCGGTCCTGCTGTACGCGGGCTTGGGGCCGCGGCCCGCACGCTCGGGGCGCGCCCAGATCACTTCGGGAGTGGCCGCTCGGCCCGCCATTGATCATCACCTCGCCCCCCATGTTAGTTACGTACAGCGTACGTAGTGATGTACCGTGCACGGTATGACTTCTACGTACGCTGTACTTAGTGAAGGTCTGGAGAAGCGCTTCGGCTCCGGCGACACGGCCGTGAGCGCCCTGCGCGGCCTGGACCTGGCGATCGCGGAGGGGACCGTCTGCGGACTCCTCGGACCGAACGGCGCGGGCAAGACCACCGCGGTGCGGGTGCTCACGACCCTGCAGACGCCGGACGCCGGGACCGCCCGGGTCGCGGGGCACGACGTGGTGCGGGACCCGGCGGCGGTCCGGCGGCACATCGGTGTCGTCGGGCAGTACGCATCGGTCGACGGCGATCTGACGGGCCGCGAGAACCTGCGGCTCTTCGCCCGTCTGCTGCGCGCGCCGCGCGGGCGCGCCGAGGAGCTCCTGGAGCGGTTCGGGCTCGTCGAGGCGGCGGACCGGCCCGCCCGCACCTACTCGGGCGGCATGCGGCGCCGCCTCGATCTCGCGGCCGGTCTGATCACCCGCCCCGCCGTGCTCTTCCTCGACGAGCCCACGACCGGCCTCGATCCGCACAGCAGGAACGCCATCTGGGAGGCCGTGCGGAAGCTGGCCGGGGAGGGCACGACGGTGCTCCTCACCACCCAGTACCTGG
>NZ_LIPN01000096.1:0-257 GCF_001418325.1 Streptomyces atriruber | reverse complement strand
GTCGTCGTCGCGGAGGGCGCGGCACTGCCCGCCGCGGCGGTGGTCCTCGACCAGCTGACGGGGGCGGAGCCCGTGCTCGACGCGGAGTCCCGCACCGCGGGAGTGGTCGCCCTCGATCCGGCACTCACGCTGCCCCGGCTCGTCCGCGAGCTGGACGCGGCGGGGATTCCCCTCGTCGACGCGAGCCTGCGGCGCCCTTCGCTGGACGACGTCTTCCTGCGCCTCATCCCGTGACGCCGGCGAGATGACGCCCTCGC
>NZ_LIPN01000095.1 GCF_001418325.1 Streptomyces atriruber | reverse complement strand
CACCACCGCAGCCGACCGTCCGGCCCACGCCGCCTCCACCGCCTCCGCCGCCCGCACGGGCCGTGGCACCGGCACCCCCGCCGAAGCCGGAACCGAAGCCCAAGCCCTCCGTCCGCCCACCGAAGCCCCCCAAGCGGGTGACCTATCCGGAGTACCACGCTCCGCCTCGCAAGTCACCGCCCCGCCACGGCCCGTCCCTCGTCTCGCTCACTCTGCTCGTCACGGCACCCGCGGTGCTCGCCGTGGCCGCGCTCCGCCCGCGCTGACCGCCGGAGGTATTCATGTCGGAATGGCTTGTTCTCACCCTCGCGATGGTGGCCGCTTGCGGTGTCGTACTCATCGTGACCCTCCTGCGGCACCGCAGGACCGGCGCGGACTACGACGCGTCCGAGACACCGGACGTCATCGAGTACATGACGATGATGATCGGTGTCGTGTACGCCATCGTGCTGGGCCTGGCCATCGCGGGTGCCTGGGAGGCCCGCGGCTCCGCCCAGGAACACGTCCGCCTCGAGGCCCAGGCGCTGCACGAGGTCTCGGAGCGCGTGCGGATCTACCCGGCGGACGTCCGGGAACGCGTTCGGGACGACGTCCACAGTTATGTCAGCCATGTCGTCAGCACGGAGTGGGACACCATGAAGTCCCACGGCGAACTCACCGACCGCGGCACGGAGCTCCTGTCCCGCGTCCGGCACGACGTGACCGATTACCAACCGAAATCGGACTTCGAGGCGCAGGCGTATCAGCCACTGGTCGACGCGGTGGCGGCCGCCGACGACGCACGCAGCGCCCGCGCCGACAGCCTCGGCGCGACGATGCCCGGCGTGGTCTGGTTCGGCCTGATCATCGGCGGGCTCGTCACCATCGGCATGATCTTCGCGCTGCAGATCCGCCGTACACCGCGCGAACTGGTCCTCGCCGGACTGTTCTCCGCCCTGTTCGCCTTCCTGCTCTTCCTCATCTGGGACTTCGACGCCCCCTACAGCCGCGGCGTCGCGGTGACAGCGGATCCGTTCCTCACGCTGTTCCCCGGCATCGGCGGCTGACCCCGGTCCGCCTCCGGCGCGGGGAGCCCGTCAGCTCCCCGCGCCCCGGCGGCCGAACCGCAGCTTCCACGGGGTGACGGCCGACTCGGCCTGCACGCGCAGGCTGAGCTTCGACTCTCCGTTGACCCGCTCCTCGAAGGTGATCGGCACCTCGGTGATGCGCAGACCGCGGCGGATCGTGCGGTAGTTCATCTCGACCTGGAAGGAGTAGCCGCTGCTCTGCACCGAGGGCAGGTCGATCGCTTCGAGCGCACCGGCGCGCCACGCCTTGTACCCGGCGGTGGCGTCCTTGACGCCGAGCCGCAGGACGGCGTTGACGTAGAAGTTCGCCCAGGCGGAGAGCGCCCTGCGGTACCAGGCCCATTCGGTGGCGAGCGCGCCGCCCGCCACATAGCGCGAGCCGACCACGACGGCCAGGCCGTCGTCGCCCGCGAGCAGGGTGCGCACCATCAGCGGCAGCGTCTTCGCCGGGTGCGAGAGGTCGGCGTCCATCTGGACGACGACGTCCGCTCCGTCGGCCAGGGCGCGGGTCATCCCGGCCACGTAGGCACGGCCGAGCCCGTCCTTCTGCGTCCGGTGCAGGACGGTGACGGCTCCCCCTGACTCCTCCGCGATCCGGTCCGCGAGGGCGCCCGTGCCGTCGGGCGAACCGTCGTCGACCACCAGGACGTGCAGGTTCGGCAGGCCGAGCGCCGTGAGCAGGCCGATCAGGAGGGGCAGGTTCTCCCGTTCGTTGTACGTGGGCACGACGACCACGACCTTCCCAGAGGGCGCGTCGGCAGCTCGGGACACCTGTTCCACGTTCGTTCCCCCGTGCGATGCTCCGTGCGGTCGGCCCCACCCTACGGCAGGGATCATGGAATTTCGCCAACGCCCCCTTCCGCTCTGCCCGTTGGGGAGTTCTCCGCCCTCGTTGGCCGTGAACCGCGCTGCGCGGTGCCGCCGGACGGCGCACTCTGGTCCCATGGCCTGGCAAACACCGATCGTCGTCCACCCGCCCACCGCCGACGGCGGACGGCAGGTCACCGTGCGCGGACAGGACGTCGGCGTCGCACGCAGTGACCGGGATCTGACGGATCTCCTGCGGCGGGCGGGGCTGGGCGAGGCCGACATCGCGCTGGACGACCCGCATCTCGTCGAGTGGCGCGGCGGCCCGCACACGTGGACGCACGGCTGAGGCATTAGCCCGGTTTGCACCTATTGTTACGATTGCTATCGTTTTCAGTGAGCGGGCAGATGGTGCGCTCAAGTCCACCCAGCTCCACATCGAGGGGCTGTAGCTCAAGGCAGAGCGGCCCGCTCACCTACCTCTCCCGGAACGAGGACGCGCGTGGAGCGGGTGCCGATGGCCACCGGGCCGCTGGACTGGTCGCTGGTCGACGGAGCGGTTCCGCTCGTCGTGCGGATCCTCGGCTGCCTCGCCCTCGCCGCGCTCCTGTTCTCCCGCGACCGCCGCTGGTGGACCCGTCTGCTGCCGCTCGCCGTGATCACCGCGGCGCTCCTGACCCTGCTGGTCCGGCTCACCGTCGACGACTGGTGGCAGCCCTTCCCCGACAAGCTCCCCGGCGATGTCGTCGTGTGGATCGGCGTGGTGATCCTCGGGGTGTGTCTGGCGCTGTTCCGGCTGCCGACGCTGCGCTGGCGCGGCCGCGCGGGCGCGCTGCTCGCGGGTGCGCTCGTCGTCGTGCTCGGCCTATCCGAGGTCAACATCCACTACGACAACTACCCGACCCTGCGGACCGCGCTCGGCCCGCAGGACACCGTCAGCCTCAAGGACGCCACGGGCAAGAGGGAACCGACGCTCGACGTGCCGGAGGGCAAGGCTCTGTCGCAGGTCTGGAAGGCGCCGGGCGGACTGCCCGCCAAGGGCACGGTGTCCACCGCCTCGATCCCCGGCACGAAGTCGGGGTTCAAGGCACGTGACGCGTACGTCTATCTGCCGCCCGCCTACCGCGCCTCGCCCCGGCCGCTGCTGCCCGTGCTCGTCCTGATGGCGGGACAGCCCGGCGCCCCGCAGGACTGGATCACCTCGGGCCAGCTGCCGGACATGATGGACGAGTTCGCCGGACGGCACGCGGGGCTCGCGCCGATCGTCCTGGTGGTGGATCCGCTGGGGTCTTCGTTCGACAATCCGCTGTGCATGGACTCCAGGCTCGGCAAGGTGCAGACGTATCTCGCCGACGACGTCCCCGCGTGGGCGGCGGGCCATCTGCAGACGGCCACGGACCGGGCGCACTGGGCGGTCTCCGGGCTCTCGAACGGGGGCACGTGCGCCCTGCAGATGGCGGTCAACGCACCGCGGCGCTACGGCACCTTCCTCGACATCTCCGGCCAGGACGAGCCGACCCTCGGCAGCCGCAAGAAGACCGTGGACGCGGCGTTCGGCGGCGACGAGGCGGCGTTCGAGAAGGTCAATCCTATGGACGTGATGGCGCGGAAGAAGTTCCCGGACACCGCGGGGACCTTCGTCGCGGGGACCGACGACTCGACGTACCGCCCGCAGGCGCTGAAGGTGTACGCGGCCGCGAAGAAGGCCGGGATGCAGGTCGAGCTCGTCGAACTGCCCGGCGGGCACAGCTGGCAGGTGTGGCGCCCCGGCCTGGAGAAGCAGCTCCCGTGGCTGGCGTCCCGCATCGGCCTGACGCCCTGACACGTCCCCGGGCGCCGTCGACGGCGCCGCGCCGCCCGGTTCGCCCGACCGGCCCACACGATTGCCCCGTTCGCGCGACACAGATCGCGGCGCCCCGGGGCCGTACCTAGCGTTCTGGGCATCGAGGTGCATTTCAGGCGCCAGCGGAAGAAGGTCCGCAGCTGCTCCTCGGAAGACCCGGAGGATTCACCATGCGCGCGATACGCGTTGCTTCGGCCGCTCTGCTCACCGCTTCCGCACTGGCCCTGACCGCACCGACCGCGTCGGCGGCCGCCGTCGGCGAGGAGAACGTCACCGCGTTCGGCTTCAGCATCTCGCCCAAGACGGTCGCGGCGGGCGGCCAGGTCACCCTGAACGTCGACGGGTGCGACGACGGCGACACCAAGGTCACCTCGGGCGTCTTCGACGACACCACCATCCCCAAGGGCCAGAAGTCCGCCACCGCCCAGGTGTTCTGGGACGCGAAGCCCGGCGCGATGTACGAGGTGACGTTCACCTGCAACGGCAGCAACCCGGGCAGTGACAAGACGGACCTGACCATCGCCACCGGGCGCCCCGACGGCAGCTCGCACCACAAGGGCGTCAAGGCCGGCATCGGCGGTAGCCTCGGCGGGCTCGACCTGCACGAGATCGCCCTCGGCAGCGCCCTGATCCTGGGCACGCTGGGCACCGCGTACTACAAGACCCGCCGCCGCACCGGCGAGGGCAACTCCTGACCCCCGCCGGGCAGCGCTTCGCCCCCGGAACGTCTCCAGGTCCCGGGGGCGAAGCGCTGTTCACCTGCCGTGCGAGAAGGGTGGTGCCGGGCGCGGGGCGGAAGGGGGGCGCGCCGGCCCGGACCGCGGGGTCAGACCCTGTTCTCGGAGCGTCGGCGCATCCAGAAGACGCCGCCGCCGAGCAGCGCGGCGGTGACCAGGGCGCCGCCGATCGCCATGTCGGTCCCGGTCGCGCCCGAGTTCGCGGTGGAGCCGACGCCACCGCGCACACCACCGTGGATGACGGTGAACGCGGCGGGGCGGACCAGCGTCTTGCCACCGCAGTGGGCGGTGATGTCGTAGGCGCCGGGGCGGGCGTGCGAGTGGACGGTCGCGGTGCCGCTCGCCGTGGTGCCGCCCGGGATGGCCTGCAGGTTCGTGTCCGGGAAGGCGGGCGACGTGACCTTGCCGCCCGACTGGCAGGACGACCCGTCGACGGTGACCGTCAGATGCCCCCCTCTCGGAATCACACTGGGCATCGCCACGATGTTGGTCGGGTCGGCCCAGGCGGACGCGGCCGGGGCGGCGAGCCCGACGACCCCGACCGCCGCCGCGGCGACCGCGAGGGCACGTGTGGTCCGCATACGGGAAGTACGCATGGCAATCCTCCGCGGAAGACGCCCCGGGGATACCGTCCCCGGTCGATCGGCGAGAGCGCCTCCCAGACTGACCCTCAGATGCCGTGCACGGGGCCGCATTTCGGGGATCCGCCGTCCTGGTGAGACGACACGCCGAGGCGCGTCCGCGCAACCTGACATCACCGCAGGTCACGGACCGTCAGAAATTTCCTGTCCGGCGCGACTCGGATGGCGCACGCCTGCCTCGGCGCCACCCGTTCGCTCCCGCCCTTTCGCACGCCGCGCGCCCCGCGCTTAGCGTTTCGGTACGCGCAACGGACACGGCTCTCTGCCGCGTTCGAGAGGGGATAGAGCATGCCTTCGTCCCATCCGGCCGACAAGTTCGAATTCCAGGATTTCCCGGATCTCCATGAGGAGGAAAAGCAGAAGAAGCGTGCCCCGTGGGGTGTGATGGCGCTTGTCCTGCTGACCGGACTCGCGCTGATCCGCAATGGCTCGGGGGAATTCGACGTGGGCCCGCCGCAGCCCGCGTCCGCCGCGGCCGCGGACCGTGCGCCCGACGCGGGAGCCGCCGCCCCGGTCCCGCTGGCGTTCTCCCCGGCCGAGCGCGTGCGCATCAAGGGCATCCGCGTGGACGCCCCGGTCATACAGGTGGGACTGGACGCCGAGGGCTGGGTGGATGCGCCGCCGCCAGAGGACCCGAATCTCGCGGGCTGGTTCACCGGCGCCGTGTCGCCCGGCGAGAAGGGCACGGCCGTGGTGGTCGGCCATGTGGACAACCAGCAGGGCCCCGCCGTCTTCTACGGCCTCGGTTCGCTGAAGAAGGGCAACCACATCGAGGTCAAGCGCGCGGACAAAAAGACGGCGATTTTCGAGATCTACGGCATCGAAGTGTTCGAGAAGAACAACTTCCCGGGCAAGCGGGTCTACGGAAACAGCGGAACTCCCGAATTGCGGGTCATCACCTGCGGCGGCGGTTTCTCCAAGCAGTCCGGATACGACGGGAACGTCGTGGTGTTCGCCCGCCTGACCGCCGTGCGCTGAGCCGGGGACCAGACGGGCGGCGGCGCAAAGGAGCGCTGCGGGACCGCTCAGGACATGTAGCGGCTCGGCACGGTGAGGCGGTAGCCGGAGTCGAGGAGCTCCGGCAGGTACTTGCGCAGCGCCTCGACGCTGCCCGAGCGGTCGCCGCCCGCGTCGTGCGAGAGCACCACGACGCCGGGCCCGGCGCCCGCGCGGACGCGCCGCACGATGGTCGCCGCGCCCGGCTCGGTCCAGTCGAGGGTGTCGACGGTCCAGGCGAGCGGCTCCATGCCCAGCTGGGCCCCCAGCTGGAAGGCGTTGCGGTTCCACGCGCCGTACGGGGCCCGGAACCAGGCGGGGGGCTCTCCGGTGGCCTCCTCGATGACGTCGCAGGTGCGCTCGATCTGCTCGCGCATCGCGGCTCTGCCCAGGCGGGGCAGCAGCGGGTGGCTCCAGGTGTGGTTGCCGATCAGATGCCCGTCGTCGGCCATCTCGCGGAGCAGGTCCGCGTTGTCGACGGCCATCTCGCCGCAGACGAAGAACATCGCACGGACGTCGTGCTTGCGCAGTGTCCGCAGGACGTGCGGGGTGTATCGGGGGTCGGGTCCGTCGTCGAACGTCAGCACCATCGACCGGTCGCGGCCCGGCATGCGCAGGATCGGCGCCTTGCGCACATGCGGCAGGGCCCGCTTGGCGCGCTGCGGACCGTATCCCGCGATGGGCTGCAGGCGGTACGCGGAGGGCTTGAGGGCACGGGCGGCCTGCGGGCCCCCGGCGGGCGCGCCCCCGGAGGCGGCGGGGCCCGGCGCGGACGGAACCTCCGACACCCCGCACGCCCCGGTCGTGGCCAGACCGAGGACCGCCGCGGCGCGGAGCAGGACCCGCCGCCCTGGAGTCAGCTGATCATCTTTCATGACTAATCCGTCGCATGGCGGAAGGCCCATGCGGAACACCAACACCGGGGCGGCCTCCGAAAGCACCCGTTCAGACGCGGAGGTTCTGTCGGACGCGCACGTTCTGTCAGACGCGGCGGACCAGCGGGAAGGGCAGGGTCTCCCGGATCGTCAGGCCGGTGAGGAACATGACGAGCCGGTCGACCCCGATGCCGAGGCCTCCGGTGGGCGGCATCGCGTACTCCAGGGCGTCGAGGAAATCCTCGTCGATCTCCATGGCCTCGGGGTCTCCCCCGGCGGCGAGCAGCGACTGCGCGGTGAGACGGCGGCGCTGCTCCACGGGGTCGGTCAACTCCGAGTAGGCGGTACCCAGTTCGGTGCCGAAGGCGACGAGGTCCCAGCGTTCGGCGAGGCGTGGGTCGGTGCGGTGTTGGCGGGTGAGCGGGGAGACGTCGGTCGGGAAATCCTTGTAGAAGGTGGGCAGCTTCGTCTGCTCCTCGACGAGCCGCTCGTACATCTCCAGGACGACATCACCACGGCCGTCATCGGTCGTGTACGGGACGTCGGCCCGGTCGCACAGCCGGTGCAGGTCCGCCACCGGGGTGTCCGCGTCGACCTCCTCTCCCAGCGCCTCGGAGATCGCGCCGTACACCGTCTTGACCGGCCAGGGCCCGGAGATGTCGTGCTCGACGCCGTCCTTGTACGCCACTGCCCTGCCGAAGGCGGCGATCGCGGCGCCCTGGATGAGTTCACGGGTGAGGTCGAGCATCACGTCGTAGTCGGCGAAGGCCTGGTAGGCCTCCAGCATCGTGAACTCGGGGTTGTGCTTGTAGGAGACGCCTTCGTTGCGGAAGGTGCGGCCCATCTCGAAGACCTTCTCCATGCCGCCGACGCAGAGCCGCTTCAGGTACAGCTCGGGGGCGATGCGCAGATACAGGTCCAGGTCGTAGGCGTTGATGTGGGTGGTGAAGGGCCGTGCGTTGGCGCCGCCGTGGATCTGCTGGAGCATCGGCGTCTCGACCTCCAGATATCCGCGGTCCAGCAGGCCCTGCCGCAGCGCCTGCACGGCGGTGGACCGGGCCCGGACCACGTCGCGGGCGCCGGGGCTCGCGACCAGGTCGAGGTAGCGTCGGCGGACCTTGGCCTCGGGGTCGGTGAGGCCGCGGCGCTTGTCGGGCAGCGGGCGCAGACACTTGCCGGTGAGCAGCCAGTCGGTGACGAAGACGGTGAGCTCGCCCCGGTCGCTGGTACCGACCGTGCCGGTGGCGGTGATGTGGTCGCCGATGTCGGTGCCGGAGGTGAAGCGGTCCAGCACATCGGGGCCCGAGGCGTCCCGGGTGAGCGCGAGCTGGAGGTCGCCCGACCAGTCCCGCAGCACGGCGAAGACGACGCCGCCGAAGTCGCGTACGAGCATGACGCGGCCCGCGACCGTGACCTGTGTGCCCGTCATCTCCCCGTTGATCGCGGAGAGTTCGTGGGTGCGCGGGGCCAGACCCACGGGATAGGGGTCGACACCCTGCGCGCGCAGCCGGTCGAGCTTGCGGTGGCGGATGCGGATCTGTTCCGGGAGCTTCGACGTCGGGTCCGGGTCGGCGGCGGCGTCCCCGTCCGCGAGGCCGAGCGCGGCGATCGACGGGAGGCCCTCGGTGGTCGCGGGCTGGGTGACGCCCCGGGGCTTGTGGCCCTTGCCCCAGAGCTTGCGCAGGGAGGGCACGGAGACGAAGCCCTCGGCGATGCCGGAGGCCAGGCTGATGCGGGCGAGGGCGCCGCTGTCGCCGTAACAGATGAAGCGCGGATACCACTCGGGGTGGTACTTGGCGTTGGAGCGGTAGAGCGCTTCCAGCTGCCACCACTTGGAGAAGAAGAGCAGCAGCTTGCGCCACAGCCGCAGCACCGGGCCCGCGCCGATGCGCCCGCCCTCCTCGAAGACCGAGCGGAACACCGCGAAGTTCAAGGAGATGCGGCGCACGCCCGACCGGGGCGCTGCGGCGCACAGTTCGGCGACCATGAACTCCATGACGCCGTTCGGTGCGGTGCGGTCGCGGCGCATCAGGTCGAGGGAGATGCCATCCTTGCCCCACGGGACGAGGGAGAGCAGTGCGAGGAGTTTGCCGTCGGCGTCCAAGGCCTCGACCAGCAGGCAGTCGCCGTCCTCGGGGTCCCCGAGGCGGTCCAGGGCCATGGAGAAGCCCCGCTCGGTCTCGGTGTCCCGCCAGGCGTCGGCCTTGTCGACGATCTCCTCCATCTCCTCATCGGTGAGGGTGGAGTGGCGGCGGATCCGGGTGGTGGCGCCGGTGCGGCGGACGCGGTTCACGGCCTGGCGGGTGACGCGCATGTCGCGGCCGTCCAGGTCGAAGTCGGCGACGTGCAGGATCGCCTCGTCGCCGAGCTGCAGCGCGCCGAGCCCGGCGCGGGCGTAGGCGGTCGCGCCGTCCTCGGACGCGCCCATGACGGCGGGGGCCCAGGCGTACTGCCGGGCCACCTCCAGCCAGGCGCCGATCGCGTGCGGCCAGGCCTCGCGGTCGCCGACGGGGTCGCCGCTGGCCAGGCAGACGCCGGCCTCGACGCGGTAGGTGACGGCGGCCTTGCCGCTCGGCGAGAAGACGACGGCCTTGTCCCGCCGGGTCGCGAAGTAGCCGAGCGAGTCCTGCGCGCCGTAGGCCCCGAGGAGGGCGCGGATGCGGGGCTCCTCGTCGCCGTGCAGGGCCGCTTCCATGCGCTGGGAGCGGAAGAGCGTGGCAGCGGCGTTGAGCAGGGCGAGGGCGCCGAACAGGCCGAGCCAGAAGTAGAGGCCGCGCGGCGGGGAGCCGTCGAAGTAGTCGTGGCCGTGGATCAGCCCGCCGCAGACCCGGTTCGCCGCCCACAGCAGGCGCTCGCCGCGCACCAGCGTGCCGGGGAACAGCTCCACCAGGCCCCAGCCGACCAGGATCGCGACGCCGAGCCCGGCGGCGAGCACCGCGATGGCCCGCCACACGGCCCCGCGCCGGGAGTCCGCGGAGAACTCCTTGCGGGCCAGGATCAGCAGCACGAAGGCGACGCCGCAGATGATGAAGGAGGGCAGCGACTCCGCCCAGAAGCCGAGGGCCGCGCCGAGCACGTCGAAGGCGAGGAGCAAACCCAGATAGCTGACGACGAGCCACCAGGCGACCTTCTTCCGGGCGGCGGTCGCGGCGGCGAGCAGGAAGAGGAAGACGGCGTACGCGAGGTTCGCGCTGACCGGGACCGTGAGGAGGTCGAGGACGCGGATGACGGGCGTGAGGAGGCGGCGCAGCGGAGAGATGACCGCGAGCACCGCGCAGAAGACGCCGAGGGCTCCGAAGAAGGCGGCGAACCCCTCCGGGACGCGTCCGAGGAATCCGCCTCGGCGCGGTATCGGTCCTCTGGCCTGGGGCTCCTCCGTGCTGACCGTCATGAGCACGACTCTAGGAAGAGCCGCGCCGCCGCGCGCGTCGAGAGGGGCAGGGCGGGGCACGACCGCCCGGAACACAGGCGGTAGCACTGCCTCCGCTAACCTCTCGGCGTGAGTGAAGACCAGTCCCACCAGTTCGAACGCGGCACCGACGGGCCCAAGGTGATCGTCGTCGGAGTCGACGGCTCCGATTCCTCGCTGAGAGCGGCGGCATATGCCGGGGGCCTGGCCCGGCGACAGCGGGCCCTGCTCGCCGTCGTGTACATCCAGCCGGTGATGGCGGCGGGCGCCGCGTTCGGCGTCCCGGTCGCGGAGACCACCGACGAGATCGCCGAGGGGCTGATCGCGGAGATCCGGGCCGCGACCGAGCGGGTGAAGGACATATTCGACGTCCGGTGGGAGTTCCACACCTTCCGCGGCGACCCCTACACCGGTCTCGTCACCGCCGCCGACGACCTCAAGGCGGATGCCGTCGTCGTCGGCGCCTCCGAGCAGGCGGGCCATCGCATCGTGGGGTCGGTCGCCGTGCGTCTGGTGAAGGCGGGCCGGTGGCCGGTCACGGTGGTGCCGTGAAGTGACCTGAGGTGACGTGACGTGCCCCGACGTGACCCGATGTGACCTGAATGGCCCCCGCCGCGGCGGCCCTGCGCGCGCCCCGCGTGTGGCGTCTTCCGTCGCGGCCCGGCCTGGGCCATCATGATCCGCCATCAGCCGACTGCCGTCTGCGAAGAGGTGGAGCTCATGTCGGGACTCCGGATGGGACAGGGCGTACTGCGCCGCAAGCCCATCGAGCACATCGAGGAGACAGAGGCGGGGGCGGGCGGCGGACTCGCCAGGTCCCTCGGGCTCTGGCAACTCACCGCGATCGGCGTCGGCGGCATCATCGGCGCCGGCATCTTCAGCCTCGCCGGGGCCGTCGCCAACGGCACGGCGGGCCCCGCGGTGCTGGTCTCCTTCCTGATCGCGGGCGTCGCGAGCGCGGCCGCCGCCTTCTCGTACGCCGAGTTCGCCGGCATGATCCCGAAGGCGGGCTCCGCATACACCTACGGCTATGTGGTGCTCGGCGAGCTCACCGGCTGGTTCATCGGCTGGGACCTGCTGCTGGAGTACACCGCCATCGTCGCCGTGGTCGCGATCGGCATCTCCGGCTACTTCGGTTTCCTGGTCGAGGAGATGGGGGCCGAGCTGCCGAACTGGATGATGGGCGCGCCGGGCACCGGTGACGGGCACAAGGTCGACCTGTTCGCCGCGGTGCTGTGCCTGTTCATCGCGTATCTCCTCACGCTCGGCATCAGGAACGCCGCGCGCTTCGAGATGATCGTGGTCGTCCTGAAGGTGATCGTGGTCCTCGTCGTGATCGCGGTCGGCTTCTTCCACATCGAGACCGGGAACTACGATCCGTTCTTCCCCTACGGGGTCAGCGGCGCGTTCACCGGCGCGGCGACCGTGTTCTTCGCCGTCTTCGGGTACGACGCGATGAGCACCGCCGCCGAGGAGTCCAAGGACGCCCAGCGCCACATGCCGAAGGCGATCCTCTACTCCCTCGCCATCTCGATGGTGCTGTACGTCCTCGCGTGCCTGGTCCTCACCGGCATGCAGAGCTACAAGGACGTCGACCCGGAGAGCGGCTTCTCCACGGCCTTCAAGTCCGTGGGACTCGGCGGCCTGGCGGACGTCATCGCGGTGGGCGCGATCATCGGCATCCTCACCGTGATGTTCACGTTCATGCTGGGCTGCACGCGCGTGTGGTTCTCGATGAGCCGGGACGGCCTCCTTCCCAAGTGGTTCGCCAAGACGCATCCGACGCGGCACGTGCCGACGCGCGTGACGTGGATCGTCGGGGTCGCGTCGGCCGCCATCGCCGGGTTCCTGCCGATCGGCGAGGCGGCCGAACTGACCAACATCGGGATCCTGCTGGCGTTCGTCGTGGTCTGCGTCGCGGTGATCGTGCTGCGGTACAAGCAACCGGAGCTGCCGCGCACGTTCCGCTGTCCCGGGATGCCGGTGGTGCCCGCGATCGGCGTGGTCTTCTCGATCTGGCTGATCACCTTCCTGCAGTGGCAGACCTGGGTGCGGTTCGCCGTGTGGTTCCTGATCGGTCTCGGCGTGTACTTCGGCTACTCGTACCGGAAGTCGGAGCTGGCGAAGACGGATCGGGGCACCGAGGCGTGAGGCGCGTCAGGAGCTCCGCTCGATCGACTTCTGGTATTCGCGGGCCATCTGCTCCAGGCCCTTGTTCTTCCACTCGGCCCAGAACGGCCGCCACTCGCCGATCTTCTTGCGCCCGCTGACGATGTCGTTGACCAGGTCGGTCGCCTCGGTGGACATGCGCCCGTAGTGCTGGGTGTACGCGTCCGAGTAGTGGCCGACCGTGGGGTTGCGGATCGCGGTCTCCAGGAGCTTCTGCTCGGCGGCGTAGACGTCCTTCACGTCCCGGACGCGGTCCGTGCCCGGGAAGCTGGACGCGATGAGGGAGAAGGGCGAGGTCGTCGACGTCTGCAGTCCGCTGAAGAGGCCCTCGACCTGCTGCTTGCCCTGCTTGGTGCGGTCCGGGAAGCCGTTCTTGTCGTACGTGAAGTCCTCGCCCTCGGTGCCGTACTCCAGGAACTCGCGCTCCTTGCTGCCGAACGGCGCGGCCAGGTAGTCGAGGACGCGCAGCAGCATGCGCACCCGCTTCTCGTCGCCCTTCTTGATGGCGGTGTAGCCGATGGTGCCCAGGTGGTAGTGGTGGTGGGGCTTGTTGCCGCCCGCGGCGAACGGGATCAGGATCTCGGACGCGATGCCGGGGTCCTGGACGCGGATCTCCTTGCGCGCGTTGTACGGGTTGGCGTGGACGGTGGCGCCGATCGTGCCCTGCGCCATCTTGATGTACGCGTCGGCCATCTTGGGGTTGCCGGGGTAGAAGACGCCCGCCTTCTTCAGCTTCAGGACGAAGTCGAGGGCCGCCTCGTACTCGTCGGTGTCCTGGAACCAGGTCAGCGAACCGTCCTTGTTCTGCCGCCACTTGTTGGGGGCGCCGAAGCACTGGCTGAGTACGCTGACGGCGTTGACGTAGATCGGCTCCAGGGCCCAGGTCTTGCCGCCGGTGACCTCCTTGCACTTGGCGAGGAACTCCTCTGCGTCGCGCGACGCGATGCCGTCCGCCTTCTCCCAGACCTTCGGGTTGCCCGCGTAGACCTGGCCGAACGCCGGGTAGGGGACGGGCGCGCCCCAGATCTTGCCGTTGACGACCGCTGTCTTCCAGTGCGCGGGGGTCATCGCGGCGAGGTTCGGGTACTTCTTCACCGCGTCACCGGAGACGTACTCCGTGATGTCCGCGCACTTGGCCTCCAGGAGTTCGGCGACGTGCTGGATGCCCTGGTTGGGCGGTATCCACAGCAGGTCCGGCAGGTCGCCGCCGGCGATGGTCGCGGAGAACTTCTCCTCGTAGCCGGGGTCGGTGCCGAGGATGGCGGTGAGGTCGACGCCGAGTTCCTTGTTGAGCCTGTCCCAGTACGCGTTCGAGCCCTTGGGGGTCGGGGGCTGCGTCCAGATCTCCGTGAGCATGGTGATCCCCGAGCCGTCGCCGGGGGTCTTCGCGACGCTGCGAACCAGGTCCTTCGGGTAGGAGAGGAAGCCGGCCGAGAGCCCCTTCGCGTTGGGCGCGAGGTCGGGCTTGATCTTGGTGAAGGGGACGTGGGTGGGCAGCTTCACCTTCGACGACGCCGCCTCACCCGTCTTCTTCGTGCCGGAGCCGCAGCCCGTCAGGGAGGTGACGGCCGCGCCCGCGGCGACGGAGGTGGAGAGGCTGAGGAAGGTGCGTCGGGACATGCCAGGCATGGGAATCTCCGCGGATGAGGTCGTGGTGGGGCGGGGCGGGGTGGGGTCAGCCCTTGATGGCGCCGGTGAGCACGCCCTTGGTGAAGTACTTCTGCAGGAACGGGAAGAGCGCGAGGATCGGCAGCAGCGCGAGCATGACCACGGCCATGGAGAGGGACTGCTGCGGCGGCATGTGGGCGATGCCGAGCTGGTCGCTCGTCATGGACTTGTTCTGGACGACGTACGTCCGCAGGACCAGCTGGATGGGCCACTTGCCCGAGTCGTTGAGATAGAGCATCGCGTTGAAGAAGGCGTTCCAGTACGTCACCGCGTAGAAGAGGCCGACGACGGCGACGACTCCCTTGGAGAGCGGGAGCACGATGCGGGTGAGGATGCGCCAGTCCCCCGCGCCGTCGATGCGGGCCGCCTGGTAGAGCTCGTCGGGGATGTTCATGAAGAACGCCCGCAGCACGACGAGGTTGAAGGCGTTGATGAGCACCGGGAGGATCAACGACCAGTAGGAGTCGAGGAGTCCGAGCTCCTTGACGACCACGTACATCGGGACCATCCCCGGCGCGAACAGCAGCGTGAAGAGGACCATCAGCAGGATCGGCTTGCTGCCGGGGACGCCGCGCTTGCTCAGGGCGTACGCGAGCGCGATCGTCGTCAGGAGCGAGAGCGCGGTGCCGACCACCGTGATCAGGACGCTCACGACCACCGCGCGCGAGACGATCCCGCCGGACAGGATCGTGCGGTACGCCTCCAGGGTCGGGTCCGTGGGGAAGAGGACGAAGCCGCCGGACTCGGTGATCTCCTTGCGGGAGGCGAGGCTGGTGGAGAGGACCGTGAGGAAGGGCAGGATCATCACGGCGCAGATGACCGTGATGACGACGGCCTTGGCGGCCGACCCGATCTTCGTCGGCGGCTCTTCCCAGGCGGGCCGCTCCTCGCGGACCCGGGGCGTGCGCAGGGGGAATCCGAAGCTGCTCATTTGCTGTACACCCCGTGCTCTCCGAAGGCGTGGGCGACCTTGTTGGCGCCCCAGATCATCAGGGCGCCGATGACTCCCTTGACCAGGCCCGCCGCGGCTCCGACGCCCCAGTCGCCGTAGACGACGCCGTGGTAGTAGATGTAGGTGTCGAGGACTTCCGCCGCTCTGGCGCCGACCGCGTCGCGCTGGAGCAGGAACTGCTCGAAGCCGACGGAGAGCACGTCGCCGAGGCGGAGCACGAGCAGCATGATCGTCACGCCGCGGACGGCGGGCAGCGTGACGTGCCACATGCGGCGCCAGCGTCCGGCGCCGTCGACGGCCGCCGACTCGTAGAGACTCTGGTCGACGTTGGCGAGCGCCGCCAGGTAAATGATCATTCCCCAGCCGATGTCCTTCCAGATCACCTGGCCCGTGATCAGGAGCGGGAAGGTGCTGGGGTCGCTCATCACGTCGAGCGGCGACATGCCGTGGTCACGCAGGTAGTTGCTGAACAGGCCCGCCCCGCCGAGGACTTGCTGGAAGAGCGCGACGACCAGGACCCACGAGATGAAGTGCGGCAGGTACACGACGCTCTGCACGAACTTCTTGACGCGCGGGCTGACCAGACTGTTGATCAGCAGCGCGAGGGCCAACGGGGCCGGGAAGAAGAAGATCAGCTGGAGTGCGGCGAAGGCGAGGGTGTTGCGGACCGACTCCCAGAACGCCGGGTCGGCGAACAGCTCCTGGAAGTTGGCGAGGCCGACCAGCGGGCTGTCCTTGAAGCCGATGAAGGGCTGGTAGTCCTGGAAGGCGATGACGTTGCCCAGCATCGGGACGTAGAAGAACCCGATGAAGAACAGCACGCCCGGGGTCATGAGGGCGAGCATCACCCAGTTGTTGCGCAGCCGGACACGCAGCGGGGCGCGCATGCGCACCTCGGGACCAGGGCCCCCCGAGGGGGACTTGGACGTCGACTTCGACACGGACGCGGGCGGTGACGCGGCCTGTGGCCTGCGTCGCGTTGCAGGGGATGTCACTCGTTCTCCCTGGCCTGGCGGCACGACGGAATGGGGACACCGGCAAGCGGGCTGCTGGGGAACGTTCTTGTGGGACGGAATTAAGAAGCCAACTTGCCGAAAGTGAGCCACATCATGGAAGGGCCGCCCGCGCCCGTCAACCACCTGTGGGTCCTAAGGGGTTGGACTTTTCTGCGCGGCGCGTTCGGTCTGTTCCATCTGTTCCAGGTGGTCCAGTGCGAGGCGGGCTGCCCCGATTGCGGTGGATTCCTCACCCAGCACGGAGGTCCGCACCTCGGGTGCGTACGGGCAGCTCTCGGCGAGGCGCCGCGCGAACGGCTCGCTCAGCAGGGCGCCCGCCCGGGAGATGCCGCCGCCGAGCACGACCGCCCGCGGGTCGAGCACGGCGACATGGCGGGTGAGGCTGTCGGCGAGGCATTCGGCGAAGGCCCGCAGGGTGTAGCGGGCGCCGCCGTCGCCGGCGGCCGCGGCGGTGACGACCGCGCGCGCCGCGTTCTCGCGGGTGGGCCGTTCCGCGCCCTGATGGCCGGCGAACCAGTCGAGAAGTCGCTGGTAGGAGAGTTCCCAACCGTCCCCCGCGGCCATCTCGCCGGCCGCCCCGTGGTGCCCGCGGTGGAGTTCGCCGCGGAGCCACAGGCCGATGCCGAGCCGGTTGCCGACGTAGAGGTAGACGCAGTCGCGCACGTCGACGCTGACACCGCCGGTGCACTCGGCGAGGGTGGCCAGCTGGATGTCGTTGCCGACGACGAAGGGGCCGTGGACGGTGTCGGCGAGTTCGCGGGCGAGGTCGCGGCCGGTCCACTCGGGCAGCGAGTCGCTGACCGCGACGCGCCCCTTGGTGTCGACCATGCCGCTGGTGCCGACGCCGGTGGCGAGTGGGCGCACCCCGGCCGCCTCGGGCTTGGCGAGACACCCGGCGATCGCGGTGCGTACGGCGTCGAGCCGGTCGCGCGCGGGCAGTTCGGGCGTGACGGCGACGCGCTGGGCCGCCACGGTGCGGCCGAGCAGGTCGGCGGCGAGCACCAGGATCTTGTGCGCGCCGATGTCGACGCCGAGGACGTGCCCCGCCTCGGCGCGGAACCGGAATCTACGGGCCGGCCTGCCGACGCCACCACTGCCCGGGGTCAGCTCCACGAGCCGCCCCTCGCGCAGTAGTTGGGCCGTCAGGTCCTGTGCGGTCGGCCGGGAGACGCCGATCAGCGCGGCCAGCTCGGGCACGGTGATCTCGTCGCGCTCGCGCAGCACGCGCAGGGCCGCCGCCGCGTTCAGCCGTCGCAGCAGTGACGGATCGCCACTCAACGGGTCGCCACTCATGGGTCCCTTCCCCTTGACAGCAAGATCGGTTGCTCCCAGGGTGACCCGGAGCGATTGAGAAACTTACCTAACAAACAGCGCCCTTGGGAGCACGGATGGGTCAGACAGAACCGCAGGCCGGCCATCCCGAGCTGGAGTGCGGCGTCGGCATCTGGGATCAGGACGTCTACGGAAATCATCGCCTGCTGGTGGAGGTCACCGACGCGGCCCCCGCCGTGGCGGCCGAACTCCCGTGGCGACGCCAGGGCGTGAGCGTACGTTCCGGCACGGGAGACGTGGACGTGATCGTCCTCGCCCCGTCCGGGCTGCGGGTGCACAACACGGTGGCCGTGGAGGTGTCCGGGGAGCGCGGCCGCATCGCCTTCGAGCCGGTGGAGGGCCCGGGGGCGTACGCCGTGCACTATCTGCCGTACGCGCACACGGGCAAGCCGTACTACCCCCAGGCCGCCTACCGGCCGCCGACCCGGACCGCCGACCCCGGCTGGGCGCACCGCTGCGGACTGGACGGCGGCGGCGTCGAGGGGGCGGGCACCGACGGGGCCGGACCCGTCGGTGAGGGCGACGGCTGGTCCCGGCTCCCCCGCGCCGAGGCGTTCCGCTACGAGTCGGCGAGCGCGGTCGACTCGTTCGCCCCGATGGGTTTCGCCGCGACCGCGGCCGAGTGCGCGGCGCTGCGCCGGGCGCACTCCGGCGAGCCCTTCGTGCTCTTCGCCGAGGATCGCGCCCATCCGCTGGGCCGGTACGGCAGCCTGCCCGCCCGCTGGGCGCGGGCGACGCCGGGGGCGCCCTTCACTGGTGCGGCGGACCGCGGGGAGTTCTACGCGGTGCAGATCGGCGTGTACGCGCTCACCGGCCTCACGGGCGTGCGCGCCGAGGTGCGGGGACTGCCGTTCGCCGTACGGTGCCTCAGCACGGGCGGCATCGACGCGCGCGGCGCCGTCTTCGAGCGGAACGTCGAGGTCGCCGAGGGCGGGGTGACCGCGCTGTGGTGCGGCATCGACGTGCCCGAGGGGGCGAGTCCCGGCGTCTACGAGGGCGAGATCGCCGTCAGTGCCCAGGGCGCCCCGGAACGCACCCTGCCGCTGCGGCTCACCGTCAACGAGGCCGTCGTCGCCGGGCACGGCACGGGGGACCCCGCACGGCTCACCCGGCTCCGCTGGCTGGACTCGACGCTGGCGCAGGACGACGAAGTGGTCCCGCCGTTCACACCGGTGAAGGTCGACGGACGGCGCCTCTCGATCCTCGGGCGGGCCGTGGAGCTCGGCACCGACGGCCTGCCCCACCGCATCTCCTCCGCCTTCACGCCGTCCGTGACCCGGGCCGACGGACCCGAGCGCGAGCTGCTCGCCGCGCCCGTCGCGTTCGCTGTCGGCCGCGCCCTGGAGCACGGGCCGCTCACCCTCGACCAGCCGGGACCGGCACGCGCGCGCTGGTCCACGACGGCGACGGGACGGGACGTACTCCTGCACACGGAAGGGGAATTGGAGTCCGACGGCTTCCTCGTCCTGCGCGCCACCGTCGAGGCCACCGCCGACACCGAACTCGACGTGACCCTCGACGTGCCGATGCGCGAGGACGTCGCCCGGTACGTCATGGGCCTCGGCCTGACGGGCCGCGCCTGTCCGGCGACGTACGACTGGACGTGGGACACCCCCACCCGGAACCAGGACGCCTGCTGGCTCGGCGACCCGGCGGCGGGCCTCCAGCTCTCGCTGCGCGACGAGCACTATGAGCGACCGCTCAACACAAACTACTACCGGGAGAAGCCCCTGGTCACGCCCCACTCCTGGGCGGGCGACGGGGACGGCGGGGTGCGGCTGCGCACCGCCGAAGGGGTGCGCGCGCTCACCGCGTTCAGCGGCCCGCTGCGGCTGCGCGCGGGCGAGAGCCGCCGCTTCACGTTCCGGCTGCTGCTCACCCCGTTCAAGCCGCTCGACCCGGCGCGACAGCTCACCGAGCGGTACTTCCACGCCTACGCCACACCCGGCGAGGTCGCGGCGTACGGCGCGAACGTCGTCAATCTGCACCACGCGACGCCGCCCAACCCGTACATCAACGACCCGCTGCTCGCCGCCGGGACGCTGCGCGCCTACACGGACGAGGCACACCGGCTGGGGGTCCGCGTGAAGGTCTACGACACGGTCCGCGAACTCACCCGCCACACACCGGAGTTGCCGGTGCTCGCGTCGCTCGGCGACGAGATCTTCGCGTCCGGGCCCGGCGGCGGACACGCGTGGCTGCAGGAGCACCTGGGCGGCAGCTACGTCCCGGGCTGGGTGGCGCCCGACGTCGGTGACGTCGCGGTCGTCACGTCCGGCGACTCGCGGTGGCACAACTCCTATGTGTGCGGCATCGAGCGGCTGCGCCGGGTCGTCGGCGTGGACGGGCTCTATCTGGACGACGTCGCGTACGACAGGACCACCATGAAGCGGGTCCGCAAGGCGCTCGCCCGGTCCGGCGCGTCCGCGCCACTGGTCGACCTTCACTCCTGCAACCAGTTCCGCGAGCCGGACGGCTTCGCGTCGAGCGCCAACCTGTACGCGGAGCTGCTGCCGTACGTCGACCGGCTCTGGCTCGGCGAGCTCTTCGACTACGACGGCCGGGACGGCGCGGACGGGGCCGACCCCGCCTACTGGCTGGTCGAGATGTCCGGCATCCCCTTCGGCCTGATGGGCGAGATGCTGGAAGGCGGCGGCAATCCGTGGCGCGGTCTGGTCTTCGGCATGACGGCACGGGCCCCGATGACCGACGTACGGCCGCTCTGGCGGGCCTTCGACGGGCTCCGGCTGCCCGAGGCGGAGATGACCGGCTGGTGGGCGGGCGAGCCGCCGGTGCGGACCGGCCGGGACGACGTCCTCGCGACGACGTGGCGCGGTCCGGGCGGCACGGCGACCGCGGTGGCGTCCTGGGCGCCGGAACCCGCCGAGGTCGTCCTGACCACGGGGTCGGGCCCGGTGGCGGCGTACGCGCCCGCGGTCGAGGGCTTCCAGCCGGAGCGGTCGTTCGCCGCGGGCGAGCCGGTCCCGGTGGCCCCGGGACGCGGCTGGCTGCTGCGGATCGCCCCGCCCGCGGACGGGCCCGCAGCGGCTACTTCCCCATGACCAGGCCGTCCTTGCCCGCGCCGCGGCTGAGGACGACGCGGCGGATCCGGTCGCGCACGGCGCTCACGTCGGCGCCGCGGTCGAGGGCGGTGTTGAGGTTGACGACGCGGCCGGGGTCCGTGTCGAACCACATCGGCAGGAACTCGGCCTTCTCCACCTCCCAGCGGGCGCCCGGCCGCGCGGGCGGGGCGAACGTGAAGCGGCCGATGGTGCCCTGATTGCCCCGCGGGTCGTGCGCCCCCTCGTGGTTGATCATGTCGCCGGCGATCTGGTCGCCCATGCCGTAGATGACCCAGGTGCCGTTGACCTTCTCGTAGGCCTGCGGCACGTGGGCGTGGGTGCCGAGGATGAGGTCGATGTCGGGCCGCCCGCCCGTGCGGGACGCCGTGAGCTGCTTGCCGAGCTGCAACTGCCGGCGATCGGGCGCGTCCTGCCACTCGCTGCCCCAGTGCAGGCTGACGACCACCACGTCGGCGCCCGCCTTCCGGGCCTCCCTGGCGTCCGCGACGATCTTTTTGCGGTCGATGAGGTCGACCGACCAGGGCTTGCCCTTCGGCAGGGGATAGCCGTTCGTGCCGTACGTGTACGCGAGCTGCGCGACCTTGGCGTCGCCCGCCCGCAGCCACACCGGGGTCTTGTCCTCGGCGGCCGAGCGCGCCGAGCCCGCGTGCTTGATCCCCGCCTTGTCGAGCGCGTCCAGGGTGCGGCGCACGCCTGCCGAGCCGTCGTCGAGGGTGTGGTTGGAGGCGGTGGAGCACGCGTCGTACCCGGTGGTCCTGAGGGCGCGGGCCACCTGGGGCGGCGACTTGAAGCTCGGGTAGCCGCTGTAGTCCCCGTCTGCTCCGTAGACCGTCTCCATGTGGCAGATCGCCAGGTCGGCCTTGCGGATGACCGGCTTGGCGCCCGCGAGCATCGGCGCGAAGTCGTAGCCGTCGCCGCCCGCGTCCGCGTTGGCCCTGCGGATGATCGAGGAGTGCGGCAGGACGTCCCCGGAGGCGGCGAGCGTGAAGCCGCGCTTTCCGGCCGCCGATCCGCCGGCCGGGGAGTGCGCCGGGGCCGCACCCGATTCGGCGCGCCCGGACTTCCCGTTCGGGGCGGGCTCCTTCCCGGTCGTGTCCGGCTGGGCCGAGCAGGCGGCGGTGGCCGCGATGCCCGCGATCAGGACGGCCGCGGCGACGGCCTTCCCGGGCGCAGGGCGCAGGGCGCTCCGCCACTTCGGTGCGGTGTGCGGGGTTCCCGGCGTTGCCGAGGATTTCGGTGTGTGCGGGGTGAAAGTGGCAGGTGTGTGCCGCGTGATCCGTGCGCGCTGCTTCATCGGTCGGGCTCCATGGATGGGGCGATATTCGGCCAGACGAAGTCAGATACGGAGCTAACGGCTAATCAAGGACCATTGCCGTCACAGTCCCTGAAACGGAGTCAAACGATTTCACCTGTGACGCGAACAACACACGGCGGCCCACCTGCGGTGAAACCGGAGGCCGGGTCAAGGCTCCGTAAAGCGCCTTGCTCAGCACCCCTCGCGGGTAATCGGCTGTTCCTCACCGTGCGCCGGACAGGGGGGCCAGAGGCCGGTGACGCGCACGGACCGGAGGAAGGCGGAGAGGATGCGGCACGAGAGCAGAGGGAACACGGACGGCCCCCAGGGCGGCGAACTGGTCGTCCCCATGGCGTGGCTGTACGCCGAGTACATCGCGGACGAGCTGCTGCGCACCGGCGATCTGATGCCGCCCACCTCCTTCGAGTACCGGGCGGGCCGCGACGCACTCGCCCTGACGATCTTCCTGTCGGACACCCGGGGCGAACTGTCCGGCATCCGCGTGGTCTCCCAGCTGGAGACCTGGCTGAGCCTGACCGCCTACGGCCAGCCGTGGCAGGACTGGGTCCGCGAGCGGATGGCGCTGCTCATGGCCGACGCCGTCGCCGGGACCGCAGGGCCCGACCTGGCCCTCGCCGACCAGGCGTGGCGCTGGCTGCAGGAGACCGAGCTCCTGGCGCCCGATCTGGACTCCGTGCCCGGCCGCGCCGTGCAGGGCGAGGAGGACGGCCCCAAGGTGTGGACCCCCGCGTGGCGGCTCGGGCTGCCGCTGGGACACCTGGCCATCCATCTGTTCTGAGGCCGTCCCGCCCTTGAGTGATTCCGCGTTCCGCTGCGTACCGGAGGAGGAACGGCACCCGGCACCGACACGGAACGACAAGGAACACCATGAGGCCCCTGGAGCGGCATCGTGACGCGGGCGCGTACGCGCTCGGCGTCCTGGACGAGGCGGACGCCCACCGCTTCGAGGATCACCTCCTGGGCTGTCCCGCCTGCACCGTGGCGATGGACGAGCTCCGCGCGGCCACCCGGCAGTTGCAACGGTACGGACGTGCGACTCCGATCTCCGTGGAGCCGTTCGCCGCCCCCTCCCCCGGCCTTCTGGACCGCCTCCTGAGCGAGACGGGGCGGCTGCACGGCGTGCGACGCGGAAGACGGCTGTGCGCGGTCGCCGTCGGTGTCGTCCTGGTCGTCGGCGCGCCCGCCGTGGCCGTCACGACGGCAGGCGGCTCCGGGCCCGTGCGGATCAGCGCGCGGGACGCCCACAGCGGGCTCTCGGCCACGCTCACCGCCCGGGACCGCGCCTGGGGCACGGAGGTCGGGCTCACGGTGCGCGACGCGGCGGCCGGGGAGCGGGTCTGCGAGCTGGTCGCCGTCGGCGCCGACGGTTCCGAGCAGACCGTCATGTCGTGGCGGGTTCCCGGGCCGACCGTATGGACACTGGGCGCCGCGGCCCTGCGCACCGCGCAGACCGACCGGTACGAGGTGCGCACGGCGCGGGGGAAGCGTCTGCTGACGCTGCGGAACCCGTGAACCGCCCAGCTACGGAAGCCGGGGCGTCCCGACATCCGCAGCGCGTCGCTTCAACGGCCCGTCGCTTTCAGCGGCCCCTCACTTCAGCAGCCGCGACATCCTCCGGTCCGCCAGCGGCTTCCCGCCCGTCTGACAGGTCGGGCAGTACTGCAACGAGGAGTCGGCGAAGGACACCTCCCTGATCGTGTCGCCGCACACCGGGCACGGCTCGCCGGTGCGTCCGTGCACGCGCAGACCGCTCTTCTTCTCCGCCTTGAGACGGCCCGCCGCGACGCCGCGCGAGCGCTCCACCGCCTCGGTCAGCGTAGCCAGCAGCGCCACATGCAACCCATGGACTTCCTCCTCGGTAAGGCTCGACGTGAGCCGGAACGGGGACATGCGGGCCGCGTGCAGGATCTCGTCGCTGTACGCGTTTCCGATGCCCGCGATCAGGCTCTGATCGCGCAACGCCCCCTTGATCTGCCGCCGTTCGCCCTCCAGGAGGCCCGCGAACCGCGCCTCGTCGAAGCCGTCGGCCAGTGGGTCGGGGCCGAGCCGCGCGATGCCGGGCAGCTCCCCCGGCGCCTCGGTCACGTACACCGCGAGGCGTTTCTGCGTGCCCGCCTCCGTGAGGTCGAAGCCCTCCCCCGTCTCCAGGGCGACGCGCAGCGCCAGCGGGCCCTTGCCGGGGCGCGGCAGACCGTCGGGGAGCCTGTCGTGCCACCGCAGCCAGCCCGCGCGGGCGAGATGGGTGACCAGGTGCAGCCCGCCGGCGTCGATGTCGAGGAACTTGCCGTGCCGCTCCACGGCGGTGACCGTGCGGCCTTCGAGGGCGGTGGGCGGCGGGTCGTACGTCTTGAGGACGCTGACGGCGGTGGGCAGCACGCGCACGATCTCCCGGCCGACCAGATGATCCGTCAGGAATGCGCGCAGGGCTTCTACTTCCGGCAGTTCGGGCATCTCTTCTCGCTCACTCCCGCGGTTCCCCGGCGGGCACGACGAACTCGCACCACACGCTCTTGCCGCCGCCGCGCGCGTCCACGCCCCACACGTCCGCGAGCCGGTCCACGAGGAGCAGGCCGCGGCCCGACACCCCGGAGTCGCCCGCGTCGCGGCGGCGGGGCAGGGCGCTCGACGAGTCCTCGACGTCGACGCGCAGCCGCCGCTCGGTGCCGGTCAGGACCCGCAGGGTCACGATCGCGGATCCGTCGGTGTGCATCAGGGCGTTGGTGATCATTTCGTCGGCCACCAGCTCGATCTCGTCGGCGCGTTCGCCCGCGCCCCAGGCGCGCACCGCGGCCCTGATCAGGTGCCGGGCCTCGGCGAGCGCCTCCGGGTCGCTCGGTGCGACGTGCTGGCGGAGGCGGCCGCCCGCCTGGGGCGTGTCGTGCGTGCGGCGGCGCATCAGCAGGAGCGCGACGTCGTCGTCCCCGCCGCGGCCGTCGACGATGCCGCAGAGCCGGTCGGCCAGCCGCTGCAGGTCGCGGGGTCCGACGGCGGCGAGCTCCGCGAGGGCCCGCATGCCGTCGTCCAGATCGGTGCCCGGCTCCTCGACGAGGCCGTCGGTGCAGAGCAACAGGGTCTGGCCCGGGTCGAGTTCGATGGTGGTGACGGGGTAGTCGAGCTGCCCGAACTCCGCCGAGAGGCCGAGGGGCAGGCCGCCGTCCACCGGCACCCGGCCGAAGGAGCCGTCGGCGCGCTGGAGGAGCGGGTCGAGGTGGCCCGCGCGGACGAACTGCACCACGCCGGTCGACAGGTCGGCGTCGGCGTAGAGGCAGGTCGCGAAGCGTTCGGTGTCCAGTTCGTGCAGGAAGCCGGAGGCGCGGGCCATGACGGTGGCGGGCGTGTGACCCTCCGCGGCGTAGGCGCGCAGGACGATGCGGAGCTGCCCCATGACGGCGGCGGCGTGCGTGTCGTGGCCCTGGACGTCCCCGATGACGGCGCCGACGTGGCCGCCGGGCAGCGGGATCACGTCGTACCAGTCGCCGCCGATGTCCCGTCCGAGCGCCGCGGAGCGGTACCGCACGGCGATCTCCGCGCCGGGCACGCCGGGGATGGTGCGGGGCAGCATCGCCTGCTGGAGCCCCTGCGCGAGGTCCTTCTCCTGCTCGTAGAACATGGCGCGCTGCAGGCTCTGCGCGATGCTGCTGCCGAGCGCGGCCAGGACGTTGCGCTCGTCCTCGGTGAAGCCGGTCTTGTCCTGGTAGAGCAGTCCGAGCACGCCGATCGGGCGGGCCTGCGCGATCAGGGGCAGATAGGCGGCCGCGGTGATGCCCAGTTCGTCGATGTGCGGCCAGAGCAGCGGATAGGACTCCGCGAAGTCGTCGGCCGTCTCGATGTAGCGCGGCGCGAGGGTGCGCACGACCTCGCTCATGGGGTAGTCCTCGTCGACGCCCGTGAGGCGGGTGCCGGGCACGAAGCTGCCCGTGGGGCCCTCGGCGACGAGCCGGATCCGGCCCGCCTCGACGAGCCCCATCACCAGGTTGGAGGCGCCCAGGTACGCGAGGCCGTGGGTGTCCCGCAGCACGTCGATGACGTCCCGCACCGTCCGGGCGTGCGCGAGCGCCGCGGTGGTGCCCTGGACGAGGCTCGTGGTGCGGCGCCGCTCGGCCTCCTCGTCGGCCCGCTCGCGCAGCGCGGCCGGGCTGTCGCCGAGCTCCCTGGTGGCGTCCCTGACGAGGCCCACGATGCGGCGCGGGCGGCCCGTGGCGTCCCGCTGGATGCAGCCCTGGGTGTGGGTCCAGCGCAGTGCGCCGGTGTGGCAGCGGATCCGGAAGTACGCGCCGTAGGTGTCGCTGCCGTCCTTCAGGGCGCGCGAGACGATCTGGTCCAGGCGGTGCCCCTCGACGGTCGGCACCCGGAAGGCGAGGGTCTCGGGCCGGTTGTCGTACTGATCGGGGCGTACGTCGAAGACCTCGTGGGCGGTGGCGTCCATCGTCATCCGGCCCGTGTCGAGGTCCCAGTCGAACCGGCCCGTGCGCAGCACGGCCCCGTACAGCGCGAGGAAACAGCCGGCCGACTCCCCGGCCGGCTGTCCACAGCGGCATTGCCCCGCCGGGTCGTGCTCCATGGGCCCACGCTAGGCGGAGGCCCCCGTGCGCGCACGTGGGAGACGCGGCGCGCGGGGCGTGGCCCGGTCGGGGCGGGCGGGGCTCCGCCGTCCAACCACGGGCCCCGCCCACTTGGACACCGTGCGGTGCGGTCCGGCGCCCGCTACGCCGTCTCCGCGACCTTGCTCTGGACCCGCACCGCCACCTCCGTCCACATCTCCGCGCTCTCCCCGGCGAGGTAGGCCACGATGCCCCTGCAGTGCGGCGGGACCTTTTCGATGATCTGGTCCCACTCCTCCATGCTGATCGTGTGGATGTTGAGCAGCCGCAGCAGGGTGCGGCCGATCTCGCTGAAACGCAGGGCCGGGTCGGCCTTGAGCCGCTTGACCGCGGTGGCCCGGTCCTGGGCCGTGTCCCGGTCGGGCACGGCAGAGGGGCGGGCGACCCGCGGGGCGGGGACGTGGTCCTCACCGTTCGTCCGCCGCCCGCGCTGCGGCACGGGGTCCTCGCCGCGCATCATGCGGTTGCGTACGTCCCGTACGGTCTCCGGCGAGATGGACGCGACGCGGGCCACTTGGCGCAGCGACAGGGCGGGGTTCTGTGCGATGAGCTCACTGGCGACCCTGCGCCCCTCGGCGCCGTTGATGGGCCGGACCCGGCCGTCGTGGCCGATCCGGCTCTCCTCGCCGTCGCGGCCGCCCGGGGCCCGTCTGCGGATGTCCGCGACGGTGCCGGGCGCGATGCCGCTGACCGAGGCGATCATCCGGTCCGACCACTGCGGGTGCGTGGCGATGATGCGGGCGGCCGCCCGCTTGCGGTCCACCGTGGTCAACGGCAGGCCATGGGTGACGTTCGACTCCACGGCGAGCACGAAGGCGTCGTCCTCCGCGCCGTCGAAGTACTTCACCGCGATCTTGCGCTGTCCCTGGAGTTCGGCGGCGCGCAACCGGTGCAGGCCGTCGATGACCCGCATCGTCGGCCGGTGCACGGTGATGGGCGGCAGCGGGGTCTGTACGACCGCCAGCGCCTGTACGTGCTCCGGATCGACTCCGGACGTCCGCGGTGAATCAGTCGTCGAAAGCGAGCCGATCTCGACTTCGACGACCATTAATCGGTCGATCTCTTCGTGCCCGGGTGTTGCCAACTCAACTCCCCCTCAAGCTCCGATGTCCCCCGTGTGCGCGTCCCGGCACACCGACCGGTCATGCCGCACCGCCGCGCCGCGCACGCGTTCGCCCTTGGTCGAGGGCCCCTGAAATGAATGCGTTGCGCGCTCTGCAGGCGTGCTCTCCCGGATCACGGCGAAAGGTGCGGCGCGCACGTGTGCGCCCCTCGCCGTCTTCAACCACCGCAATCGGATTCCGGAAATTCACGGAATCCGTACCGTCCGGCCGCGGGAGCATTTCCCCGGCCGGGCATGTTCACCTTAACAACGCGCTTTCCGCCCTGGTACCCCTCACTCATGGCGCGCCACGGTCCGCGCCACCCCTATTCACCCCTACCGGCCTGCGCACCGGCGGCGGCCCGCGCAAGGGTGCGGCCCATCAGCGGCGACAGGGCGCCGACGGCCCCCGCCACCTCGTCGATCTCCGCCCGGGTGAGGGCCTGGTCGCCGTCGCAGAGCGCCGTCCCCGGCTCGGGGTGCACGTCGATCATGACGCCGTCCGCACCGACCGCGAGGGCGGCCCGGGTGAGCGGCAGGACGAGGTCCCGGCGGCCTCCCGAGTGGGAGGGGTCCACGATCACCGGGAGGTGGGAGAGGCGCTGGACCACCGGCACCGCGCTGATGTCCAGGGTGTTGCGGGTGGCGGTCTCGAAGGTGCGGATGCCCCGTTCGCAGAGCACGATGTCGAGGTTGCCGCGCTGGGCGATGTACTCGGCGGCCATCAGCCACTCCTCGATGGTGGCGCCGAAGCCGCGCTTGAGGAGCACGGGCCTGCCGGCCGCGCCCACCTCCTGGAGCAGGGCGAAGTTGTGCATGTTGCGGGTGCCGATCTGCAGCATGTCGGCGTAGGGAGCGACGAGTTCGACGCTGGCCGGGTCGATGACCTCGGTCACCACCGGCAGGCCTGTCTCCTGCCGCACGTCGGCGAGGATGCACAGTCCGCGCTCGCCGAGCCCTTGGTACGCGTACGGCGACGTGCGCGGCTTGAAGGCCCCGCCCCTCAGCAGCGCGGCGCCGGCCGCCTTGGCCATCCGGGCGGCGGCGAGGGTCTGCGAGTGCGTCTCCACCGCGCAGGGACCCGCGATCACGGTCAGCGTGTCGGGACCGATGGGGACGCCCGCCACGGTCACCACGGAGCGGTCGAGGTGGTGCTCCCTGCTGACCAGCTTGTACGGCACCGAGATGCGCACCACGTCCAGGACCCCGCGCAAGTGGGCGAGGTTGAGGGCGCCGAAGGCCGCCACGTCCCCCACGAGCCCGACGATGGTGCGGGTCACTCCCCGGCTGACGAACGCGTCCCCGCCCGCCGTGCGGACCAGGTCGACGACCGCGTCCATGTCTTTCTGCGTGGCCTCCGGAGCCATCACGACAACCAAGGGTTCCTCCCGCGCACGAGGCCCCGGCAAGGCGGAGCCGATCTCGGAGACGCGATTCCTCCGGACGTGACGGAAATCCTTCCAACACCGTCCACCGCCGTTCACGAGCCCGGACTTTCCGGAGTCGAACTTCCCGGAATCCGTTCGGGGCCCTTCGGGGAATTACGTCGGGCGACCACGGTAGGAGGTGTCCGGGCTTTGTCTCAATGGAATCCCGTGCTCTTGTCCAACTGCGCAATATCCATTGGCCCTTCACCGACACCTCAGGACCACCGCGGGAAGGTGACTTCCACGACCAAGCCGCCTTCCGGGCGTGCGCGTGCGCTGATCACCGCGTCGTGGGCGAGGGCGATGGCGTGCAGGATCGAGAGGCCGAGGCCGGGGTGGCCGTCGCCGCCCGTGCGGCCCGTCCACCGGATGGGTTCGAAGAGCCGGTCCACCTGTTCCGGCGCCACCCGGTCACCGGTGTTGGCCACCGAGACGACGGCCCGCCCGTCCCGGTCACCGGTGGCGATCTCCACCCGCCCGCCGGGGGCGTTGTGTCCCACCGCGTTGTCCACGAGGCCGGACACCAGGCGCTGCACGAGCGCCTGGTCGCCCAGGACGGGCGCGGGCCCGATGACCGTCTCCACCCGCAGCCCGCGCCGCTCGATCTCCGGACGCGAGACGTGCAGCGCCCACTCGACGACGGCAGCGAGGTCCAGCGCCTCCCGCTGGGCCAGACCCCGGTGGCTGCCCGCGAGCGCCAGCAGCGACTCCAGGAGGCGTGCCTGCCGTTCACTGAGCGCCAGCAGCCGCTCGGAGTTCGCCCGAAACGTTTCCGCGGTGGCGTCGCGGTCGACGAGCGTCTCCTCCAGCAGCGCGTGCCCCAGGGTGAGCGGGGTGCGCAGCTCGTGCGCGGCGTCGGCGACGAAGCGCCGGTGGGAGTCGAGGGCCGCTTCCAGACGGCCGAGGAGCCGGTCCACGGTGTCGGCGAACTCCTTGAGCTCGTCGGCCGGGCCCTGGACGGCCAGCCGCTCGTGGAGGGTGTACGCCGAGATGCGCCGGATGGTGCCGGTCATCGCGCGCAGCGGGCGCAGCGCTCGCCGGGCGACCAGCCGGCCGAGGACGGCCGAGACCGCCAGCATGACGGCGAGCGCGACGCCCGACTGGACGAGCACCTGCCGCAGCTGGTCCGCGTGCTGACTGACCGCCTGTTCCTGCAGCCGTCCGATGACGTCGCCGGAACGGGCCGCGGTCTGCGCGCCGGGAAGTCCTCCGCCGGAGCGGCCGACGCCCGCGCCCGGGTCCGCCCCGTCGACGAGGAGACGGTCCCCTGGGAACCGGGCGACGAGCAGATACGTGAGGGCGAGCAGGACCGCCCCCGAGGCGACGAACAGCGTGCCGTACAGCAGCGTGAGGCGTACGCCCGCACGCCGCGAGGGCAGGTGCATGGGCCCCTCAAATCCGGTAGCCGCCCCGAGGGACGGTCTCGATGACGGGCGGGGTGCCGAGCTTCGGCCGCAGGCGGTTGATCGTCGCCTTGACCGTGGTGGTGAACGGGTCGGTCGCCTCGTCCCACACGCGTTCCAGCAGTTCCTCGGCCGATACGACGCGGCCCTGGGCCGCGAGCAGGTACTCCAGGACCGAGAACTCCTTGGGCGTGAGCGCCAGTCGCTCCCCGGCGCGCGAGGCGACCCGCCGCGCCGGGTCGAGTCTCAGGTCGCCGCTCTCGAGTACCGGGGGCAGCGCGGCCGGCGAGCGGCGGGCGAGTGCGCGGATGCGGGCGACGAGTTCGGCGTAGGCGAAGGGTTTGGGCAGGTAGTCGTCCGCGCCGAGGCTGAAGCCCGCCACGCGGTGGGAGATGGTGGCGGATGCGGTGAGCAGCAATACCCGGGCGTGGAGCGGTTGTTCGGCCAGTCTTCGGCAGACCTCGTCGCCGGGCACGCCGGGCAGGTCCCGGTCGAGGACGACCACGTCGTAGTCGACCACCGAGGTGCGTTCGAGCGCGTCGGCGCCGTCGAGGACGACGTCGACCGCCATGCCTTCACGGCGCAGCACCCGCGCCACCGACCGCGCGAGTTCGGCGTGGTCCTCGGCCACCAGGATCCTCATGGCGGCGTCCTCATGGTGGGTCCTTCATCGCTGTGCCCTCGTTCGACGTCCGAAGGGAGCTGATCATGAAGTCCACGGTGCCCGAACGCCCGTCACGCACGGGTCACAGCACGGCGGGCGGTGGCCCGTGCCACCGGACCGTCCGAAGGTCCTGTGTGCCGGTCACAGATCTTCGGACCGTGGTGTGACCGCCCGCCGCGTAGAAACGGAACCGCGCCACCGCAACGGCGGCCAGGGCCTCACCGAGGGGGAGACGGACACATGACGGATGTCCGGTCGCTAGCCCACGTGGAGCCGGTCACAGGAGTCGTGCGCCGCGGGCTCCTCGTCGTCCCCCGGTCCCGTGACCGGTCCGATCTTGGCGGCGAGGTCCGCGCGCCGCTGGACGGCGAGCTTGCGGTAGGCACGTGTCAGGTGCTGTTCCACGGTGCTGATCGTGATGCAGAGCTTGTCGGCGATCTGACGGTTGGTGTGGCCACGGACGGCGAGCGTGGCCACACGCAGTTCGGCGTTGCTGAGTTCGTCGGGATGTCGGCGGTTCCCGGACGACCACGGCTGTTCGGCGGGGTGCGGACTGCTCGCGTCGGCCACGGACGGCGGCACGGGCATCCCGCACTCCCCCGCGAGCCGCTGCGCCTTGCGGGCCAGGGCCCTGGCCCGGCCCACCTTGCCGAGCTCGCGCTGTGTCCGGGCCAACTCGTCGATGGCCCGGACCAGTTCGATGCGGTGGCCGCGGTCGCGCAGGATCTCGATGGCCTCGCCGAGCAGCGGCGGCCGGTGTGCGGCCTTCAGCGTGCCCGCGAGCACCCGCAGCGAGACGGCGCGCGCGCAGTCGTTGCCCCGGCCCGCCAGGGCCAGTTGCTCCTCGGCGAGGGCCCGGGCCCGCTCGCTGTCGCCCAGCGACAGATGGGCCTCGGCGGCGTCGGTGCGCCAGGGGACCAGGGCGGGCAGGTCGAAGCGCCAGCGCCGCATGAGGTCCCCGCAGGTGAGGAAGTCGTCGAGCGCGGCGTAGGGGCGGCCGGCGGCGAGGTAGTACTGCCCCCGGGCCCGCAGGTAGAGCAGCCCGTCGGCCGTCTGGAAGGCCGAGTCCGGTACGGGTACGGCGAGTTGGGCCGCGGCCTCGTCGAGTCGGCCCATGAGGGTGCCCGTGGACAGGGCGATGGCCAGGGGCCCGACGACGGCGACCCCCCATCCGTCCGCGGGCACGAGGCCGAGCGCCGAGCGCGCGAGCTTCCGCGCCGCACCGAGCGCGCCCGCCCTGAGCTCGATGCGGGCCTTGGTCGCGGCCAGCAGCGCCTGCCACAGGGGTGCATGCCGTTCGGCCGCCTCGTTCAGCAGCGTCTCGCACCAGAAGGCCGCCGCCTCCAGCCGGTCGGCGAGGAGCAGCGAGTTGAGCGCGACCAGGAGCGCCGTCACGGTGCCGTCGTCGAGCCGGGTGCCCTGCAGGATCTGCTCGGCCCTGACCACCACGTCCTCGCCCGGCCCGTCCAGGAGGGCCCGCACCAGGGTCGCCGCCCGCTGGTGCGGGCTGCGGCCGAGGGCCTGCGCGTGCTGCGGGGTCGTGTCCTGCGCCGTCGTGTGCTCCGGCGTCCCGCCGAGGGAGGCGAGGGCGGAGGCGGAGAGGCCCGGGTAGGCGTATCCGAGCCAGAGGCGCGGGCAGTCGTACCGGTGCGGCGCGCCGGTGCCGGACCGGCCGGACGGCGCCACGCCCTGCCGCTCGACCGCGCGGAGCACCTCCAGGGCCCGTTCCGGGCGCCCGAACCAGAGCAGGTGGCCGACGAGTTCGTCGGTGTGCCGGGCGCCGAGCCGTCCGTCCAGCGCGGCGGCCGTGAGCTCGGGCAGGTGCTGGGCGACGCCCGCCGGGTTGACGCGCCAGAGCGCCCGGGTGAGCGCGGCCCGTATCTCCAGGGACTGGCACGCGTCGGTGCTGGTGTCGCGGGCGATGCGCAGGCAGGTGAGGGCGAGCTCGACCTCGTCGTCGGCGAGGGCGCGCTCGGCCGCCTCGATCAGGGTGCGCCGCGCCCAGGGCGCGTCGACCGTCTCCGCGGCGATCAGATGGCGCACGACCACGGTGACGGCCGCGCCGTGCTCGTGCAGGACCCGGGCGCAGCGGGCCTCGACGCGGGCGCGGTCGGCGGGCTCCAGGCTTCTGAGCACCGCGGCGCGCCCGGCCTCGTGACGGAACCAGCCCGCGTCGAGGAGGCCCGCCTCGTTCAGCGCGCGCAGGCTGCGCAGGAGCGATTCCCGGCCGACCCCGAGGACCTCCATGAGCTCGGCGAGCGACATGTCGGGGCCCGCGACCGCGAGGGCCCAGGCGGTGCGGCGGGTGGCGAGGTCGCTGCGGTAGAGGCAGGTGGCGACGGCCCGCACGAAGGCCTCGCCCGGCACCGGGCCTGCGGAGGAGGCGGCCGCGGCACCCGTGGCGTGGTGGTCCTCGATCAGCGCCCGGGTCAGCAGGGGGCTGCCGCCGCCCGTGTGGAGCAGGTCGGAGACGAGCTTGCGCGTCCGCCACCCGGGTTCACCGAATGCGGAGATCATTTCTGCGACTCCGGACCGCTGGAGCGGGCCGAGCCTGATATTCCGGCAGCCGGGCAGCCGTAGTAAATCGACGCGCAATCGCGTATTGCCCGTCAGGAAGTCACTGTTCTCCCCCAGCACGACCAGAATGCGGCTGACGGGCAGTCTGCGCGACAGGTAGAGGAGGCATTCCAGGGAGTCCCGGTCGGCATGGTGCACATCGTCGATACTGAGCACCACTGGCCTTTCCCTGGCCTTTTCGAGCAGCAACCCGCAGAGCTCGGGAATCTCGTTCATCGCCACGGCGGGCAGTTCTCCGGCCGCCCGCCGCGAGCGGGCCGAGACCACGACGTGGTCCACGAGCCGCGCCGCGCGCCGGGCGTCCGCGCCGAACAGACCGGCGCCGAGAAGCAGCTGCCCCATGACTCCGAGGGGCAGGTCCGTCTCCGCGGCGGACGCCGTGGCCTGCAGATACAGTGCGCCTGCGGCGGTGACGCACGGGCTGAAGGCCCGCAGCAGTGCGGTCTTGCCGCTGGCGACCGCGCCGCTTACCAGAACGACGCCGCCATGCCCGCTCGCGGCCGAGTCGAGCATGTGTTCCATGATCGAAAGTTCTTCACCACGTTCCACCACGTTCATGAGCCGACTTCTCCCCCGCGGCTGACGGCTGATCCTCGGGCGACCGGAAGAACCCCCTCCATCAATTCATGGACTCGACCGGCCACCCGACGGACGACTCTGCCATATTTGAAAATCAACTACCAGCGCCATTTGACTCAATGCCATGCCAATACCGACGTGAATGCGCCACCCCCCGGCCAATCGGACGCGCCCGCTCCATATCATTCGGAAACTCTTGCGCATTTGCCTGATGACTGAAGTCGGCGATATTTCAGAACGCGGTTGCCGGTCGAACAAAAGACATCAGTGGCGACAGGGACGACAGCGACGAGAGGGCCGGGGAACGATTGGCGCGTTCCGCATGGCCCTCTCACCCACCGTCTGTCCGGTATGGCTCTACGAGGGCAGCACCGGCGAGGGGCAGCCGGGCGGGACCGGCGACGCGGGGTCCGGGGGCGTCCCCGTCCGCGGAGGGCAGCCGGTCGAGGTGTCGGCAGAGGAGTCGCCGGGGTCCTCGTCCGGACCGGTGGGCCGCCCCGGGACGTCGCCCTGGCCCGGATCCTGCTCGCCGGGGCTCGTCTCGTCCGAGCTGGTCCCGTCCGGGCTGGTTCCGTCCGGCTCGGTCTCGTCCGGGCCGGTCTCGTCCGGGCTCGTACCGTCGGGGCTCGTCCGGTCGGGCTCGGTCTCGTCGGGGCTCGTCTCGTCCGCGCTCGTACCGTCCGGATCCGTCGGCGTCGGGCTGGACGGGGACGGCGACGTCGGGCTCGGCGACGTCGGAGTGGGGGTGGGCGTAGGTGTCGGCGGCTTGGTCGCGCGGTCGTGGTGCGCCTTGCCGTCGCCGATCTTCCGCTCGATCCAGGTGTTGTTGACGATGTTCACGATGGTGATGTTGACGATCGGCTGCGGCGCCGGGGTCACCACGACGACCCGCGTCGGCTGATAGCCGTTCCACGGACGGCCGTTGTGCCGGGGCGAGCCCTTGAGGGCGACCGGCGGCCGCAGCGGATTGCCGCACGCGCAGCGCACCCTCGGCAGGCCCCGCTCGTCGACCAGGACGGCCGTACCGGTCTGCAGGACGGACTGGAAGCTCGTGGGCGATCCGCCCCGGAAGCCGTGGTTGGTCACGCGCGTGTCGGCCCGCAGCACGACGGGGGTCAGCCCCCGCAGAAAGCTCGGGACGGCTGCCCGGTCGATGCCCGACGCCTGCGCGAACGCGCGGGCCTTCGCCTCGTCGGCGGTGAGGAAGCGCACCTGCTGGTCGACGTCACAGCTGCCGACGGAGTGCGTGCCCCCGTACAGCCCCGGCGTCCCGCCAGGGATGGAACGGGTGCCCTCAGGCGTCGCCGACCCGGTGGGCGACGGCTGCGGCGAACGGGTGACGGGCGGCGGCGACGCGTCGGTGTTCGCCGTCGAATCGGTGAACGGATCCGGGCCCTGCGCGGCGACCGGTTGCATGAACAGTTCGCTGCCGCCGTCGGCCGTCCTCTTGTCCCCGTCGCCCGAGCAGCCCGCCACCGCCAGGGCCGCGGATATCGCGAGGACGATCACGTGGGTCCTGGTGGGTGTGCGCACCGGTTCTCCCGCCGTTGCCGTGCCGTGTGTCCCCTGCGTCAGGGGTGTTCCGCCATTGTCTGTAGGCCCTCCGGCAGGCCCGCAAGCCGAGCGGGTGACCGGGACGACGCACGGGAAGGCCGCGTCGGCGTTCGGAAGAGCCTGGTCGGCAGCACAATGGGCACGTGGAGTGGTTCACCGCGGATGCGTACTGGCTGAGCCGGCTGATCTTCCAGCGGGCCCTGGCGGTACTCTACGTGATGGCCTTCCTCGGGGCCGCCCTGCAGTTCCGGGCGCTCATCGGGGAGCGCGGAATGCTGCCGGTGCCGCGGTACGTCGCACGGGTGCCGTTCCGAAGCGCCCCCAGCCTGTTCCACCTCCGGTTCTCGGACCGGTTCTTCGCTCTCTGCGCCTGGACGGGGTGCGCGGTCGCGGTGGCGCTGCTCGCCGGTGCGGACGGGCTCCTGCCGCTGTGGGGCGCGATGCTGCTGTGGCTGGTGCCCTGGGCGCTGTATCTCTCCATCGTGAACGTGGGGCAGGCGTGGTACGGCTTCGGCTGGGAGTCGCTGCTCCTCGAAGTGGGCTTCCTCGCGGTGTTCCTCGGCAACGACCGGGTCGCGCCGCCGGTCCTCGTGCTCTTCCTGCTGCGGTGGGTGCTCTTCCGCGTGGAGTTCGGCGCCGGGCTGATCAAGATGCGCGGTGACGCCTGCTGGCGCAAGCTCACCTGCCTGTACTTCCACCACGAGACGCAGCCGATGCCCGGGCCGCTGAGCTGGTTCTTCCACCACCTGCCCAAGCCGGTGCACCGGATGGAGGTCGCGGCCAACCACGTCACCCAACTCGGCGTGCCCTTCCTGCTGTTCACCCCCCGGCCGGTGGCGACGGGCGCGGCCTGCCTCATGATCGTGACGCAGCTGTGGCTGGTCCTGTCCGGCAACTTCTCCTGGCTGAACTGGATCACCATCGCGCTCGCGGTGTCCGCCCTCGACCTGTCCCCCTGGCACACGGCGCCGGACGTCGCAGCCGCCCCCGTCTGGTACGAGGTGGTGGTCACCGCCGTGGCCGCGCTGCTCCTGGCCATGAGCTACCGCCCGGTGCGCAATCTCCTGTCCCGGCGCCAGGTCATGAACCGCTCGTTCGATCCGCTGCACCTCGTCAACGCGTACGGAGCGTTCGGCAGCGTCAGCCGGATGCGCCAGGAGGTCGTCATCGAGGGCACGGCGGACACGGTGCCGCGCGAGGACTCCGACTGGCTGGCCTACGAGTTCAAGGGCAAGCCCGGTGACGTACACCGCTGGCCGCGCCAGTTCGCGCCCTACCACCTGCGGCTCGACTGGATGATGTGGTTCGCCGGGCTCTCCCCCGCGTACGCGCGGGCATGGTTCGGCCCGCTGGTGGAGCGTCTCCTGGCCGACGACCGGGACACGCTGCGGCTGCTGCGCAGCTCACCCTTCCCGCGCGGGGCGCCACCCGCCTACATCCGCGCCCGGCTGTACCGCTACCGGTACACGACATGGCGGGAGCTGCGCGAGACGGGCGCCTGCTGGGAGCGTACGTACGTGCGTGAGTTCCTGGGACCGACACGGATCGCCCCGCCATCGGGGTGAACCGGTCGGCGGACGACTTCAGAGGCGGTACACGCGCCGGGCCGTGCCGCCGAAGACCTCCCCGCGCTCGGCGGTGTCCAGGGAGGCCGTCAGCAGTCGTGCCGCGTCGAGGGCTTCGGTGTAGGTCGCCGCGAGCGTGCTGACGGGCCAGTCGGACCCGTACATCAGCCGCCCGGGTCCGAAGGCGTCGAGGACCGTGTCGGCGTAGGGCCGCAGGTCGTCCACCGTCCACGTGGCGTGGTCCGCCTCGGTGACCATGCCGGAGAGCTTGCACACGGTGTTGGGGCGGGCGGCGAGCGCGCGGACCGCCGATGCCCAGGGTTCGAGGGCGCCGCGTACGATGGGCGGCTTGCCCAAGTGGTCCAGTACGAAGGTGAGTTCCGGCATTTCCGCCGCCGCCCTGGCGCAGGCGGGCAGCTGGTGGGGCAGGACGACGAGGTCGTAGGCGAGGCCTGCCGCGGCGACGGCGGACAGGCCCCTGCGGACGTCCGGGCGAAGCAGCCACTCGGGGTCCGGCTCGCCCTGCACCTGGTGTCGGATGCCCACCAGGTGCTGTCCGCCCGGGAGTTCACGGAGTGCGGCCAGCGCGTCGGCCGCATCCGGGCGGGTGAGGTCCGTCCAGCCGACGACCCCGGCGACGAGGTCGCTGTCCGCCGCGAGCGCCAGGAGCTCCGGGGTCTCCTCGGGGACGGTCACCGTCTGCACGGCGACCGTGGCGCCGACCCCTGCCGCGCGGGCCTCGGGCGCGAGGTCGGCGAGGGAGAAGTCCCTGCGGATCGGGGCGAGGGCATCGCCGGTGATCCAGTCCTGGTCGCGCACGGACAGGTCCCACACGTGATGGTGGGCGTCGACGAGGAGCGGCACGTGCCCGGTGCCGCCGGGCCCGGCGGCACCGGACTCGGCGGTGTCGGGCTCGGTGGTCCCGGGCTGGGCGGTCTCGGTCACGGCAGCTCCCATACGACGGGCAGACCGGCCTGCGAGCCCTCGGCGGAGTAGTCGTGGACGACGTCCAGGAGCTCGGCCATGCGGGCCTGCCAGGCGATGTTGACCGGGAGCTTCTCCAGCTCGGCGAGCATCCGGCCGTAGTCCTCGCATTCGAGGAGGTGGAAGAGGTCGGTGCCGCTGCGCCAGATGGTCCAGGACGAGGCGCCCGCGGCCCGGATCGCCGAGGTGAGCTCGGCGGGCACCTCGCGGTGCGCGGCGTCGTACGCGTCGATGCGGTCGGCGCGGACCTTGGTGTGCAGCGCGACTCTCACAGCCGGTCCCTTCCCCGTACCTCTCCCGGTATGTCTCCCCGTGCCGGTCCGGGGACCGGCACCTCCGGCGGCAGCAGTCCCGCCTCCCGGGCTTCCTGCCAGAAGTCCGCGGGCACGTCGGCGGCGAACTGGGCGGCCGCGTCGGTGACCTGCTCCGGTGCGTGGATGCCGACCAGCACGCTGGCGACGGCCGGATGACCGAAGGGGAAGGCGAGTGCGGCGGCCCGGAGCGTGGTGCCGTGCCGCTCGGCGACCGTCCGCAGGGCGCGGGCGCGGGCCAGCAGGTCGGGCGGCGCCTCGGTGTAGTCGAACCTGGCCCCCGGCTTGGGGTCGGCGAGCAGCCCGGAGTTGAAGACGCCGCCGATGACGATCGAGGCGCCCCGCTCGCTGGCCGCGGGCAGCAGCTCGGTGAGGGCCTGGTGGTCCAGGAGCGTGTAGCGGCCCGCGCAGAGCACGGCGTCGACGTCCGTGTCACGGACGAAGCGGGTGAGCATCTCCGCCTGGTTCATGCCCGCGCCGATCGCGCCGACGACACCTTCGGAACGCAGCTTCTCCAGGGCCGGGTAGCCCTCGCGGAAGGCTTCCTCGGCGTGGTTGTCGGGGTCGTGCAGGAAGACGACGTCGACGCGGTCGACGCCGAGGCGGGTGAGGCTGGACTCGATCGACCGGCGCACGCCGTCCGCGCTGAAGTCCCAGACCCTGCGGTGCGTGCGCGGCACCGCGAAGCCGCCGTCGGCGAGGTCGTCGCCGGACACCTCGTCGGCCGGCTCCAGGATCCTGCCGACCTTCGTCGAGATGACGTACGAGGAGCGGTCCCGGCCCCGCAGCGCCTCGCCCAGCCTGCGCTCGGACAGGCCGAGGCCGTAGTGCGGGGCGGTGTCGAAGTAGCGGATGCCCGCGTTCCAGGCGTGGTCGAGGGCGGTCGCCGCCTGTTCGTCGGTGATCGGCGAGTAGAGGTTGCCGATGCCGGCGGCGCCGAAGGACAGCTCGGTCACCTCGACGCCGCCGGGGCCCAGGAGGCGCCGCGCCGGGGCGCTCACCGGTTCACCGGCCGCAGCCGCAGACCCTGCATGCCGCCGTCGACGGCGAGCGCGGTGCCGGTGGTGGCGCCGGACTGCGGGCTCGCCAAGTAGGCGATGGCGCCCGCGACTTCGTCCGCGGTGACCAGGCGGCCGGTGGGCTGGCGGGCCTCCAGCGCGGCCCGCTCGGCGGCGGGGTCGGGGGCGGCGTCCAGGAGGCGGCCGATCCACGGGGTGTCCGCGGTGCCGGGGTTGACGCAGTTGACGCGCACTCCCTCCCGTACGTGGTCGGCGGCCATCGCGAGGGTGAGGGAGAGCACCGCGCCCTTCGACGCCGAGTACAGGGCGCGCTGCGGAAGGCCCGCGGTCGCGGCTATGGAGCAGGTGTTGACGATCGCCGCGTCGGTGGAGAGGCGCAGGTGGGGCAGGGCGGCGCGGGTGGTGCGGACGATCCCCAGGACGTTGACGTCCAGGACGGCGTGCCACTGGGCGTCGTCGTTGTCCTCGACGGTGCCCTGGGCGCCGATGCCCGCGTTGTTGACCAGGACGTCGAGGCCGCCGAGGTCGGCGGCGGCCGCCGCGACGGCGTCCCGCACGGCCGCGTCGTCGGTGACGTCGGCGGTGTACGCGCGCAGGGGCTTGTCCACCCCGCTCGGATCGAGGTCGAGGACGGCGACCTCGGCGCCGCGGGCGGCGAGGAGCTCGGCGGTGGCCCGGCCGATGCCGGAGGCCCCGCCGGTGACGAGGGCCTTGAGCCCCTGGAAGTCGGTCATGCGGCTGCTCCCTTGTCGCGTGCGATGTGGTCCGGTGCGGGTTCGTCCTGGGCGCGGGCGTCCTGTGCGAGGTCCGCGGCCCAGAACGTGCCGCCCGGATAGGTGAACTCGGCGACGGACTCGGCCCGCATGGTCGCCGAGAAGCCGGGTGCGGTCGGGGCCGTGTAGTGGCCCGCGCGCATCACGACCGGGTCGGTGAAGTGCTCGTGGAGGTGGTCGACGTACTCGATGACGCGGTTCTCGGTGGTGCCCGCCAGGGCCACGTAGTCGAACATCGACAGGTGCTGCACGAGCTCGCACAGTCCGACGCCGCCCGCGTGCGGGCAGACGGGAACGCCGAACTTGGCGGCGAGCAGCAGGATCGCGAGGTTCTCGTTGACGCCGCCGACCCGTGCCGCGTCTATCTGCAGGATGTCGATGGCGTCGGCCTGGAGGAGCTGTTTGAAGACGATGCGGTTCTGCACGTGTTCGCCGGTGGCGACCTTGACCGGGGAGACGGCCGTGCGGATCGCGGCGTGGCCGAGGACGTCGTCGGGGCTGGTGGGCTCCTCGACCCAGTAGGGGTCGAACTCGGCGAGCGCACGCGTCCATTGGACGGCCTCGTCGACGTTCCAGCGCTGGTTGGCGTCGACGGCCATGCGGATGTCCGGGCCGATCGCCTCGCGGGCGGTGCGGCAGCGGCGGATGTCGTCGGCGAGGTCCGCGCCGACCTTCAGTTTGATCTGGGTGAATCCGTCGGCGACGGCCTGCCGGGCGAGTCGGGTGAGCTTCTCGTCGCTGTAGCCGAGCCAGCCGGGCGAGGTGGTGTAGCCGGGGAAGCCGTACTCCTGGAGCCTGGCGGTGCGGTCCGCCGCGCCCGCGCGGCCGGACCGGAGCAGGCCGAGGGCCTCCTGGGGGGTGAGGGTGTCGGCGATGTAGCGGAAGTCGACCTGGGAGACGAGCCACTCGGGTGTGGCGTCGGCGAGCAGCTGCCACAGGGGCTTGCGGGCGCGCTTGGCCGCGAGGTCCCAGACCGCGTTGACGACCGCGCCGATGGCCATGTGCATCACGCCCTTCTCGGGGCCGAGCCAGCGCAGCTGGCTGTCGCCGACGAGGTCGCGGTTGACGGTGCCGGGATCGGCGCAGAGCTCCTCGACCAGGCGGCCGATCACGTGGTGGCGCAGCGACCGGATCGCGGCGACCTGGACGTCGTTGCCGCGGCCGATGGTGAAGGTGAAGCCGTGCCCCTCCAGCCCGTCCTCGGCGTCGGTGCGCAGCACCACGTAGGCGGCGGAGTAGTCGGGGTCCGGATTCATCGCGTCGGACCCGTCCTGCTCCCGTGAGGTGGGGAACCGGATGTCGTAGGTGTCTACCGCGGTGATGCGGGCTGGGGTCGGGGACACAGGAGGCCTTTCCGGAAAGGGGCGGGGAAAGCGGCGGTCCGATGCGGGTCAGTCCTGTGCGCGGCCCGTGGTGACGCGGGCGATCATCAGGGCGACCAGGATGATTCCGCCGTAGATGGCCTGGATCCAGAAGGACGGCACCTGGGCGAGGGTGAGCAGGTTCTGTACGACGCCGAGGAGCAGGACGCCGGTGAGGGCGCCGAACATGGTGCCCTTGCCGCCGTCGAGGCTGATGCCTCCGATGACCGCGGCGGCGAACACCGTGAAGATCATGTTCTGGCCCTGGTTGGCGTTGATGGCGCCGACGTAGCCGGTCTGCATGAGTCCGCCGACCGCGGCGAGGGCTCCGGCGACGACGAACACGCCGAGCATGACCCGGTCGACGCGGATGCCCGCGGCGCGCGCGGCGTCCGGGTTGCCGCCGATCGCGTACAGGGCGCGGCCCACGCGGTGGTACTTGAGGACGAAGCCCACGATGCCGAAGGCGGCCGCCGCGAGCCATACCGACATGGGGATGCTCAGGAAGGTGGTGGTGGCAAGGGTGTAGAAGGCGTCGGGCATACCGAAGAGGGTCTTGCCCTCGGTGGCGCCGACGAGGAGGCCGCGCAGCACGATCAGCATGGCGAGCGTCACGATGAACGCGTTGAGCTTGAGCTTCACGACGAGGACGCCGTTGAAGGCGCCGATGGCCGCGCCGACCAGCACGATGGCGAGGATGCCGACGGCGGCGGGCAGGTCCGTGCCGAAGCCCGCCTGGGCCGCGGGCAGGACGAGGAGCGCGCCGACGGCGGGCGCGATGCCGACGACCGACTCCAGGGAGAGGTCGAACTTGCCGGTGATCAGGACGAGCGACTCGGCGAGGACGACCATGGCGAGCGCTGCGGACGCGCCGAGGATGGAGATGAGGTTCCGCTCGGTCAGGAACGAGTCGTTGACCAGTGCGCCGAGCAGGATGAGCAGCAACAGGGCGGGTACGAGGGCGAGTTCGCGGGCGCGTCGCAGCAGCACGGACTTCGCTGCCGCCTTGTCACGGCCCAGGTGTACGGGGGGCGTGGTGGAGGCCGACGGGGCCTTCAGGTCAGCCATGGTCCATTCCTTCGATGGAGGCGATCAGCTCGTGGTCGTGGAAGCCCGCCGCGTGCTCGGCGACGATCCGGCCGTGGAAGAGCACGAGCACGCGGTCGCAGCGGCGCAGGTCGTCCACCTCGTCGGAGACGACGAGGACCGCGGTGCCGTCCTCGCGGGCGTTGTCCATGTGGGCGAGCAGGGATTCCTTGGACTTCACGTCGACGCCCGCGGTCGGGTTGATGAGGACCAGCAGGCGCGGGTCCGAGGCGAGGGCGCGGGCCATGACGACCTTCTGGGCGTTGCCGCCGGAGAGGTCGGAGACGGGCTGGTCGGGACCCTCGGCGTGGATGTCGAGCCGCTCGATGAGATCGTCGGCGAAGCGGCGCCTGGTGTCGGTGCCGATGAAGCCGTGGCGGCCGAGCCGGTCCAGGACGCTCATGGTGGCGTTGTCGCCGATGGTCATGCCGAAGACCAGGCCCTGGCCGTGCCGGTCGCGGGGCACGCAGCCGACCCCGGCGCGCAGGGCCGCGGTCACGTCGCCGAAGGGCAGGGGCCGGCCGTCGAGCCGGGCGGTGCCGGCGGTCGGGGTGTGCAGTCCGGCGAAGCTCTCCGCGAGGTTGATCTTGCCGCTGCCGCTGGATCCGGCGAGTCCGACGACCTCGCCCTTGCGCACGGTGAGGTCGATGTCGGTGTACGACTCGCTGGTGAGGCCCTGGACGTCGAGCAGCACGGGGGCGTCGGCCGGCACTCCGGCGCGGGCCACGGCCTCCTCGGCGTCGGCCTGTTCGGCGATGACCTCGCCCGCCATGGCCTCCACCAGTGCGCCCTTGGGCAGTTCGGCGACGGGGGCGCTGGTGATCCAGCGGGCGTCGCGCAGCACGGTGACGGTCTGGCACACCTCGTACACCTCCTGGAGGTGGTGCGAGATGAACAGGAACGTGACGCCGGAGTCCTGGAGGGCGCGCATCCGTGTGAAGAGGCGCTCGATCTCGCGGTTGTCGAGCTGCGCGGTCGGCTCGTCGAGGACGATGAAGCGGGCGCCGAAGCTCAACGCCCTTGCGATCTCGACCATTTGCCGGTCCTCGACCTTGAGGTCGGCGGTGCGCGCGTCCGGGTCGACGCGCACGTCCCAGGTGTCCAGGACCTCCGCGGCCTCGGACCGGAGTCTGCGCCAGCTGATGAATCCGCCGCGGCCCGAGGACTGGCGGTTGATGAAGAGGTTCTCCGCGACGGTGAGTTCGGGGACGACGGTGGGCTTCTGGTAGACGCAGGCCACCTTGCGGCGCCACGCGTCGCGGTCGCTGAGCGGCGGCGCGGGCTCGCCGTCGAAGCGGACGGTGCCCGCGTCGGGCGCCTGGAGTCCGGTGAGGACGGTGACGAGGGTGGACTTGCCCGCGCCGTTGCGGCCGACGAGGGCGTGGGATTCACCCGGCAGGACGGTCAGCCTGCCGTCGCGCAGCGCGACGGTGGGTCCGTACCGCTTGACGATGCCGGACGCCTCGACGAGCGGGGTCGTGTCGGCCCGGTCGGTGGGGGGCTCGGTCGTCGTCATTTGGCCGAGTTGCCCCACAGCTTGGAGTCGTCGACGTTCCCCTTGGTGACCAGCGGGGCGGGCAGCTGGTCCTCGAGGATGCCGCTGGGCAGCTTCACGATCGTCGAGTCGTGGTCGGTGGGGCCCGGCGCGAACTTCTTCCCGTTCATCGCGGCCTTGATGTAGTACATGCCGTACTTGGCGTAGGCGTCGGCGGGCTGCGAGACGGTCGCGTCGATCTGGCCCTTGCGGATCGCGTCGAACTCCTGCGGGATGCCGTCGTTCGAGACGACGGTGATGTGCCCCTTCTCCCCCGCCTTCTTCAGCATTCCCTTGGACTTGAGGGTCTGCAGGGTGGGCGCGAGGTACACGCCGCCGGCCTGCATGTAGATCCCCTTGATGTCGGGGTCGGAGTTCAGCAGGGTGTCCAGCTTGGCGGCGGCCGTGTCGGACTCCCACTTGGCGGGGATCTCCAGGACCTTCAGCTTCGGGTACTTCTTCTTCACGCAGTCCCGGAAGGCCTTGGAGCGCTCGCGCCCGTTGACGGAGGCCAGATCGCCCATGATCTGCACGACCTTGCCGGTCTTGACCTGGTCGCCGAGGTAGTCGCAGGCCTTCTCGCCGTACGCGACGTTGTTGGCCCGGACCACCATCGCGACCTTGCCCTTCTCGGGGGCGACGTCGACGGCGACCACGGGCACTCCCTTGCGCTCGGCCTGGTCGAGGCCCGCGGAGATCGCGGCGCTGTCGAGCGGCGCGACGACGAGGCCCTTCACGCCCTGGTTCAGCTGGTTGTTGATGTCGGTGATCTGCTGCGAGGGGTCGCTGTTGGAGTTGACGGTCTTCATCGCGTCGACGTCCTCGGACTTCGCCATCTTCGGCACGTAGTCGTTGTACGACTGCCAGAACGGCGAGGTCAGCAGGGGCAGGACCACTCCGACCTTGCCCTCTCCGCCGCCTCCGGCACCGGGCGAGGCGGTGTCCTTCGTACTGCCGCACGCGGCGAGCACGAGGGAGGCGCAGGCGGCCACGGCCGCGGCCCGCACCGCCCGCGAAGTCCCCGCCCTGCCGGGCCTGTTGCGCACTGTCCTGCCGACCATCTGACGGCTCCTCATCGAGAAGGGAAACAACGGGGGGAACGAAGGGAGGAATCAAGAGGGGGAACGAGGGGGGAGCTGATGACGCGAATATTTATCAGACCACTTGCCGCTCACAACACCCCTCGTCGTCAACTTTTCGCGGTTTCAGGCCGTAGTGGTCGGACCACATCTCTGGCTAGACTGCGGCGCACTCGGCCAGTGGAGGAGCGTTACGTGGACCAGCCAGACCAGTCCGCCCCGCAGAAGGGCACCGTGACGCAGCGGGCCATCGAGCAGATCAAGGCGATGATCGGCGGGGGCAGCCTCGAACCGGGCCAACGCCTGCCCACCGAACGGGACTTGGCGGCCCAGCTCGGCATCTCGCGCAGTTCCATGCGGGAGGCGATCCGCGCACTGACGGTCCTCGGGGTCCTGGAGGCCCGCCACGGCTCCGGCATCTACGTCACCCGGCTGGAGGCCGGCGACCTCCTGGAGACCTTCGGAGTGGTGGCGGACCTGTCCCGCGGGCCACGCCTCGTCGAGCTCCTGGAAGTACGCAGGGTCCTGGAGTCGACCGCGACGGCGCTGGCGGCCGCGCGCATCACCGAGACCCAACTATCCGACGTGGAGAAGCACTTGGAGGCGATGAACGCCACCGACGACCCGGAGGAGATCCTCTCCCACGACCTGGCGTTCCACCGCACGATCGCCTTCGCGGCGGGCAACGACACGATGGCCGCGATACTGGAGGGCCTGTCGTCCCGCACGTTCCGTGCCCGGGTGTGGCGCGGCTACCAGGAGGAGGGTGCCTTCGAACGCACCCGCCGCGAACACGCCCGCATCCACCGCGCCCTGGTGGCACGGGACCCGGAGGCGGCGCGCGCCGCGGCGGCGGCGCACGTGGGCGAGGTGGAGGAGTGGTTGCGGGCGCAGGTGGACGAGGGGACGGAAAACCGGCGGCGCGATCCGGACGGCCCTGGCACCATCCCTGGGTGATCACTGACCCGCAGAGCACCACCGGCCCCGTCCACGCGGCCGTCCGCAACAACGCCGACTGGTGCGACGCCGTCTGCCGCTCCCACGGCGTGCCCAGCGCCGTCGACGGCGGGGTCTGGGCCAGCCCCCGGCGCACTCCCCCGCTGTATCCCGACGCCGTGACGCTCTCTCCCGACGCGACGTCCGAGGACGTGGTGGCCCGCATCGACCTCGCCTCACCCGGCGCCTCGGTCAAGGACAGCTTCGGCGCGCTGGACCTTTCCGCGGCCGGGTTCGAGGTGCTGTTCGAGGCACAGTGGATCCACCGTCCCGCGACCGAGGCCGGGCGGGCGCCTGGCGGCTGGCGGCCCGTCGAGGGCGGTGAGCGGCTCACCGACTGGGAAGCCGCGTGGAGCGGGGACGGTACGAGTGAGGGGCTGTTCCGGGCCGCCCTGCTCGTCGACGGCGCGGTCTTCCTCGCGGACACGGCCGACGGGGCGATCGGCGCGGGCTCCGTCGCCTACCCCGGCGCCTCCGTGGTCGGCGTCTCCAACCTCTTCACCGTCGACGACGACCTGGACGCCGCTTGGCGCTCCTGCCTGGAGGCGACAAACCGGCTCTGGCCGGGGGTGCCGGTCGTCGGGTACGAGCATGGCGAAGCCCTGGCGGCCGCGGTCCGCCAGGGCTTCGAGCCCGTCGGCCCGCTGCGCGTGTGGCTGCGGACCGACGGGTGAGGTGATGCGAGGTGCGGCGCGGGGCCTCAGCTCCGCGTGAACCGCAGCGTCACCAGCTCGAACGGCCGCAGCGTCACCGACACCGCGTCATCCGCGAGCTCCGGCGCCGTCACCCCGTCGAGCGGGCGCTCCAGCAGGTCGGTCACCGCGACCGAGCCCGCGGCGAAGCCCGTGGTGAGCGTGGCCTTCGCCCGGCCGCCCCGCGACTCGTGGAAGCGGACGACGACATCGCCGCTGCCGTCGTCGGCGAGCTTGACGGCCGTGACGACCACGGCGTCCTCGTCGACCGTCACCAGCGGCGCCACGTCGGCGCCCCCGGTGATCCGGCGTTCGGGCAGGTTGATGCGGTAGCCCTCGCGCACCGCGTCGCCGATCGCCGCGCCCGGCACCAGGGCGTGCCGGAAGCGGTGCACGCCCTGGTCCGTCTCGGGGTCGGGGAAGCGCGGGGCGCGCAGCAGCGAGACGCGGACCGTCGTGGTCGTGCCGGAGTCCTCGGTGCGGACCGTGCGGGTCACGTCGTGGCCGTACGTCGAGTCGTTGACCAGCGCGACGCCCCAGCCCGGCTCCTCGATGTGCACGAAGCGGTGGTTGCACGCCTCGAACTTGGCGGCCTCCCAGCTCGTGTTGGTGTGCGTGGCGCGGTAGAAGTGGCCGAACTGGGTCTCCGAGGCGTACCGCTCCGCGTGGATGTCCAGCGGGAAGGCGAGCTTGAGGAACTTCTCCGTCTCGTGCCAGTCGACCTCGGTGTCGATGTCGAGGCGCTGGGCGCCCGGTGCGAGCGTGAGCACCTGGGTGAGGCGCGAGTCCCCGAAGGTGCGCACGACGCGGACCGACGCGCCGTCGCCCGCCTCCACCCGGTCCGCCTCGGTCAGATCGGTGACGGTGTTGCGGTAGAACTCGTCGACGTCCCACGCGTCCCACATGTTCGGGAAGTCCGCGTGCACCTGGGGCAGGTTGGCCACCCGACCCGGTGCGACGGTCTCCCGGTCGGCGACCAGGTCGTACGCGGAGACGACCAGGCCGCGCCCGTCGATCTCCACCCGCAGCAGACCGTTGTCGAGCACGAAGCCGCCGTCGGCGCGCGTGGCGATCGCCGACGCGCCGTCGACCGCGGCGGCGCAGGCACCGCCCGCGGGGACGCCGTCGCGGGTGTGCGGCGTGGAGTTGAAGACCAGCGCGCCGGATCCCTCGCCCGCGAGGGCGCGCTGCGCCTTGTCGATGATGCCGTTCAGCTCCTGGGCGACGGCCGCGTAGGTCGCGCGGGCCTCGCGGTGCACCCAGGCGATGGACGAACCGGGCAGGATGTCGTGGAACTGGTGGAGCAGCACCGTCTTCCAGACACGGTCCAACTGCTCGTAGGGGTAGGTGAATCCGGGCGAGCGCACGGCGGCCGTGGCCGCCCACAGCTCCGCCTCGCGCAGCAGGTGTTCGCTGCGGCGGTTGCCCTGCTTGGTGCCCGCCTGGCTGGTGAGCGTGGCGCGGTGCAGCTCCAGGTAGAGCTCGCCGACCCAGACGGGGGCGTTGGGGTACTCGGCCTCGGCCTTCTCGAAGAAGGCGGCGGGCGTCTCCCACTCGACGGTCGCCGAGCCCTCCAGGTCACGCAGGCGGCCCGCCTTGGCGATCATCTCGCGGGTGGTGCCGCCGCCTCCGTCCCCCCAGCCGGTGGGCGCGAGGGAGTGCCGGGCGACGCCCTTGTCCTTGAAGTTCTTCGCCGCGTGGGCGATCTCGCTGCCCTTCATCGAGCAGTTGTACGTGTCGACGGGCGGGAAGTGCGTGAAGATCCGGGTGCCGTCGATGCCTTCCCAGTTGAAGGTGTGGTGCGGGAAGCGGTTGGTCTGCGACCACGAGATCTTCTGGGTGAGCAGCCACTTCGAACCGGCGGCCTTGATGATCTGCGGGAGCCCTGCCGCGAACCCGAACGTGTCGGGCAGCCAGGCCTCGTCGTTCTCGACGCCGAACTCGTCGAGGAAGAACCGCTTGCCGTGCACGAACTGCCGGGCCATCGCCTCCGACCCCGGCATGTTGGTGTCCGACTCGACCCACATGCCGCCCGCGGGCACGAACCGCCCGTCGGAGACCGCCTTCTTGACCTTCGCCCACACCTCGGGGCGGTGCTCCTTGATCCACGCCCACTGCTGCGCCTGCGACATGGCGAAGACGAAGTCCGGTTCGTCCTCGATGAGCGCGGTCATGTTCGACGTCGTACGCGCCACCTTGCGCACCGTCTCGCGCAGCGGCCACAGCCACGCCGAGTCGATGTGGGCGTGCCCGACGGCGCTGATGCGGTGTGCCGAGGGCTCGGCGGGGGTGGTGAGCACTCCTTCGAGCTGTGCGCGCGCCGTGGCGGCCGAGCCGTTCACGTCCTGGAGGTCGACGGCGTCCAGGGCGCGGCCGACCGCGCGCACGATGTCGTAGCGCCGTCCGGAGTCCTGGGACAGTTCCTGCATGAGTTCGCCGAGGACTTCGAGGTCGATGACGAGCTGCCACACCGTCTCGTCGAAGACGGCGAGGTCCATGCGCTCCAGCTTGTACTGGGGCTCGCTGCCCGCGGTCTCCTTGTCGCCGAGCTGCGTGGGCAGGAAGGGGTGGTAGTCGAGGATGACGGGGTTGGACGCGGCCTCGACGTGCAGCCGCACCTCCTCGCCGCCCTCGGCGGGCGCCGCGACGCGCACCCACTGGTTGCGCGGGTTGAGGCCCTTCACCGGGGTGCCGTCGGGGCGGTACACGAGGCCCTCGCACTGGAAGCCCGGCATGTTCTCGTCGAAGCCGAGGTCGAGGACGGCCTCGACGGTCTTGCCCGCCCACTCCTTCGGCACGGTCCCGGTCACCCGGAACCAGCTGGTCCCCCAGGGCGCCCCCCACTTCTCGCCGACGGCGGTCGGCGTCGGCTCGGCGGCGAGCCCTTCGGCGACCGGGACCGGCTCGCCCGGCGCGTTCCACACGGCCACGTCGAGGGGTACGGAAGCGGGGTACACGGCGGGCCTGATGCGCTCGTCGAGTACGCGCTTGAGACGGGCTTCGACCAGGGTGCGGTCGTCATGCATGAGGGGTCTCCCGGGAGTCTTTCGGTGCGAGTAGGTGGGGGGCGGCTGGTGGGGGC
>NZ_LIPN01000094.1 GCF_001418325.1 Streptomyces atriruber | reverse complement strand
TGCTCCGTGCGCACATACCCCCGCGTCCCCTCCGCGTCTCGTACGCGGCTGCGCCCCGGTGGGTGCTTGCGCCTGCCCCGGGGGGCTCCTACTCCCGCGGGACGGTGCGGGGCAAACGGGCGAGTGGGTGGGAAACATCCGCCGCGAAGCGGCGGGCACGGCGCTCCTACCCCCGCGGGACGGTGCGGGCAAACGGGCGAGTGGGTGGGATAGATCCGCCGCGAAGCGGCGGGCACGGCGCTCCTACTCCCGCAGGACGGTGCAGGGCAAACGCGGGCGCGGTGGGCGGCCGGGCACCTCGTCGTCGCCTTCGGCGGCGCGGTGCTCCTGATGACGGCCGCCGTACTCGGCGCGTGCCTCGCGCAGCTGCCCGCGGTCTGGGTGCTCGGCGGCGTCGCCGTACTGCTCGCCGGAGCCGTCCCGAAGGCGGCCCCGGCGGCCTGGGGCGTGGTCGGGGTCTGCCTGGCCATCGGCTGGATCGGGCCGGTGCTCGAACTGCCCGGAGCGGTCATGGACCTCTCCCCCTTCGGCCACCTGCCGAAGCTGCCGGGCTCCGCGATGTCCTGGCCGCCGCTGGTGCTGCTCACCGTGGTCGCGGCCGCCCTGGTGACGGCCGGACTGGCGGGTCTGCGCCGGCGGGACATGACCGGCTGAGCCGGTTCAGGGCCTCACCAGCAGCTCCTTGAAGCCCCGGATGACGAAGTTCGGCGTGCGGGGCGGGTCCGCGGCGAGGCGGAGGGACGGGGCCCTGCGGAGCAACGCGCGCAGGGACGCCGCCAGTTCGATGCGGGCGAGCGGCGCGCCGATGCAGTAGTGGATGCCCGCGCTGAAGGAGATGTGCGGGTTGTCGCGGCGGGTCAGGTCGAGGTCGGCGGGCCGTTCGAAGACCGCGGGGTCGTGGTTGGCGGAGCCGAAGAGGAGCGCCAGTTCCGCGCCGCGCGGGATCCTCACCCCGCCGATCTCGATGTCGTCGAGCACCCAGCGCTCGAAGAGCTGCAGCGGGGTGTCGTACCGCATCAGCTCCTCCACCGCCGTGGGGACGAGCCCCGGGTCCGCGCGCAGGGCGGCCAGCTGCGCCGGGTCGCGGAACAGCGCGTGCCAGCCGTTGACCGTGGCGTTCACCGTCGCCTCGTGCCCCGCGTTCAGGAGGAGCACGCACGTCGAGATCATCTCCTGCTCGCTGAGCGACTCCCCGTCCTCGTACGCCGCGATCAGGCCCGAGATCAGGTCCTCGCCCGGCTTCTCCCGGCGTACGGCGATCAACTCCCGGAGATAGGACGAGAATTCGAGGGAGGCACGGACCGCGCGCGCCGCCGTCGCCGCGGGCGGGTTCAGTTCGTACATGCCGCAGATCGCCGCCGACCAGGGGCGCAGCAGTCCGCGGTCGCTCTCCGGGATGCCCAGCATCTCGGCGATGACCGCCACCGGCAGCGGTTCGGCGACGCGCGCCACCAGGTCCCCGCCGCCGTCCGCCACCAGGTCGCGCGCGAGGTCGTCCGCCAGCTTCTCGACGTACGGGCGGAGTCGCTCGACGGTCCGCGGCGTGAACGCCTTCGAGACCAGGCGGCGGATGCGGGTGTGGGTGGGCGCCTCCAGGTCGAGCATGCCGTTGTCGTTGAGGACGTGGAACGGCTCGTGCTCGGGCGGCGGGGGCGTGCGGCCGAACTCCTCGTGCGTGAAACGGTGCAGGTAGGTGCGGCCGAGGCGCCGGTCGCGCAGCAGTGCCGCGACGTCCGCGTGGTGCGGGATCAGCCACTGGTCGGTGGGCGCGCAGTAGTGGGCGCGGCCCGCCGCGCGCAGGCGCGCGTACGCCGGATAGGGGTCGGCGACGAACTCCGGTGACGAGGGGGCGAAGACCTCTGCCGCTTCGAACCCTGCCGCTTCGCACGCTGCGTCCATGGCGCGACGCTAGTGCCGCTCACCCCGGCGTGACCAGCCTCGCTTCGTACGCGAACACCGCGGCCTGCGTGCGGTCCCGCAGCCCCAGCTTCACCAGGACCCGGCTGACGTGCGTCTTGATGGTGGACTCGGCGACCACGAGCCGGGAGGCGATCTCCGCGTTCGACAGTCCCTGCGCGATGAGGACGAGGACCTCCGTCTCGCGCTCGGTGAGCTCGCCGTACTGCTGCGCCTGGACGGTCGACGACAGCCGCGGCGTCTCCGCGAGCTTCGAGAACTCCGTGATCAGGCGGCGCGTCACGGTGGGCGCGAGCAGCGCCTCGCCGGACGCCACCACCCGTACGCCATCCGCCAGTTGGCGTGCCGAGGCGTCCTTGAGGAGGAAGCCGGAGGCGCCCGCTCGGAGCGCCTGGTAGACGTACTCGTCGAGGTCGAAGGTGGTCAGGACGAGCACCTTGCAACCATCGGCGTCGCCCTCGGAGGCGATGATCTCGCGCGTCGCCTCGATGCCGTTGAGCTCCGGCATGCGGATGTCCATGAGCACGACGTCGGGGGCGAGTTCACGGACGCGCTCGACCGCCTCCCGGCCGTTCACGGCCTCCCCGATGACCTCGATGTCGGGCATGGCGTTCAGCAGGACGGAGAAGCCCTCCCGCACCATCATCTGGTCGTCGGCGATCAGCACCTTGATCGTCATGCGTCTTCTCCTGCCGGGTCCAGCCGGTCCGCGAGCGGCACCGGGAGGAAGACCGTGACCTCGTAGCCGCCGTCCGCGGCCGGTTCCGCCGTCATCTCGCCGTTCAGCATCGTGACGCGCTCCCGCATGCCGGTGATGCCGTGTCCCGCGCCCGGTGACGGCTTGACCAGGCCGGTCGCCGGGCCGTTCACGATGCGCAGGCCGAGGCCGCCGAGGACATAGCCGACCTCGACGCGGGCCGCGGCGCCGGGCGCGTGGCGCAGGCTGTTGCTGAGCGCCTCCTGCACGATGCGGTACGCCGAGAGCTCCACGCCCTGCGGCAGCTCGCGGGCCGCCCCGGTGACCACCTTGTCGACGGTCAGGCCGGCGTCGCGGACGTTGGCCAGGAGCCGGTCGAGGTCGGCGAGCGTGGGCTGCGGGGCGTCCGGCGCCTCGTAGTCCTCCGCCCGTACGACGCCGAGGACGCGGCGCAGTTCGGTGAGCGCGGACACCGCGTTCTCGCGGATCGTGACGAAGGCCTGCTCCAGCTCGGGCGGCGGGTTCTCCACGCGGTAGGGCGCGGCCTCGGCCTGGATGGCGACCACCGACATGTGGTGGGCGACCACGTCGTGCAGCTCGCGGGCGATGTTGGTGCGCTCCTCCAGGAGGGTGCGCTTGTCGCGCTCGATGGCGGTGACGGTGCGCTGCACGGTGACCTCGCGCTGCGCCTCGCGGCGCACGTGCACCACGGTGGTGACCAGCAGGGCGAGCGCGGAGAGGAACAGCATCATCGGGGCGTCGGAGGCACCGCTGCCGGGGCCGCCGAGGCCGACCTCCGTGACCAGGCCGTACGCCGCCGTGCCGAGCCACATCCACAGGGCCGTGCGCGGACCGGTCCTGGCCGCGACGACGACCATCACCACGATGTGCCCGAAGAACGCGGGGGGCGTCCACGGCCAGCCGTCCCAGGTGTTGCCGAGCACCGCGGTGAACGGGGTCGTGGCGAGCGACACCCAGAACGCGCCGACCGGCCTGACCAGCGTCATCAGGATGGCCGTCGCCGGGATCAAGCCGGTGAGGAGGTGCGCGATCCCGCCGGATCCCAGGCCCACCTGGTAGGCGATGAAGAGGGTGATCAGGGCCGCGCCGATCACCAGGGCGTGCGGGGTCCACACCGCATGCGCGCGTATCCGCCGCGGCAGGAGGCGGGCCATCCGCCCCTCCGTCGCCCTCGGGGGCAGCAGCCGGTAGGCGAAGGCGTCGCGGAACAGCGCCTCGCGCAGGCCGCCGAAGGCCTCCCGCACGAGGTGGTACTCGGGGCTCTTCTGGCCGCTGGCCTTGAGCTGCTCAGTCGTTTCGGTCACGTCTACGACGGTACGGGCAGGCGGCAGCCCGGTCGTCCACAGCGAGACGGGTTCCGCCGGGTCCGTCGCAGGTACTACTCGCGGTGCGCACGACCGCGTCAGAACGCCAGCTGCGCGATCTCCTCGGCGACCACCGCGCACGCGTCCGCCGCCGGATCGATCAGCGGAAAGTGCCCGACGTCCTCCAGGAGCGTCAGCCCCACCACCTCGCCCGCCTTGGCGGCCGCGTCGGCGTACGCCTCGGACACCGCCTGCGGCACGACGATGTCGGTGCGCCCCTGCACCACGGTCGTGGCGATGCCCGACGGGAGCAGCGCGGCCGGGTCGGCGTACGGCAGCCGCTCCTCGAACCGGTCCGTGCCGCCGAGGAGCTGCGCCGACGCGCCGCCGCAGACCTCCAGCGCCTCGGCGGTCCTGAGGTCCGCGATCGGCGCGAGCGCGACGACGCCGCGCAGCGGGGCGGGGCGGCCGGTGCGCCAGGGCGCGTCGGCGGGCAGGAGGTGGCGCGCGGCCACCCACAGGGCGAGGTGGCCGCCCGCGGAGTGCCCGGTCACGACCGTGCGGCGCGGGTCGGCCGACGGCAGCGCGTCCCGTACGAGCGCGGGCAGCGCGTCGAAGGCGGCGGCCACGTCGTCGAAGGTCTCCGGCCAGCGCCCGGCCACCGGGCTCGCGCCGCCCTGCGCGGGGATCGGACTGCCCCTGCGGTACTCGACGTTGGCCACCGCGAAGCCGCGGCGCGCGAGGAAGTCCGCGAACGGGGTGACGTGCTGCCGGTCGTAGGGCGCCCGCCACGCGCCGCCGTGCAGGAGGACGACGAGGGGCGCGGAGCCGTGGGCGTCCCCCTTGGGGGCGTAGAGGTCCACGACCTGGTCGGGGTGCTCGCCGTACGCGACGGTGGCGTCCGGCTTCACGGCGGGATGCGAGAAGGCGGCTTCGGCCTCGGCGGCATCGCGGGCCACGGCGGCGTCGTCCGGCATGCGGCAACCTCTCAACAGCAGTGCGGCTGGCGGGCGGGCCCCCGCCCTTCCGGGGTGCGGAAAAGCGGGGGGCAAGATCCGCCGGACGCTATCAGGCCAGCGTGCGCGCGAGGACACGAGCCGCCCGCTCGGCATCGCCGAAGGAGACGTACAGCGGCGTGAATCCGAACCGCAGCACGTCCGGCGCGCGAAAGTCCCCGACCACGCCCTGCTCGACGAGGCGCCGCATCACGTCGCCCGCGTCCTCGCAGCGCAGCGCGACCTGGCTGCCGCGCTCGGCGTGCGCGGCCGGGGTGAGGGACTCGACCCGGCCCGCGGGCACGTACGCCTCGACGCACCGCAGGAAGAAGTCCGTCAGGGCGAGGGACTTGGCGCGCACGGCATCGATGGAGACGCCGTCCCAGGCGTCGAGCGACGCCTCGAGGGCGAGCATCGACAGGATGTCCGGCGTGCCGACGCGACCGCGCAGCGCCCCGTCGGCCGCCTCGAACTCGGGCCGCATGCCAAAGGGTTCGGCGTGCGAGTTCCAGCCGGGCAGCGGTGAGTCGAAGCGGGACTGCAGGCTTTCGCGTACGTAGAGGTAGGCGGGCGCACCCGGGCCGCCGTTCAGGTACTTGTAGGTGCAGCCCACCGCGAGGTCCACGCCGTGCTCGTCCAGGCCGACCGGCAGGGCGCCCGCCGTGTGGCACAGGTCCCAGACGGCGAGCGCGCCCGCCGCGTGGATCGCCGCCGTCAGTCCGGGCAGGTCGTGCAGGCGCCCGGTGCGGTAGTCGGCGTGGTTGAGCAGGACGGCGGCGGTGCGGTCGCCGAGGACGCCGGGGACGTCGCCCGGCGCGACCGGTACGAGACGGCAGCCGGTGAGGCGGGCCGCCGACTCCGCGATGTACCCGTCCGTGGGGAAGGTCGTGGCGTCAACGACGATCTCGTCGCGCCCCTCGGAAGGGTTGCCCGGGGCCGCCGTGCTGTCGGGGCTGTCGGGGTCCCGTGCGATGCGGACCGCGGCCACCAGGGCCTTGAAGACGTTGACGCTGGTGGAGTCGCCGACCACGATCTGGCCGGGGGCGGCGCCGACGAGCGGGGCGATGCGGTCGCCGATGCGCTCGGGGGCGGTCCACCAGCCGCTCTCGTCCCAGGAGCGGATGCGGAGCTTGCCCCACTCGTGGGTCATCACCTCGGCGAGGCGGCCCGGCACGTTCGCCGGCAGGGCGCCCAGGGAGTTGCCGTCCAGGTACACCGTCTCGTCGAGGACGAACTCCTTCCGCTTGGCTCCGAGTTCGTCGGCGGCGTCCAGGGCCTCGGCCTCGGTCCGCAGGTCGTCCCGCAGGTCAGACATGGCTCCTCGCAGTCCACAGCTCGGGGAACACGTTCTTCGTGGCCCGCTTCTCCAGCCATGCCACACCGGCGGAGCCACCCGTGCCCGTCTTGGAGCCCATGGCGCGGCGGGTGGCGACCAGGTGGTCGTTGCGCCAGCGCCAGACCAGCTCGCCGACATCGGTCAGCGTCTCGCCGAGGCGGGCCAGGTCGCCGCTCTCGTCACCGCTGTAGAGCTCGGTCCAGACGGCCTCGACCTCCGGCGACGGCTCGTAGCGCCTGGCGAGGTCGCGCTCCAGGACGGACGCCGGTATCGCGTACCCGCGCCGCGCGAGGAGGCCGAGCACCTCGTCGTACAGGCTCGGCTCCTGCAGGGCCTTCTCCAGCTCCGCGTGGACGCGCGGGGCGCCCCGGTGCGGGACGAGCATGGACGCGGACTTGTCGCCGAGCAGGAACTCCATGCGGCGGTACATCGCGGACTGGAAGCCGGATCCCTCGCCGAGCGCGCCGCGGTAGGAGTTGAACTGGGCGGGGGTGAGCTGGGCGAGCGGGCGCCAGGAGGCGTTCAGGGCCTCCAGCTCGCGCAGGCTGCGCTTGAGCGCGGCCACCGCCACGGGGATGTCGTCGCGGCGCAGGGCGTGCGCCGCGGTCTCCCACTCGTGGACGATCACCGTGAACCACAGCTCCATGACCTGGGTGGTGACCAGGAAGACCATCTCGCCGGGGTCGTCCGAGCGCAGGTGCTGCAGGTGGGTGAGGACGTCCGCCTGGACGTAGTCCTCGTACGGGGTGGTGCCTGCGAAGTCGAGGTTCGGGCTCTCCGCCTCGGGGACCTCGGTGGACGCCGCGCGCTCCTCGGGGGATGCCTCATGCGTCTCTGGGGACATCACTGTCTCCTCGATACGTACTCCGGGTAGCGGTCCGCCCCTGCCGTTACCGGCACGGGGGCCCCGGTCCCCACGGGAATCTTCTGCAACTTTCCCGGAATCGGCAAGGTACGCCCGCGTCAGACAGCAGCTAAGCCTTTACGCCGCTTTCCGCCACCTCGGAGTGCCCGCGGCGCCGCTCCCGGCAGGCGCGCAGATGGGCGGCGTTCCCGCAGCCGCGGACCGAATGCCAGACGCCGCTGTTGTTGCGGGAGCGGTCGTAGAACGCGGCGGAACAGGCCGTGTTGCGGCAGATCTTGAGGCGGCGCCAGTTGCCCGACGCCTGGGCGAGGAGCCCCTCGGCGAGCACCGCGGAGGCCAGCCAGCGCGCGCCGGCGCCCTCCGGCTCCAGGGTGAGGGTGCCGTCGCCCGCGAGCCCGACGACGACCGGCGCGGAGGTGAACCGCACCGCCTCGCCGCCGCAGTCGCCCGCGGCGAGCGCGCGCCGCACCTGGTCGCGCAGGCAGCGCAGCTTGGGCAGGTCGTCGTCGGTGAGCACGAGGTGCACGTCACCCCTGCCCGTCGCCCCCGACCAGCCGCGGACGGCCTGGTCGGCCCACTCCTGGACGGCGCCGAGCGAACCGTCCGCCAGCAGGTCGGGCAGGTCGGCCGGGACGGCCGGCGCGGTGTTCAGGAGGTCCTGGACGAGCGCGAGGCCGCCGGGCGCGGGGGTCAGACAGTGGCGCTCGGTCGCGGGCCAGTTCATGTCCTTCACGGTACCCGGCTCCGGGCCGACATGGGCAAAAGACTTACAGTGCTGTCATAGGCGTACGATGCCGATATGGATGCCACGGAAACCACCACCTCACGCGCCGCCCGACTCCTCGGCCGCCCCTTCGACATCAACGGCCTCAGCCTGCGCAACCGCATCGCCATGGCTCCCATGACCCGCAACTTCTCCCCGGACGGCGTGCCGGGCGCGGACGTGGCGGAGTACTACGCGCGCCGCGCCGCGGGCGGCGTCGGTCTGATCGTCACCGAGGGCACGTACGTCGACCACGCGTCGGCGGGCAGCAGCCACCGCGTCCCGCGCTTCCACGGCGACGCCCCGCTCGCGGGCTGGCGGCAGGTCGCCGAGGCCGTGCACGCGGCGGGCGGGAAGGTCGTCCCGCAGCTGTGGCACGTGGGCGCCACCCGCAACGACGGCGACGGCCCCTTCCCTGACGCGCCCCCGGCCGGCCCCTCGGGCCTGAGCCTGGACGGCGAGCCGAAGGGCCACGCGCTGACGTCCGCCGACATCGACGAGGTCATCGCGGCCTTCGCGCGCGCGGCGGCCGAAGCCGAGCGGAACGGCTTCGACGGCGTCGAGCTGCACGGCGCGCACGGCTACCTGATCGACCAGTTCTTCTGGAACCGCACCAACCGGCGCACCGACGGCTACGGCGGCGACGTCGCCTCCCGCGCCCGTTTCGCGGCCGAGACCGTCGAGGCGGTGCGCGCGGCGGTCTCGCCGGACTTCCCCGTGATCTTCCGGCTCTCCCAGTGGAAGGCGAACGCCTACGACGAGAAGCTGGCCGCGGACCCGACCGAACTGGACGCCCTGCTCGCCCCGTTGGCGGCCGCGGGCGTCGACGCCTTCCACGCCTCGACGCGCCGCTACTGGCTCCCGGAGTTCGAGGGCGACGACCTGAACCTCGCGGGCTGGGTCAAGAAGCTCACCGGCAAGGCCGCGCTGTCCGTCGGCTCGGTCGGCCTCGACAAGCAGTTCACGGCCGCGGAGACGTTCTCCACGGAGACCACGTCGACCGCCGGAATCGACCGGCTCCTGGACCGCATGGAGCGCGACGAGTTCGACGTCATCGCGGTGGGCCGCTCGCTGATAGCGGACCCGGAGTGGGCGGACAAGGCGCTGACCGACCGGCTGGCGGAGGCGGTCCCGTACGACGCGGGAATGCTGCGCTCGCTGGTCTGACGCCGTCCGCGGGTCCACTGTGGCTGGTCGCGCAGTTCCCCGCGCCCCTAAAAGACTCCCGGCGCCGGGGGGGCAGTTTCAGCCCGTCCGGCGATTGAGGACGAGGCCGTTCAGGCCGATGAGGGGGTCCGGGGGCGGAGCCCCCGTGGCAGGGCCCCGGGGTGACAGCACCCCGGGACCCCGCCCACGTCAGCCGAGCGTCTTCGCCGCGGTCTCGGAAGAGTCCCGCAGGAAGCCCGCGCAGCGCTCGTACTCCTCCTGCTCGCCGATCGACTGCGCGGCCCGCGCCAGGGCGTGCAGCGCGCGCAGGAAGCCGCGGTTGGGCTCGTGCTCCCACGGCACCGGGCCGTGGCCCTTCCAGCCGCTGCGGCGCAGGGAGTCCAGGCCGCGGTGGTAGCCCGTGCGGGCGTAGGCGTACGACTCGACGACGCTGCCGCGCTCGTACGCCTCGTCGGCGAGCTGGGCCCAGGCGAGCGAGGACGTCGGGTACTTCGCGGCGACGTCGGCGGGCGCCGCGCCGTTCGCGAGCAGCTCGCGGGGCTCCGGGTCGTCGGGCAGGTGGGTCGGGGGCGGTCCCCCGAGGAGATCCTTGTGAATGGCCATGGGACCAAGTCTGCGGCATGCCGTCACGGCGAAGGCCCCGGGTCACCGACCCGGGGCCTTCGGACGCGCGGAACGCGGGACTACTTCAGCTTCGTGCCCGTGGAGCGCAGGTTCGCGCAGGCCTCGGAGACGCGCTTGGCCATGCCCGCCTCGGCGGACTTGCCCCAGGTGCGCGGGTCGTACGTCTTCTTCGAGCCGACCTCGCCGTCGACCTTCAGGACGCCGTCGTAGTTCTTGAACATGTGGTCGGCGACGGGACGCGTGAACGCGTACTGCGTGTCCGTGTCGAGGTTCATCTTCACGACGCCGTTCTCCAGGGCGGTCGCGATCTCCTCGGCGGTGGAGCCGGAGCCGCCGTGGAACACGAAGTCGAAGGGGGACTGCTTGCCGTACTTGGCGCCGACACCCTCCTGGAGGTCCTTGAGGAGCTCGGGGCGCAGGACGACGTTGCCCGGCTTGTAGACGCCGTGGACGTTGCCGAAGGACGCGGCCAGCAGGTAGCGGCCCTTCTCGCCCAGGCCCAGGGCCTCGGCGGTGCGCAGCGCGTCGTCGACGGTCGTGTACAGCTCGTCGTTGATCTCGTGCGTGACGCCGTCCTCCTCGCCACCGGTCGGGGTGATCTCCACCTCAAGGATGATCTTCGCGGCGGCGGCCTTCGCGAGCAGCTCCTGGCCGATGGCCAGGTTGTCGGCGAGGGTCTCGGCGGAGCCGTCCCACATGTGCGACTGGAAGAGCGGGTCGCGACCGGCCTTGACGCGCTCGGCGGAGACGTCGATCAGCGGACGGACGTACGTGTCCAGCTTGTCCTTGGGGCAGTGGTCGGTGTGCAGCGCGACGGTGACGTCGTACTTCGCGGCGACGATGTGCGCGAACTCGGCGAGCGCGACCGCGCCGGTCACCATGTCCTTGTTGTGCTGGCCGCCCAGGAACTCCGCACCACCGGTGGAGATCTGGATGATGCCGTCGCTCTCGGCCTCGGCGAAGCCACGCAGCGCCGCGTGCAGGGTCTGCGAGGACGTCACGTTGATCGCCGGGTAGGCGAACTTGCCTGCCTTCGCCCGGTCGAGCATCTCGGCGTAGACCTCGGGAGTTGCGATGGGCATGTGTCCGCTCCTTGTGATGTGCGGGTGTGTGCTTGGCCCTGACCTAAGGGGGGCGACGTCATCGTCGCCCCCATCCTTCCAGACTTGCCGGGCGGCTCCAGCCGGTCGGAAGTCCTCAGTCGGTGAGGCCGAGGTCGTCCTTCGAGTAGGCGAAGAGGTACGGCACGCCCGCGCCCTCGGTGATCTTCTCGCCGGCGCCGGTGGCCCGGTCCACGATCGTGGCGACGCCGACGACCTCGGCGCCCGCCTCGCGGACGGCCTCGACGGCGGTCAGCGGCGAGCCGCCGGTGGTGGAGGTGTCCTCGACGACCAGGACGCGGCGGCCCTTGATGTCCGGTCCCTCGACGCGGCGCTGCATGCCGTGCGCCTTGGCGGCCTTGCGGACGACGAAGGCGTCCAGGCGCTTGCCGCGGGCGGCGGACGCGTGCAGCATCGCGCCGGCCACCGGGTCGGCGCCCATGGTCAGACCGCCCACGGCGTCGAAGTCGAGGTCCTCGGTCAGGTCGAGCAGGACCTGGCCGACCAGCGGGGCGGCCTCCCCGTCGAGTGTGATCCGGCGGAGGTCGATGTAGTAGTCGGCCTCCAGCCCGGAGGAGAGCGTCACCTTGCCGTGCACGACGGCCTTGTCCTTGATCTGCTGCAGCAGCTCGCCGCGTACGTCAGTCATGCCTATGAGCTTAGGGTCTGTCCGGCGGGTCAGGCCGCCACCGGTGGGCCGTCGCCTCTTCGTGCCGGTGAGCGGCGGTCTGGTCGGCACCTGACGACAACGCCGCAGATGTGCGTGCCGGACCACCGCATCCCAGGCATGACCCGCCGGGCAGGCCCTACAGGCGTCGCCAGGTCCACGTGGTCGACGTCTCCAGCGGCTCGATGGGGGTGACCAGGCGCGGGTCCGTGTTGAGGCCGTTGGGCGGGCCCGTCTGGGGCTCCACGCAGACCGCGGCCTCCTGCTCGTCGTAGACGACGACCCACGGCTCGCGGCTCTTGACGTTCACTTCGAGCCGCTCGGGCCAGGTGAGCGTCACGTCGACGCCGTCGGGCATGCCGAAGCAGTCGTCCCAGGGGCCGGGGCGCACGTCGATGCGGCGGCCGGTGGGGAGGTGGTCGTCGCCGCGCTCCTCCTGCCAGGCCGGGGCGAAGTCGATGCGGACGGGCTCGCCGCCGTCCACCAGGACCCGGTTGAACCAGGGGTGCCAGCCGGCCTGCGCGGGGAAGGAGCCGCCGTGCGTCTCGATGCCCATGCGCAGCGTCAGGGCGTCCTCGGCGAGCTCCACGATCTGGGTGACGCGGCCCGGGTAGGGCCAGGGGTCGGCCAGGTCGTACGTGAAGACCGCCTCGGTCTTCGACGTCCGTGCCGTGCGCCACGCGGCGTCGCGCGCGAAGCCGTGGATGGCGTGCGGCGGGGAGTTCAGCGGCATCTGGTGGACGTCGGCGCCGTCGCGGAACCGCCCGTCCCCGATGCGGCCGCACCAGGGCACCATTGGGAAGCAGCCGTACTTCTTCCCCTGCCGCAGCAGCTCGACGCCGCCGATGCGCAGACTTCCGATGCGGCAGCCGTTGCCCGGCTGCACCGTCACTTCCGCGTCGCCCGCGGTGAGGGTCACGTCTTCGGTACTCACGGGGCCGACCCTATGACGTGGGCGGTCAGCGACGGCGGCGCAGGGCCCGGCCGACGACGATGGCCGAGGCCAGCGCGAGGGCGGCGACGGGCGCGGCCCAGCGGAGCGTGGCGTTGGCGGCGAGGGACTCGGGGGCGGGCGCGGGAGCGTACCGGCCGCGGGGCGGGGCGTGGTCGACCTCCTCCGCGCTGCGGCCGATCATGGTGCGGCGGGCGTGCGCGGCCTCGGCGGGCGGCACGCCGATGGCCTCCAGGTCTTCGAGGTCCTCAAGGTCCTCGATGGTCTCCAGGTCCTCGATGTCGTCCGCGTCGTCCAGGACGTTGGTGTCGTCGAGGTTGATGTCGGCGTCGTCGACGTCATCGGCACCGTCCACGTCATCCACGTCGTCGATGTCGTCGCTCAGCGGGTCCAGCGACGGCGGCGGGACCTCGGTCTCGAACACGGTCACCGCGGGCGTCGCGGGCGCGTCCGGCTCCTCCTCGGGCGCGGTGTCCGGGGGCGCCCCCGCCGCGAGTCCCTCGGCGAACCGTTCCAGGAGCCGGTGCACCGCGGATTCCACAGCCTGTGGAGAACCTTCCGCGATCCGCCCGTCGGCGCCCGCGCTCCCCCCGAACACGAGGGTCGTCCCCGCGGCGGCCGGCACGAGCCGCACGGTCAGCGAGAGCTTCACGGAGCCGGAGCCGCGCACCTCCGCGCCCTCGGCCTCGAACGCGTACGTCCCGTCCGCGCGGGCGTCGGTCCGCGCCGATCCGCGGTACGTGATGGTGTGCCCCTGGACGCGGACCTTGAGGCGCCCGGCGAGCGGCCCGTCCTTCTCCCCCTCGTCGCCCACGGCGCGCTGGAGCCCGGGCACCGCCCCGGCGACCCGCTCGGGGTCGGCCAGGACCTGCCGGAGCCGCTCTGCAGAGACCGGAACGAACACCTCATGCTCCATGGCAGCCGAGCCTACCCACGTGGCCGCCACCATGTACGACAGTTCGTCGGACGATGTACGTCAGTTCGCGTAACGCGGATGCACCAGGGTGGACGGCGCGAGTCCCGGCCGTCGCGTCAGCTCGGCCGCGGACGCCCCGGCCCGCACCACCTCCGAACGGGCCGCCCTGAGCAGGACCGGCCGGCTCCGCGAGGCGAGCACGAAGCCCCAGTCGCGGGGTGCCGTGTCCCCCTCCCCCGTGCGGTCGGGCCCGGCGGCGAAACCGGACTGCCTGCCGCCCACGCGGTACGCCACCGTGCGCAGCCCCGCCGCGCGCAGCGTCGCCTCGACCGTCCAGAAGACGTGGGCCCGGGTCGACAGGGGCCCGGCGTGCACGGCGAGGCGGCCGCCGTCGGTGAGGACGCGGGTGGCCAGGCCGTAGAACTCCTGGGAGTAGAGCTTCGTGCTGGCGGTGATGCCGGGGTCCGGCAGGTCGGAGATCACCACGTCGTACCGCGTGCGGGCGAGGCGCAGCCAGCGGAACGCGTCGGCGTGCACCACGCGCACGCGCGGGTCGCGGTACGCGTGGCCGTTGAGCTCGCTCAGCGCCGGGTCGTGCCGTGCGAGGTCGACGACGCCCGCGTCGAGCTCGACGACGTCGACGCGGCGCACGCCCGGGTGGCGCAGGACCTCGCGCGCCGCGAGGCCGTCGCCGCCGCCGAGGACGAGCACGCGCGCGTGCGGCCCGCACATCGCGGGGGCGACGAGCCCCCGGTGGTAGCGCTGTTCGTCGCGGCCGCTGATGCGCAGGCGGCCGTCGAGGAAGAGGTCGAGGGAGCCGCGCCGCCCGCCGGTGAGGACGACCTCCTGGACGTCGGTCTGCACGGCGACCCGCACGTCCCTGCCGTACACGGCGCGCCGGGCGGCCCGCTCGAAGTCGTCGACGAGCACGGCGGCGGAGGCGAGCAGGGAGAGGACGACGACGTTCACGGTGAGGAGCACCCAGCGGGCGCGCACGCTCAGGTCCTGCCGGAACAGGCCGAACACGAGTGCGGCGCCCGCGAGCGCGTTGACCGAGCCGGTGAACAGGGCGCCCGTCAGCTGTCCGAACAGCGGCAGCAGCAGGAAGGGGAAGGCGAGTCCGCCGACCAGCGCGCCCACGTAGTCCGCGGCGAACAGGTCGGCGACCGCGCCGCCCGCGTCCTGGCGGCGGATGCGCTGGATGAGCACCATGAGGAGCGGCACCTCGGCGCCGATGAGGACGCCGATGGCCAGGGAGAACGCCACGAGCAGATAGCGCGAGCCGCCCGCCCACATCTCGCCCCGGCCGCCGGACCACGCGAACGCCGCGTACAGCACCATGGCGCTGCAGCCGCCGACCAGTGCGAGCGCCGACTCCAGGAGGCCGAACCAGGCGGAGGCGTGGTGCCGCAGCCGCTTGGCGAGCAGCGAGCCGATGCCCATGGCGAAGACCATCACGGAGAGCACGACGGAGGCCTGGGTGACCGAGTCACCGATCAAGTACGCGGCGAGGGCGACGAGTTCCAGTTCGTACACGAGGCCGCAGGCAGCGCAGACGAACACGCCCGCAAGGACGAGGAACCGTCCTGCCCGGGGTGAGACCGGCAGGCGCACCGACGACTCGATCACCCTGGCACGCTACGTCACCACAAGCTCACACCGGGTCCCCCACATGGGTGCAACTCCTTGGCCCGCACCGCCTCCGTGCGGTCGAAACGGAGTCGGAGAACAGCCGAAGAGCAGCGGAAGAGCCCCCGAAGAGCGGCCGGCGGACCGTCAGATCGTCGCGGGCAGCGGCATGCGCACCCCCACCCGTGTGCGTGTCGCGACGAGTTGACCCTCCTGGGGGTACGCATGCCACGTACGCCACATCAGGGATCCCTCGTGGCGCTGCGCCAGCATCGCGGTGAAGGCGTGCGGGCTGCCGGGGAACACGCCCGCGAGACCGTGCGGGTGCTCGGCGACGAGCGCGAGCAACTCCTGGGCGCGGCCGCCGAACTGACCCTGCGACAGGGTTTCGACGCGCGCCGCGAACTCGTACTCCCAGTCGCCCACCCGCTTGGAGACGCCCAGGGGCAGCGGCGTGCTGCTGCCGGGGATGCAAGCCACGGTCTCGGAGCAGCCGCCCCGCTCCTCCTCGAGGAGTACCTGATGTGAGGCCCCGAGCAGTCTCAACTGCATTTTGGCGTCGGCCAGTTCCAGATCGAGGGTGGCGAGCGCGGGCAACGGCTGGCGCCCCAGGGCCCAGGCGAGGTCCGCGGCGCGCGTGTCGGTATAGCCAGTCTTCAGGGTCGTGAGCATGGGTCGGCTCCGCTAACACGCAATGGAGGTGGGGCCGGCGCACCCGGAACAGCGCTCCGGGAGGTCGGTATGCCGGCTCGTGCCCACGAGAACGTCTGACGGGTAACCGGATCGCGTTCTGCGAAACCTGTACCGGACGTCCGAGGGCGGTGCTGACGTTTAAGAGGGAATCATGGTCGGCGACGCTGCCACTGCGTTTTTACCCAACTTCGTCTGGTTTCCATCCCCATGAGGGCTACACAGTTCAATTGTTCAGTACAGCCACACGGCGCAACACAGAAGCGCCCGGCGGGGCCTGGCCGCCCCGCCGGGCGCTTCTGTGGAAACGATGGACCAGCTGCCCCGTGTCAGCTGCCTCCGCCGCATCCGCCCCCGCCACCGCCTCCGCACGAGGAC
>NZ_LIPN01000093.1 GCF_001418325.1 Streptomyces atriruber | reverse complement strand
GGCGTGCGGTGGGGGCGATCCAGACGACGGGGTTCCAGGAGCCGCCGGAGCAGGCCGAGTTCGTGCGGGAGGAGGCGGCTGCCGCACGGGTTCCGGTGGTGTCGGCCGCGGCGGGGGAGCGGCGCCGGGCCGGGTCCCTGGACTGGCAGGTGCTGTGGCCCCCGGCGGGGCCGGTGCCGCGGCCCGAGGGGCCGAACGACGCGAGCGTCACGCTGCTCGTGCGGACGGGAGGGCTGACGCTGTTGCTTCTCGGCGACCTGGAGCCGCCCGCGCAGAGGGCCCTGCTGCGGACTCCGGCGGCCGCGTCGATCGGTTCCGTGGACGTGCTCAAGGTCGCGCATCACGGCTCGGCTCATCAGGATCCGGAGCTGTTGCGCAGGGCGGCGCCGCGGCTGGCGCTGATCTCGTGCGGCGCCGACAACTCGTACGGCCATCCCTCGCCCGTCACCGTGGCGGCGCTGCGGGCCGGGGGAGCGCAGGTGGTGCGGACGGACACGGACGGTGCGGTGGCGGTGGTGGGGTCGGGGTCCCGGGAGGCGCCACGGCTGGCAGTGGCCACCAGGCCGCCCTGAGTGCCGCACTGGCCCCCCCCCAGCGGGCCCTGAGGGCCGCCCAGAGGGCCCCGCGCCGCCCTCGGTGCGTCCGTCGTGGCCAAATCGGGCCAGTCGCGACACATCCTGGCGCATCCCGGCGCATCGGCAGCATTCCAGTGATCTGGGTCCGTGTTGCATCGAAAGCCGCAACGGTGATCGAATGCCTCTCCGTTGTAGTTTGCAGGTGTTGTCAAGGAAGGCGGGGGTGTGTCGAGCGTGTTCGGCCGCTGGCTGGGAAACCGTACGAATCGGACCGGGCGGGTGAGAGCCCTGTCGGCGCTCACGGTCCCGCCGAGTGCGGGGGTACTCAGCTGTCGGGTACTCGACCCGGTCAACGAGCCCGTGCGGAACGCGGAATTTGCCGTCAGCGACGCCATGGGGCGCAAGGTGGTCAGTGGGGGCACCGACCCCTTCGGATCGTTCGTCACCGCTGTTCCGGCAGGGGACTACCGGCTCGCGGTCTCGGCGGAGGGCTTCACTCCGTACCGGGCGAGCGCCACGGTCGGGGAGGACGCGCACGCCTCGCTCGGTGACGTCACGCTCCAGGTCGCCCAGCCCCCGGCGCTCCCCGAGCCCGGCGACTGGGAGGTCGACCCCCTGCACTCCTCGGTCGGCTTCACCGCCCGGCACATCGGGCTGGCCCGCATCCACGGCAGGTTCAACAGCTTTGCGGGTGCGATCCGGATGGGTGAGCGGATGGAGGACTCCGCGATGCACGTCGTCATCGACGCGGCCTCCATCGACACCGCGGTCAAGATGCGCGACGACCACCTGAGGTCCGGCGACTTCCTCGACGTGGCGCGGTTCCCGACGATGGAGTTCTACAGCGAGCGCTTCGTCCACAAGGGCGGCAGCCGCTGGGCGATATCCGGCGGCCTGACGCTGCACGGTGTGACGCGCACGGTCACGCTCGACACCGAGTACCTCGGGGTCGGCAAGGGCCTGGAGGGCGAGACCCGCGTCGCCTGCCGGGCCACCACCGAACTGCACCGGGACGACTTCACGATCACCTGGCAGACGATGCTGGCGCGCGGTATCGCCGCCGTCGGGCACAGCATCACGATCGACCTCGACATCCAGGTCATCCCCAAGAGCGGCTGACGGCGCCCCCCCCCGGGTCGGCGGCCCTTACGGGGCCTCCAGCCAGCCCTCGTGCTCGGCGGCCAGTTCGTCGAGTGCCGACGGGTCGAGGCGGGAGTCCGGGTCCTCGACGACGACGAGCCACTGGGCGTCCTCGGCGTCGTCCTCGCCCGCCAGGGCGTCGCGGACCAGCTGGGGCTCCTCGGCGACGCCGAAACGGTCGGGGAGCTCTTCGGCCACCACCTCCGCGGCATCGCGGTCGGGCAGTACCAGGACATGTCGTACGTCGGTCACGGGCCCATTCTCCGCTACGGCAGCCGCGGCACATGAGCGGCCCCGGCCGGACGGGCCGGGCTGTCAGTGCCGCATGGGATGCTTGACCGCGATGGCCAGGAAGACAGAAACCGCCGCTAAGTCAGATCCGCTCGCTCCTCTCACGCTCGCCGTGGGGCAGGAGGACCTCCTCCTCGACCGCGCCGTGCAGGAGGTGGTCGCGGCCGCCCGCGCCGCCGACGCGGACACGGACGTGCGCGACCTCACCCCCGACCTGCTGCAGCCCGGCACGCTCGCCGAGCTGACCAGCCCGTCGCTCTTCGCCGAGCGCAAGGTCGTCGTCGTGCGCAATGCGCAGGATCTGTCGGCCGACACGGTCAAGGACGTCAAGGCGTATCTGGGGTCGCCGGTCGAGGAGATCACCCTCGTCCTGCTGCACGCGGGCGGCGCCAAGGGCAAGGGGCTGCTCGACGCCGCGCGCAAGGCGGGGGCGCGCGAGGTCGCCTGCCCCAAGATGACCAAGCCCGCGGACCGGCTCTCGTTCGTGCGCGGAGAGTTCCGCACCCTGGGCCGTTCGGCGACCCCGGAGGCCTGCCAGGCGCTCGTCGACGCGATCGGCAGCGATCTGCGCGAGCTTGCCTCCGCGGTCGCCCAGCTGGCGGCGGACATCGAGGGCACGATCGACGAGGCGATCGTCGGGCGGTACTACACGGGCCGGGCCGAGGCCTCCAGCTTCACGGTGGCCGACCGGGCCGTCGAGGGCCGGGCCGCCGAGGCGCTCGAAGCGCTGCGCTGGTCCCTGGCGACCGGTGTCGCCCCCGTCATGATCACCAGCGCCCTCGCGCAGGGCGTCCGGGCGATCGGCAAGCTCTCCTCCGCGCGCGGTGGGCGCCCCGCCGACCTCGCCCGTGAGCTGGGCATGCCGCCCTGGAAGATCGACCGCGTGCGCCAGCAGATGCGGGGGTGGACCCCGGACGGGGTGGCTGCCGCGCTCACCGCGGTGGCCGCGGCTGACGCGGGCGTCAAGGGTGGCGGTGACGACCCCGAGTACGCCCTGGAGAAGGCGGTCGTCGCCATCGCGCGTGCCGCGCGGTCCCGACGGGGCTAGCCGTCTGGCAGGTGCTGGCGGATCTCGTCCGCGGCGTGCGTCGTGGCTGGTCGCGCAGTTCCCCGCGCCCCTGACAGAGCACCCCCACACCACCCGGCAGCAACCCCGGACACAGCAATGCCCCCGGAGTGGGTCCGGGGGCATCGTCGCAGCGTGGCGTACTGCGTGGTCTGTCCGCGATTCGAGGTAGAGGGCTCGAATTACCCTCGCGGGAGGATTGATCAGCGCCCCGGCGGACCGGGGCAAGAGCTTCAGCCCTTGAGGGACGCGGCCTTCGTCGCAAGCGCCGACTTCTTGTTGGCGGCCTGGTTCTTGTGGATGACGCCCTTGGAGACGGCCTTGTCCAGCTGACGCGTGGCCTCACGCGTGAGCTCGGCGGCCTTCTGGGTGTCACCGGCGGCAACGGCCTCGCGGGCCTTGCGGATCGCGGTCTTCAGCGAAGACTTGACCGCCTTGTTGCGCTGACGCGCCTTCTCGTTGGTCTTGATCCGCTTGATCTGGGACTTGATGTTCGCCACGAAAGAGCCTTTTCAGGTTCAGGTACTGCAGAGGTACTGCAGATGAGTGTTATGACACGCGCCTCGACGCTTGAGAGGGCTACGAGACACAGCTGCCCACGGTACCAGTCGCCCTCCGACCGGCCCAAACCGAGCGCAGTGCCCCACCCATGGGACGATGGAACCTACGTATAGATCCGACCCGAGGCGACAGGCGCCTCAAGAGACAGGACCCTGCGTGCCCGCGACCCCTAAAAATGTGCCCGAGCCGAGCCGTACCGACCCGGCGCTGATCCGCAATTTCTGCATCATCGCGCACATCGACCACGGCAAGTCCACGCTCGCCGACCGCATGCTCCAGCTCACCGGTGTGGTGGAGCAGCGGCAGATGCGTGCTCAGTACCTCGACCGCATGGACATCGAGCGCGAGCGCGGCATCACGATCAAGTCCCAGGCGGTGCGTCTGCCCTGGGCCCCCACGGAGGGCCCGGATCAGGGCAGTACGCACATCCTCAACATGATCGACACCCCGGGCCACGTCGACTTCACGTATGAAGTCTCGCGTTCGCTCGCGGCCTGCGAGGGCACGATCCTCCTGGTCGACGCGGCCCAGGGCATCGAGGCGCAGACTCTCGCCAACCTCTACCTGGCGATGGAGAACGACCTCAAGATCATCCCCGTACTGAACAAGATCGACCTGCCGGCCGCCCAGCCGGAGAAGTTCTCCGAGGAGCTCGCCAACCTGATCGGCTGCGAGCCCGAGGACGTCCTGAAGGTCTCCGCGAAGACCGGCATGGGCGTCGAGGCGCTGCTGGACAAGGTCGTCGCCGAGATCCCGCCGCCGGTCGGCGTCAAGGACGCCCCGGCGCGCGCGATGATCTTCGACTCGGTCTACGACTCCTACCGCGGCGTCGTGACGTACGTCCGAGTCGTCGACGGTCAGCTCAACAAGCGTGAGCGGATCCGGATGATGTCCACCGGCGCCACGCACGAGCTGCTCGAGATCGGTGTCTCGTCCCCCGAGATGACCCCGGCCGACGGCATCGGCGTCGGTGAGGTGGGCTACATCATCACCGGCGTGAAGGACGTCCGTCAGTCCAAGGTCGGTGACACGATCACCTCCCTGAACAAGGGCGCCACCGAGCCGCTCGGCGGCTACAAGGACCCCAAGCCGATGGTGTTCTCGGGCCTGTACCCGCTGGACGGCTCGGAGTACCCGGACCTGCGCGAGGCCCTCGACAAGCTGCAGCTCAACGACGCCGCGCTCGTCTACGAGCCCGAGACGTCCGCCGCGCTCGGCTTCGGCTTCCGCGTCGGCTTCCTCGGCCTGCTGCACCTGGACGTGATCCGCGAGCGCCTGGAGCGCGAGTTCGGGCTCGACCTGATCGCCACCGCCCCCAACGTGGTCTACCGCGTGATCATGGAGGACGGCGCCGAGCACACGGTCACCAACCCGAGTGAATTCCCCGAGGGCAAGATCGACCAGGTCTTCGAGCCCGTGGTGCGCGCCACGATCCTCGCGCCCAGCGAGTTCATCGGCTCGATCATGGAGCTGTGCCAGAACCGGCGTGGCGTCATGCTCGGCATGGACTACCTCTCCGAGGACCGCGTGGAGATCCGGTACACGCTGCCGCTCGCCGAGATCGTCTTCGACTTCTTCGACCAGTTGAAGTCAAAGACGCGTGGCTATGCCTCGCTGGACTACGAGCCCACCGGCGAGCAGTCCGCCCAGCTCGTCAAGGTCGACATCCTGCTGCACGGCGACAAGGTCGACGCCTTCTCGGCGGTCACGCACAAGGACCAGGCGTACGCGTACGGCGTGCGGCTCGTCGCCAAGCTGCGCGAGCTCATCCCGCGGCAGGCCTTCGAGGTGCCCGTCCAGGCGGCGATCGGGTCCAGGGTCATTGCCCGCGAGACCATCCGCGCCATCCGCAAGGACGTGCTCGCCAAGTGCTACGGCGGTGACATCTCCCGTAAGCGCAAGCTGCTCGAGAAGCAGAAGGAGGGCAAGAAGCGCATGAAGATGGTCGGCTCCGTCGAGGTGCCGCAGGAAGCCTTCATCGCCGTGCTCTCCAGCGACGACAGCGGCGGCGGCAAGGCCAAGAAGTAGTCACCCCGATCGCGGCGGAGCCGCGGTCACGCGGGCCCGGTGCGCACACGCATCGGGCCCGCGGCGCGTTTCGGCGAGCGGGCACGTTCTGTATGGGTGTCTGTAGGAAGTGACAGGCAGCTGCCCCTTACGCACCGGGCGTCGGAGCTCTACTCTGATCACCACTCGTAGGTTACTCGCAAGTTAAACAAGTAGCCGCAGGGACGTCAGAACACACGTAAGAAGCAGCCGCCAGCCAGTTCGCCGCACTGTCGTGGGCCCGGAGGATGTCGTGAGCGACACACAGACCTTGATCGAGAACCGTCCGCCTTCCGTGGCGCATCTCTTCCTGGAGCGGGTGGCGGCGACCCCGGACGCCGAGGCCTACCGCTACCCCGTCCCGGCGGCGTCCGGTGAGGGCCCCGACGACTGGAAGACGCTCAGCTGGGCGCAGGCCGCCGACCGCGTCCACGCCATCGCGGCCGGCCTGATCGAGCTGGGCCTGCAGGCCGAGGAGCGCGTCGCCCTCGCCTCGTCCACGCGCGTCGAGTGGATCCTCTGCGACCTCGGCATCATGTGCGCGGGCGCGGCCACCACCACCGTCTATCCGCAGACCAACGCCGAGGAGTCGGCGTACATCCTGGCCGACTCCGGCAGCCGCGTGCTGATCGCCGAGGACACCGCGCAGCTCGCCAAGGCGCGCGAGAAGCGTGCCGACCTGCCCGAGCTGCGGCACGTCGTGGTGCTCGACCCCGCGGGCGCGGAGCCCGCCGAGGGCGACCCCGAGGGCTGGCTGCTCACGCTCGCCGACCTGGAGGCCCGTGGCGCCGCGCACCTGGAGAAGAACCCGGGGCTCGTCAAGGAGCGCATCGCGGCGATCACCAAGGACCAGCTCGCCACGATCATCTACACCTCCGGCACGACGGGCCGCCCCAAGGGCGTGCGCCTGCCGCAGGACAACTGGTCGTACATGGCCAAGGCCATCGCGGCGACCGGGCTGCTCGGCCCGGACGACGTGCAGTACCTGTGGCTGCCGCTCGCCCACGTCTTCGGCAAGGTGCTGACCTCCGGGCAGATCGAGCTCGGGCACGTCACCGCCGTCGACGGCCGGGTGGACAAGATCATCGAGAATCTGCCGGTGGTGCAGCCGACGTACATGGCGGCCGTGCCCCGCATCTTCGAGAAGGTCTACAACGGCGTCGCGGCCAAGGCACGGGCCGGCGGCGGAGCCAAGTACAAGATCTTCCAGTGGGCCGCCGAGGTCTCCCGCGAGTACGCGAAGGTCAGCCAGGACAACTTCCGCAGGACCGGCACCGCGTCCGTGCCCTTCGGGCTGCGCGCCAAGCACAAGACCGCCGACGCCCTCGTCTACTCCAAGCTGCGCGAGGCCTTCGGCGGACGGCTGCGCGCCGCCGTCTCCGGCTCCGCCGCGCTCGCGCCCGAGATCGGCTACTTCTTCGCGGGCGCCGGCATCCACATCCTGGAGGGGTACGGCCTGACCGAGTCCTCCGCGGCCTCCTTCGTGAACCCCGGCGAGGCCTACCGCACCGGCACGGTCGGCAAGCCGCTGCCCGGCACCGAGGTCCGCATCGCGGACGACGGCGAGATCCTGCTGCGCGGCCCCGGCATCATGGAGGGCTACCACGGGCTGCCCGAGAAGACGGCCGAGGTCCTGGAGTCCGACGGCTGGTTCCACACCGGGGACATCGGCGAGCTGTCCGTCGACGGCTATCTGCGGATCACGGACCGCAAGAAGGACCTGATCAAGACGTCCGGCGGCAAGTACATCGCACCCGCCGAGGTCGAGGGCCAGTTCAAGGCCGTGTGTCCGTACGTCTCCAACATCCTCGTGCACGGCGCCGACCGGAACTTCTGCACCGCCCTGATCTCCCTCGACGAGCCCGCCATCCTCGACTGGGCCAAGGAGAACGGGCAGGAGGGCAAGACGTACGCGGAGGTGTGCGCCGCCCCCGCCACGGTCGAGCTCATCGACGGCTATGTGCGCGAGCTCAACGAAGGCCTGCAGCGCTGGCAGACCATCAAGAAGTTCCGGCTCCTGCCGCGCGACCTCGACGTCGAGCACGGCGAACTGACGCCCAGCCTGAAGCTGAAGCGCCCGGTGGTCGAGCGGGAGTACAAGCACCTGATCGACGACATGTACGCGGGATCGCGCGAGGCCTGATCCGTCGGCCTCGGGGTCCAGGGGGCCGCTCGTCGTTCGTCACGCGGTCGGGGCGTCGGTCTACACGCTCCGGCCGCGGCGCATTTCCTGCACGAGTTCCTCCATGTGCGTCACGTGGCGGCGCAGTTCGAGGACGTCCTTGAGGCTGCTCGCCGCCATATGGGTCTCGATCGCCGACAGACGCGCGGCCAGCTCGTCGAACTGGCGCTGCTCACGGGCCAGTATCCGCTCCAGCTGCCTGTTCTTGCGGTGCAGTTCGAGGAAGACGGTGACCTTGGCGCGCAGCACCCAGGGATCGAACGGTTTGGTGAGGTAGTCCGCGGCTCCTGTCGCGTAGCCCCGGAAGGCGTAGCCCGCGTCGTTGTCGGTGCCCGTCAGGAAGATGATGGGCACGTCCTTGGTCTGGTCGAGGCGTTTGATGTTCGACGCGGTCTCGAAGCCGTCCATGCCCGGCATCCGGACGTCCAGAAGGATCACGGCGAATCGTTGCCGCAAAATCGCCTTCATGGCCTCCTCTCCCGAACGGGCCCGCACCAGGGGCTCGTTCAGTGACCCGAGGACGGCTTCGAGCGCCATCAGATTGTCCTCCATGTCGTCGACTAGGAGGATGCTCGCGCGGTTGTCGGTAGCGGCCTCTGCACTCATGGTCACGGTGCCTCACTCGGTCGTCGGCGGAACAGCGCTCTCTTCTTGAACGCTGTCCTCCTCCTGAACGACGGTCTCTGGATCGGGGGTCGTGGATTGCTCGTCGGCCGACGAGCCGGCTGGGTCCAGGAGGGCACAGACGACGCCGAGCAGCTGGTCTACGTCCACGGGTTTGGGGACGTAGTCGGTGGCGCCCTGGGAGATGGCCTTCTCGCGATCTCCCGGCATGGCCTTCGCGGTGAGGGCGACGATCGGCAGTCCCCGCCAGCGGGGGCTGCGACGGATCGCGGCCATGGTTTCGTAGCCGTCCATCTCCGGCATCATGATGTCCATCAGCACGATGTCGACATCCGGATTGCGCTCCAGCGTCTCGATGCCCTCGCGGCCGTTCTCCGCGTACAGGACGGGCATGCCGACACGGCTGAGCACATGGGTGAGCGCGAAGACGTTGCGGATGTCGTCGTCGACGATCAGCACCCTGCGGCCCGGCAGTATGCGGCCCGCGCGCCCTTCCTTCCACTCCTCCAGTTTGGTGGGCGTGGGCCAGCTGTCGTCGGGTTCGAGTGCGGTGTGCGGACGCAGGGCCGCCTGCTCGACCGGTTCCGGCATGTGCTGGGTGTGTGCTGCCGCGTACGCGATGGCGGCCGCGCCGTGGCCCGGGTGCACCACGGGCACGTAGAGCGAGAAGGTCGAGCCCTGGCCGGGGCGGCTCTCCGCGGTGATCCGGCCGCCGAGCAGGCCCGCGATCTCGCGGCTGATGGAGAGGCCGAGGCCGGTGCCGCCGTACTTGCGGTTGGTGGTGCCGTCGGCCTGCTGGAACGCCTCGAAGATCACCGGCAGTTGCTCGGACGGGATGCCGATTCCGGTGTCGCTGACGGCGAAGCACAGCAGGTCTTCGTTGTCGTGGAGCAGCCGGTCGCCCGAGGTCTGCGCGACCCGGCTGACCCGCAGCTCGACGCTGCCCGCCGAGGTGAACTTGACCGCGTTGGACAGCAGGTTGCGCAGGATCTGCTGGAGGCGCTGCTCGTCCGAGAACATCTCGCGCGGCACGTCCTCGCCCACCGACACGTCGAAGGCGAGACCGCGGTCGAGGGTGAGCGGGCGGAACGTCGCGTGGACGTAGTCGAGGACCTTGATGAGGGGGAGCTTCTTGGGGCGTACGTCCATCCGGCCCGCCTCGATCTTCGACAGGTCCAGGATGTCGTTGATGAGCTGGAGCAGGTCGGAGCCCGAGCGGTGGATGGTCGTCGCGAACTGCACCTCCTGGTCGGAGAGGTGGTCGTCGGGGTTGTCGGAGAGCAGCCGGGCGAGGATCAGTAGCGAGTTGAGCGGGGTGCGCAGCTCGTGCGACATGTTCGCCAGGAACTCCGACTTGTACTGGGAGCTCGTGGCCAGCAGGGCGGCCTTCTCCTCCAGCTCCGCGTTCGAACGGCGCAGCTCGGCCTGCTGCCGCTGGAGTTCGTCCGAGCGCTCCTGGAGCTGGATCGCCAGGCGCTGCGACTCGCCGAGCAGGGACTCCGTACGGGAGTTGGCGATGATCGTGTTGATCGCGACGCCGATGGTGTTCACGAACTGGTCGAAGAACGCCAGGTGGACGTCGGAGAAGCGGGAGAACGTGGCGAGCTCGATCACGCCGAGCAGCTTGTCCTCGAAGAGGATCGGGATGATGACGACCGTGGCCGGGGCCGCGTCGCCGAGCCCCGAGTGGATCTTGATGTAGTCCGGCGGGACCTCCTCGACGAGGATCCGCTTCTTCTCCAGCGCCGCCTGGCGCACCAGACCCTGCGCGGGCATGCCGCCGGTGTCGACGACCGAGCCCTGCGCCGCGCCGTACCCGGCGATGAAGGCGAGGCCCTTGGCGGTCACCTGGCTGGGCGCGGGCGACTCGGCCGTGTCCGGGTCGGCCAGGAAGAAGGCGCCGTACTGCGCGTTCACCAGCGGGGTCAGCTCGCGCAGGATCAGGTCGGCGACCTCCATCAGGTCCCGGTGCCCCTGCATCAGGCCGGCGAGGCGGGCGAGGTTGGACTCCAGCCAGTCCTTGGCGCGGGTGGTCTCCCGGAGGTTGGAGACCATGAGGTTGATGTTGTCCTTGAGCTCGGACACCTCGCCGCGGGTCTCGACCGTGATGGAGCGGGTCATGTCGCCCTGCGCCACGGCGGAGGCGACCTCGGCGATGGCGCGGACCTGGGTGGTGAGGTTCAGCGCCAGCTCGTTCACGTTCGTCGTCAGGCGCTTCCACGTGCCGTACACGCCCTCGACCCGGGCCTGGCCGCCCAGCTGCCCTTCCGAGCCCACCTCGCGGGCCACGCGGGTCACCTCGGAGGAGAACGAGGACAGCGTGTCCACCATGGTGTTGATGGTGGTCTTCAGCTCCAGGATCTCGCCGCGCGCGTCGACGTCGATCTTCTTGGAGAGGTCGCCCTGGGCCACCGCGGTGGCCACCTGGGCGATGTTGCGGACCTGTCCCGTGAGGTTGTCCGCCATGTAGTTGACGTTGTCGGTGAGGTCCTTCCACACGCCCGATACGCCGAGGACCTGCGCGCGGCCGCCGAGCCTGCCGTCCGTGCCGACCTCGCGGGCCACCCGGGTCACCTCGTCGGCGAAGGCGCGCAGCTGCTCCACCATCGTGTTGACGGTGTCCTTGAGCTCCAGGATCTCGCCGCGCGCCGTGACCGTGATCATCTTGGACAGGTCGCCGTTGGCGACGGCCGTGGTGACCTGGGCGATGTTGCGGACCTGGGAGGTGAGGTTCGACGCCATGAAGTTGACGTTGTCGGTGAGGTCCTTCCACACGCCTGAGACGCCCCGCACCTGGGCCTGGCCGCCGAGGTTGCCTTCGGTGCCGACCTCGCGGGCGACGCGGGTGACCTCGTCGGCGAAGGCGGACAGCTGGTCCACCATCGTGTTGATCGTCGACTTCAGTTCGAGGATCTCGCCCTTCGCCTCGACCGTGATCTTCTTGCCCAGGTCGCCCTGGGCCACGGCCGTCGACACGAGCGCGATGTTGCGGACCTGGGAGGTGAGGTTGTCGGCCATGAAGTTGACGTTGTCGGTGAGGTCCTTCCAGACGCCCGACACGCCCCGCACCTGAGCGCGCCCGCCGAGGTTTCCCTCGGTGCCGACCTCGCGGGCGACGCGGGTGACCTCGTCGGCGAAGGCGGACAGCTGGTCCACCATCGTGTTCACCGTCGACTTCAGCTCCAGGATCTCGCCCCGGGCGTCGACGGTGATCTTCTGGCTGAGGTCGCCGTTGGCGACGGCCGTGGTGACCTGGGCGATGTTGCGGACCTGGGAGGTGAGGTTCGACGCCATGAAGTTGACGTTGTCGGTGAGGTCCTTCCACACGCCCGACACCCCGCGCGCCTGGGCGCGCCCGCCCAACTGGCCCTCGGTGCCGACCTCGCGCGCCACACGCGTCACCTCGGCGGCGAACGCGGAGAGCTGCTCCACCATCGTGTTCACGGTGAGCTTCAGTTCGAGGAGCTCGCCCGTCGCCTCGACGGTCACTGTGCGGGTCAGGTCGCCCTGCGCCACCGCCGTGGTCACGAGGGCGATGTCCCGCACCTGGGCGGTGAGCCGGGCCGCCATCGTGTTGACGGCTTCGGTCACATCCCGCCAACTTCCCGAGAGGCCGCGCACCTTGGCGCGACCGCCGAGACGGCCCTCCGTGCCGACCTCGCGCGCGACGCGCGTGACCTCGCCCGTGAAGAGGGACAGCTGGTCCACCATCGCGTTGACCGCGCGCCCCAGGCGACGTAAATCGCCCCGCAGTTCACGGGTGCCGTCGTGCAGGTCCACCCGCTGGGTGAGGTCGCCGCCCGCCACCGCGTTCAGCACCCGGGTGGCGTTCGCCGCCGGGGCGACCAGCGCGTCGAGCAGGGTGTTGACCTCCGAGACGCGGGCGGCCCACCTGCCCTGACCCGGGCTCGCGGCGAACCGTTCGTCCAGCCGACCGTGCCTTATGATCTCGCGGCGCACGCGGATCAGCTCGACGTCGAAGTGGACCGAGCGGTCGAGCATCTCGTTGAACACCGCGTACAGCTCGGCGGTCAGACCCTCGCCGACCGGCGTCACCTTGGTGAAGTCGCCGTCCCTTGCGGCACGCATGGCAGCGAGAAGGGGGCGCAGTTCGCTGTTGGCCGGATCCGGACCGGACTCGACGTTCTGCACTTGGGCCGGAATCCGGTCTTTTCCCAGCACAGGCATAGCACTGTTCTCACTCATAACGGCCCACTTCGGTAACTCGGTGCTTATGGGCGTGGCCAGTCTGTCACTCTGTCGGTGTCGCCTGAGGCGTATTCGCCCGAACTGCTCAGGAGCCGCACCGTGGGGTCCATTCCGATGCAACGGGAGGCCGATGTCCATGCCTCCGCCACGGCCCAGGGCCGCCCCGGGCCACCGGCGGTGGCGCGCACGTCGCTGCCCGGAAATCCGCTGGCTCCCGCCGCCGCGCGCAGATTCGTTCGAGCGGCGCTGGCCGACTGGAGCGAGCTCGGGGTGCCGGCGGCCGCGGGCATCACCGACCGGCTGGTCGACGACTCGGTGCTGCTGGTCAGCGAGTTGGTGACCAACGCCGTGGTGCACGCGGGCACGGCCGTCGAGCTGATGTGCCGGCTCGACGAGGCGCTGCCGGGCGAGGGTGCGGAGTCCTTCGTCATCGAGGTCTCCGACCACCACCCCTCCCGCGCGGTCCGCAGCGAGCAGCGCCCGCCGCCGTCCGGCACTCCCGAGTACGGGCGCGGCCTCCACCTCGTCGCGACCCTCTCCGAGTCCTGGGGCATCACCTACAGCACGGGCACCAAGTCGGTCTGGGCCCGGCTGCCCGTCGAGGGCGTCCAGGCCGTCCAGGAGATCGAGTCGTACGCGAGCGAACAGGCACTGCAGCGTGGGCTGCGCGCCGCCGAGATCCTCGCGCCGATGCCCAGACGCACCTCGCAGGACACCGAGTGGGTCAACAGGGGCGCCCTCACCTTCCTCGCCGAAGCCTCCGACCTGCTGGCCGGACAGTTCGACGAGGACCTGGTGGCCGCCCTCGCCGGGCAGCTGCTGGTGCCGCGCCTCGCGGACTGGTGCGCGGTGTGGCTCGACGAGACGTCCGAGGGGGCGGCGCGCGGGCCCGCGGGTGTGCAGGGGGCGCGGCTCGCCCGGGTGTGGCACACCAGCGAGCACCGGATAGAGGAGCTGCGCCGCGTTCTGGAGAAGGAGCCGCCCCGGGTGCCGGACACGGCGGGCTCGGGCGCCTACCCCATCCCCTGGCCCGGGGAGGCACTGGAGGGCGGGGCGTCCGGCGCGGCGCTGGCGTACCGGCTGACCGCGGGCGGACGCGTGCTGGGCACGCTCGTCATCGGCCGGGCGGGCCTCATCCGCTTCCCCGACGAAGTCACCGGACTCGTCGAGGACTTCAGCCGCCGGGTCGCGCTGGCCATCAGCACCGCCCGTCGCTACCAGCGCCAGGCCAACATCAGCCAGGTGCTCCAGCGGGGCCTGCTGCCCAGCAAGGTCGCGGAGATCCCCGGCGTCGAGAGCGGCCTCGTCTACGAACCGCGGGACAAGGGCGGCCCCGGCGGCGACTTCTACGACGTGTTCCAGGCGGGCGAGGGCCGCTGGTGCTTCGCGCTCGGCGACGTCCAGGGCAAGGGGCCGGAGGCGGCCGTCGTCATCGGTCTCGCCCGCCCCTGGCTGCGGCTGCTCGCCCGCGAGGGGTATGAGGTCGCGGAGGTCATGGACCGCCTCAACCAGCTCCTCCTCGACGACGCGACCGAGGCGGCGGACGCGGCGGCGGCGGTCGTCGCGGTGGCGGGCGGGCAGGTGGTGCCGCCCGACAGCCCCACCTCGCGGTTCCTCTCGCTCCTGTACGGCGAGATCGTCCCTTACGAAGGGGGCGTCCGCTGCACGATCGCGTGCGCCGGGCATCCGCTGCCGCTCCTCATGTCCGCGGACGGGGAGGTGCGGGAGGCGGCCACTCCGCAGATGCTGCTCGGGGTCGTCGACGACGAGACGTACACGAGCGAGAGCTTCGACCTGCTGTCCGGCGAGACGCTCCTGTGCGTCACCGACGGCGTGACCGAGCGCCGCACGGGGCGGCGCCAGTTCGACGACGGCGACGGGCTCGCGGCGGCGCTGGCCAGTTGTGCGGGGCTCGACGCGGGGCTGGTGGCGGAGCGGATCCGGCGGCTCGTGCACGAGTTCTCGGAGCGGCCGCCGGATGACGATCTTGCGTTGTTGGTGCTTCGGGCGCGGTGAGGGGGGCTTCGTGGGTGGGG
>NZ_LIPN01000092.1 GCF_001418325.1 Streptomyces atriruber | reverse complement strand
CGGCGGCGTCGGCAAGTCGGCGCTCGCCGTGCACGCCGCCCACCGGCTCGCGGAACGGTTCCCCGACGGCCAGCTCTACGCCGACTTGCGGGGCTCACACCGCGCGGACCGTCCGGTCCCGCCCGCCGTCGTCCTCAGGCGCTTCCTCGGCGCGCTGGGTGCGCCGAGGCCGTACGCGGGCAGCGCGGAGGACGCGGCCGCCGCCTACCGCACGCTGCTCACCGAGCGGCGGGTGCTGATCGTCCTCGACAACGCCCTGGACGCGGCCCAGGTGCGACCGCTGCTGCCCGCGGCGCACGGCTGCGCGGTCCTCGTCACCAGCCTCGGCGTCCTCGCCACCCTGAACGGCGCCACCCACCTCCACCTGACGCCCCTGCCCCCGCCCGCGTCCATCGCGGTCCTCGGCCTCTGGGCGGGACCGGGGCGGCTGACCGCCGAACACGGCGCCGCCGAGGTCATCGCCGGGCACTGCGGTCACCTCCCGCTGGCCCTGCGCATCGCGGGCGCCCGCCTCGCGGCCCGGCCCCGGTGGCCGGTACGGGAACTCGCCGACCGGCTCGCGGACCCCGCGCGCCGGCTCGCCGAACTGTCCTTCGCGGATCTGGACATGCACGCGGCCCTGGCGGCCGGTCATCGGGAGTTGCAGGCCCGCGGGCCCACGGGCCGGGCGGCCGCTCTCGCTCTTCCGCTGCTGGCGGCGGAGCAGGGCGAGCTGACGGTGGCGGAGGCGGCCGTGACAACCGGCGGGGCGCTGTCGGCGACGGAGGTGATCCTGGAGCAGCTGGTCGACGTGCAGCTCCTGGAGTCCCGGGCGCCCGGGCGCTACCGCTTCCACCCGCTCACCCGGCTGTTCGCGCTGCGCGGCCCGGTGCGGTGACCGCTCAGCGCACGCCGCGTGGCCGGAACTGGATGCTGATGCGGCCGCCGGTGGCCCGGGTGGACTTGGGAATCGCGTGCTCCCAGGTCCGCTGGCAGGTGCCGCCCATCACGATCAGGTCGCCGTGGCCGAGCGGCTGCCGGACGGTCGAGCCGCCGCGGAGGGGGCGGAGCAGCAGGTCGCGGGGGGTTCCCACGGAGAGAATGGCGACCATCGTGTTCTCGCGGGCGCCCCGGCCGATCCGGTCGCCGTGCCAGGCCACGCTGTCGCGCCCGTCGCGGTAGTGGCACAGCCCGGCCGTCGTGAACGCCCCGCCGAGCTCGGTGGCGTAGTGCTCGGAGAGGGCCTGCCGGGCCTCGTCGAGGACGGCGTGGGGGAGGGGCTCGCCCGCGCCGTAGAAGGCGAGCAGGCGTGGCACGTCCACGATCCGTTCGTACATCTGGCGGCGCTCCGCCTTCCACGGGACGTCCGCGGCCAGCCGTTCGAACAGGACGTCGGCGCCGCCGAGCCAGCCCGGCAGCAGGTCGATCCACGCGCCGTCGCCGAGGACCGTCCTGCGGACCCCGCCCAGAGCGCCCAGACGCACGTCGTCGCCCTGGTCGAAGAGCGATCCCTGGAGCTGGTGCGTTGCCATGCGGCCAGTGTAACCGTGAATCGAACACGTGAGCTAATGGGGAAGTGGGCCGGTCCGGAAACGGCGCGGGGGCGTGTGCCCGGCCGGGCACACGCCCCGTGGGGACCGTCGGGTCGGGGGGGGCTACCGCTTCCCCGTGAACAGCCGGTACGCGAACAGAACGATCACGGAGCCGACGATGGCGGCGATCCAGGTCGAGAGGTGGAAGAACCCGTTGATCGAGTGAACACCGAAGACCACCTTGCCCAGCCAGCCGCCGAGCAGCCCGCCCGCGATGCCGATCACCATCGTCACCAGGCAGCCTCCCGGGTCCTTGCCGGGAGTGAGGGCCTTGGCGATGGCCCCGGCGATGAGACCGATCAGGATCCAGGCGATGATGCCCACGAGAACGTTCCTCTCTTTGTGCTCGGGTCGGCGCTGGATCTCCAGGCCGACACAGAGCGGATGTCCCCTCGACGACGACTCACACAGGACCAAGGTCACGTTTGACGGGACCAATGGCACGCCGGACTCCGGCGGGCGGGTGAGGTGCGGGGCGCATATGGTGGCCGAGCGGCATACCGGAGACAGCCATGACGTCAGCGAAGAACAGACCCGTCGATGTGGCACAGTGCCTGCTCCGCACCGGCGTGGGCGGCTTCGACTGGGACCTGAAGACCGGCGAGCTCGGGCTCGACGCCGGATCCCTCGCGGTCCTCGACCTGCGTCCCGACGAATTCGACGGCCTGGTGACCTCGCTGCAGGGGCGCATCCCTCCTGAAGAGGCCGTACGCATCAACTACGCGGTGACCGAGGCCGTCGCATCCGGCAAGGACCTGTACGGCGTCTACTTCCGGGCCCGGCACCGGGACGGTTCGAACCACCTCGGCCACGCGCGCGGACACATCGTGCGCGACGACGAGGGCCGGGCGGTGCGCGTCCTGGGAGTCCTGCGCACGGCCTCGGACGACGCGGCGGAACTCGCCGCCATCGACCCCAGGGAGGAGCGCCGCCAGGGCATCGCCCTGATGGTGCAGGGCACCACCCAGGCCCTCTCGCGGGCCGTCACGGTCGACGACGTGGTCGCCGTCCTGTCCGGCGCGAGCGGCCTCGACCGGTTCGCCGCCGACGGCCTGGTCCTGGGACTCGTCGAGGGCGAGAACCTGAAGCTGATCGCCCTGGTGGGCCAGACGATGCAGGCCCTCGACGAACTCAAGCTGCGCAAGGTCGACGAGTCGCTGCCGCTGGCCGAGGCCGTCATGACCCGTCAGCCCCGCTTCGTCGGCTCGCTGCCCGATCTCTCGAGCCGGTTCACCCGTCTGGGCCCGTACATCGAGCACATGCGTCTGGACTCGGCGGCGTTCCTGCCGCTCGTCGCCCAGGACCGTGCCATCGGCGGACTCGCGCTCTTCTACCGCGGCCGGAAGGACTTCACCGACGCCGACCGCAACCTCTGCATCGGGCTCTCCGGCATCGTCGCGCAGTCGCTGCAGCGGGCCATGCTCTTCGACGAGGAGCGGGACCTCGCCAAGAGCCTGCAGGCCACGATGTTGCCGCGCGGAGTGCCCGACGTCGCGGACTCCGAGGTCGCCGTGCGCTACCACGCGGCCTGGGGCGGCCGTGATGTCGGCGGAGACTTCTACGACGTCATCGCCCTGCCCCGCGGCCGCATCGGCCTGGTCGTGGGCGACGTGCAGGGCCACGACACCCACGCCGCGGCCATCATGGGTCAGCTGCGCATCGCCCTGCGGGCCTTCGCCGGTGAGGGGCATCCGCCCGGGACGGTCCTCTCCCGCGCCTCGCGGTTCCTGGCCGAGCTGGACACCGAACGGTTTGCCACCTGCACCTATGCGCAGTTCGACCCCGCCACCGGCATCGTGCGCGCCGTCCGCGCCGGGCATCTGCCGCCCCTGGTGCGCCACGTGGACGGCCGGGTGGGCGTGCCACGGGTCCCCGGCGGGCTGCCGCTGGGCCTCGCCACCGAATTCGGCATGGAGGACTACCCCGAGGTCCGCCTCGACCTGGTGCCGGGCGAGACCATGGTGCTCTGCACCGACGGACTCGTGGAGGACGCCGCCCTCGACCTCGACACCGGCATGCACAACCTCGCCCAGGTGATGAGCGAGGGCCCCGAGTCGGCCGAGGCCCTCGCGGACCACCTCTCCCGCGCACTGTGGGAGAGATGGGGTTCGAGCGACGACGTGGCGCTCCTGGTCCTGCGCAGGCTGCCCGACCCGGGGACCCTCCAGGAACCGCGCATCCACCGGTACGTCCACCAGGCCGACCCCGAGGGACTCGCCGACGCACGGGCCGCACTGCGCGAACACCTCGCTTCGTGGGGGTTCGGCACGGTCGCCGACGACGTCGAAGTGGCCGCCGGGGAACTCCTCGTCAACGCCCTGGTCCACACCGACGGAGGCGCCATCCTCACCCTCGAAGTGCTCTCCGGTCCCCCACGCCGCGTCCGCCTGTGGGTGAAGGACCGTTCCAGCACCCGCCCCCGCAGGAGGTCCCCCGCGGAGACCGCCACCTCGGGCCGGGGGCTGCTCCTGGTGGAGGCGGTGGCGGCGAACTGGGGAGTCGAGCCGCGGGGCGAGGGCAAGGCCGTGTGGTGCGACTTCGCGGTGCCGGACGACTGACCGCCCGCGGCCCGACGCCCGGGCGCCCGGCGCCCGGTAGCCGGCCACCTTCGCCGAGACCTGCTCCGGTGTCAGCACCTGGTCCTTGACGTGCAGGACGTAGTCCACCTGCTGGTCGTACGAGCGCGGCGTCGTGCTCGACTGCCCCGCCAGATACGCGGCGTCGTGCGTGCCGAACAACTGCCCGTCGACGTAGTAACGGATGGAGCTGCCGTCGATGGTGAGCGCCAGGTCGTGCCAGCCCGCGTAGCTCCGCCTGCTCTCCGTGTGCTGGTTGACGGCCTGCCACGGGTCCGGGGCGTAGGTCTCCCAGGAGGTGGTGTAGAGGATGTTCGAGGGCTCGCCCCAGCCGCCGTTGGGCAGATACTCGAAGTCGTACTCGGCGTAGTCGTCGGCCATCGGCGCCTTGAGGTCGTTGATGGTGAAGAACGTCTGCACCAGGTGGTCGCCGTCCGGTCCGCCGCGCGGAGCGTCACTGAACTTCACGCGCGCCGCGTACGTCCCGTTCTTGCGCCTCCTCCACCCGGGGCGTCGTCCAGCAGGCCCCTGACACTCCCCGGACCGGCCTGCGCCGCGCCGGGCCCGACCGTGGTTACCGTTCCGCCATGGCCGACTACCGCATCGAGACCGTACGCAATGGCGAACGCGACTGGACAGCCCGCAACGACCGCGGCGCCGAGGTCCGCGTCGCCGCCGCCGACAACCCCGACGCCCAGCCCTCCTTCACCCCCGTGGAGCTCCTCCTCGCCGCGCTCGGCGGCTGCGGCGGGCTCGTCGTGGACCGCACGGCACGCACCGTGGACCACGACGCGCTGCGCATCGTCGTGGACTCGGTGTCCCGGCCCGAGGACGACGGCCGCGTCGGCGTCGTACGGGTCTCCTACGAACTCGACCTGCCCGAGGGCGACACCCGAGCCGCCGAAGCCCTGGAGCGGGCCATCCGGCTGACCCACGAGAAGTACTGCACGGTCAGCCGCACCGTGGAACACGGTGCGCGCGTCGAGGCGATCGGCCCCGACGGGACCACCCTCTTCGCCGGGGGATGACCGGACGAGCCCCTGCCGACGGCCCGGGAACCGTCGGCAGGGGACCGGTCAGGACAGCGGCTCCACCCACACGTCGCGGAAGCGCACCTTGTTGCCGTGGTCCTGCAGCCGGATCGCACCGGCCGCCGCCGACTCGGCGTCACCCGCACCGGTCGGACCGTCCACGGCCACGTCGTCGTGGACCTTCTCGCCGTTCCAGACCACGGTGACCCGGGCGTCCGACGTCTTCTTGCCGTCCGCGTCGAAGCGGGCGGCACGGAAGGTGATGTCGTACGTCTGCCACGTCTCCGGCGCCTTCGACGCGTTACGGTCGGCGGCCTTCTTCTGATAGATCGCCCCCGCCTCGTTGTCCGCGAGCTTCTCGACGCCGTACGAGTCCAGGATCTGCACCTCGTAACGCTCTTGGAGGTAGACCCCGCTGTTGCCGCGGTCCTGCCCGGTGACGTCGTCCGGCAGCTTCGGCACCCGGAACTCGACGTGGAGCCTGAAGTCCTCGAAGGCCTGCTTCGTGCGCAGATCGCCGCAGCAGACCTCCATGGACCTCTCGGCCTTGTGCGGCCATGCGGCGCTGCGGCCATCGGTGTGCTGCCAGGCGGTGGAGACGCTGCCGCCGGAGAACAGATCGATCCTGGCGCCGGGGCGGCGCACGTCCAGCGCGTCGAGGTTCACATGACCGCTGTCCTCGGCGCCGACGGCGTAAGCGATCGTGTTGTGCCCCTTGCGCAGGGCGAGCCGTTCGGTCTTCGTGGACCAGCGGTTCCACTCGCCCGTGGACGGCAGCCTCGTCTGCTTCGCCGCGCCGCCGTTGACGCTGACCCCGACCGTCTTGGTGCCGGGGGCCGGATGCGGACCGTTCGCATAGCGCAGCCCCACGTCGTAGGCGCCCGCCTTGTCGACCACGACGTCGAAGCTCGCCTTCGCCCCCTTGTCGCCGAAGCCGTCGACGAAGCCGCCACCCGTGAAGCCCGCGTGCTCGTTGTCGATGTCGGCGCTGCCGGACAGCTTCGCGGACTCGGCGTCGTACGTGGTGACGGGCTCCTGCGGCCCCGGCTTGGCGTTGAGGGTGTACCAGGCCTCGGTGGACCACAGCTGCTCGCCCTCGGCGGACGAGAACGGGCGGGGCGACCGCACGTGCACCACACGGTCCGGCTTCAGGCCGGGGACGGTGAGCCGCACCGTGCGCCGGTCGTCCGAGAGCTTCGCCGAAGCGACCGGCAGCGACTCCTCGTCGACCTTCGGACCGCCGTAGTCCGGAGTGGGCACATAGCGCCACTGCTCGACCGAGTACGCGCCCTCGGTCAGTTTGGCCGCGGTCTCCTCGGACAGGGGCTTGGTGTAGGTGAGGTCGAAGCCGTCACGTGTGGCGCGCATCGTCTTGATGTCGAAGGCGGTCTTCCCGCTCGGCGTCAGCTTCTGCAGACCGAAGCGGAGCTTGCCCTCCTGGCCCCAGTTGCCGTCCGCGCCCAGGCCACCGGTGTAGATCGCGCCGTCGGGACCCTCGCTGATCCGCGAGACACCGGCTTCGAGTCCCTGGGTGTGCCGGAACACCGCACCCTGGTACTCGCCGCCGACCTTCTCCAGATCCGCGCGCTGCAGCCCGCCGTACGTGACGTCACCGAAGACCATCTGCCCGGCGAACGGCCCCTTCTTCAACCGCATGGGAGTGCTGGGCGAGTTGGCTATCTCGTTCTGCGGGAGCCAGAGGACCGGCTTGGTGACGGGCTTGTCGTCGTAGGGCCCGTCGGGGTTCATGTAGTGGTTGAAGAACCGGTCCTGCTTGATGTGCACCAGCTTGGAGGCGGGCAGCCAGCCGCCCTGGTTGTCCGTGACGAACAGGTCGCCGCCGGGGCCGCGCCCGATGCCGTTCGGGGTGCGCAGGCCCCCGGCGAGGTAACTCACCTTGCCGGTCGCCTTGTTGACCTTGATGGTCGTGCCCCGGTTCGGAGCGGGCTGCGGGTCGGTGGTCGCGCCGCCGTAGTTGATGGCGACGGAGAGGTTCAGGTAGAAGTCGCCCTTCTCGTAGAGCAGTCCGAAGGCGAACTCGTGGAAGTTCTTGCCGTACGGCCACTCGGCGATCTTCCGCTTCTCGTCGGCGACGTCGTCGCCGTTCGTGTCGTTCAACTCGGTCAGCTGGTGCTTCTCCGACACGTACAGCTTTCCGTCCACGTACTTGATGCCCATCGGCTCCCTGAGCCCGTCGGCGATCTTCTTGTACGTGACCTTCTCGGGGGCGGTGTCCCCGGTGACGTGGTCCAGGAGATAGACCTCGCCCTTCGTCTCGGTGCTGCCGCCCCAGGTGGAGATCGCGAGGCGTCCGTCGGGCAGCCAGTCCATCGCGGAGACCTGTGGCTCGAAGCCCTTGGGGCGCAGCTCGGTCAGCTTGTAGCCGGGGTTGACCTCGGTCAGCGGAAGGCCGTCGCCAGGGGTGTCGTACGTCCCCTCGCACTCCTTGCGGCCGGGCGCGGTGACCCGGACGACGTCGGCGTCGGTGCTGAGCACTGAGTTCGGCACGACCTTGAACTCGCTCGCGCCCGGCGGCTTCCACTGCAGGGTGACCTGCTGGTCGCCGCCCGCGTCGAAGTGGTCGATGCGCAGCGGCTGATAGCCGGCGTTGAGCGTGATCTTCCCGTCCTTGGGCTCGGCGCCGTGCAGCCCGTCGTGGTCGATGACCTGCTGGTTGCCGAGGAAGAGCCGTGAGCCGTCGTCGCTGATCAACCGGAAGTCGTACGCGCCCGCTTCCGGCACGTTGAGGTTGCCGATGATCTGCGACACGAAGTTGTTGCTGAAGCCGAATCCTTCGGTCGACGTCCAGTCGGCCGTCGGGATCAGCTTGTCGACGTTGGGGGTCTGTGCGGGCTTGAGGTCGCACAGCTTCTCCAGCGGGGTCTGCACGTCGAACACCCGCAGGGTGACACCGGGTTCCTGGGGCGGCAGGTCCGCGAACGGCCGCGGTTCGTCGTCCGCGGCCGCGGCGGGCGTGAGCAGACCGCCGCCGAGAAGGGCGGCGAGCAGCAGTCCCGTGGATCTTCGAGCTCTGCGGTGGGGGTTGCGGGTTCGGCCGGAATTCGGCCTGGGGCGTGGCTTCACTCTTCCTCCTGCGTGGTTCCGACATGGGTTACGCAGATCTCTGTGGCAAAGCGACGCTCAGCGTAGGGACGGTGCCGGAGGACGTCCACACTTTGTCCAGAGAAAGGAAGAACGAAGGGCGGGTGCGGGCCGCCCAATCGGGCGAATGGCGGCCGACGGTCGGCTGTTCGGACCGGGTGGGCCCGTGGGGCCGCGTTATGTCTGTGCAGTGATCACGCTTCCAGCCCGTGCGTTCCTCGCGTCCGCTGTCCCGGCCGCCGTCCTCCTCGGCGCCCTCGGCCCGGCGCCGTCGGCCGCCGGGGCAGCGCAGGGCCCCTCCCTGGACGCGCGGGTCACCGCCGTCTCCGCGCGTGAGCTGGGCCGCAGCTGGCATCCGGGGTGCCCGGTGGCGCCCGCCGGACTCCGGCGCGTCCGGATGAACCACTGGGGGTTCGACGGCCGCGTCCACGCCGGTGAACTCGTCGTGCGCAAGCAGGCCGTGCGGCCGCTGCTGCACGTCTTCGGCCGGGCCTTCGACGCCCGGTTCCCCATCCGCCGGATGCGGCCGATGGCGGCGTTCGGGGGCAGTGACACGGCGGCCATGAGGGCCGACAACACCTCGGCGTTCAACTGCCGTGCCGTCACGGGCGATGCGTCCAGGCTCTCGCAGCATTCGTACGGGGACGCCGTGGACATCAACACGCTGGAGAATCCGTACGTGGACCGGAACGGACGCGTCTACCCCGCCGCGGGAGCCGCCTTCCTGGACCGGCGCCGCACCGCGAAGGGCATGATCAGATCCGGCGACGTCATCACGAGGGCGATGCGCAGGGTGGGCTGGCAGTGGGGCGGGCGCTGGCAGCCCCCGGACTACCAGCACTTCTCGGCCAACGGGCGATGACAGTCCCTTCGGGCCACCGGGGCGTTGGGGCCCGAAGGGACTGGTCCGGCTGGGTCCGGCGTGCCGCGCTCGTCGGCGCTACGCCGCCGGGTCGATGCGGGACACGGCTCCGCCCAGGTCGAGCACGTACAGCTCGCGGTTGCCGCCCTGCACGAAGGAGACGACCTCACCGCCGTTGACTCCCAGGTCGTTCACCCCGGTGACCTTGCCGTCCTTCATCTCCAGGGCGCGGACGGTGCCGTCGCAGTAGTCGCTGAACAGGTACTGGCCCTTGAGCTCGGGGATCGCCTTGCCCCGGTACACGAAGCCGCCGGTGACGGAGCAGCCGAGGCCGTTGCGGTCGTACTCGTGGACCGGCGGCACGTGGTTCGCGGGCTCGGTGCCCTCGCGGAAGGGGTGGGTGCCCTCCATCTGCGACCAGCCGTAGTTCTCGCCGCCCTTGCTGCCCGCCGGAGCCCGGTCGATCTCCTCCCAGGCGCTCTGGCCGACGTCACCGATGAACACGTCGCCGCTGCCCGCGTCGAACGAGAACCGCCACGGATTGCGCAGCCCGTACGACCAGATCTCGTCCTTCGCCTTCGGGTCGCCGACGAAGGGGTTGTCCGCCGGGATCGCGTACGGCTTGCCGCCGCGCGGGTCGATCCGCAGCAGCTTGCCCAGGAGCGTGTCGAGGTTCTGCCCGTTGCCGTGCGGGTCGCCGCCCGATCCGCCGTCGCCGAACGCGATGTAGAGGTAGCCGTCGGGGCCGAACTTGATGTCGCCGCCGTTGTGGTTGGCGTAGGGCTGCGTCTGGGTGAGGACGGTGCGCCGGGTGTCCGGCTGGAGCTTGCCCTTCCGCACGGCGAACTCGTCGATGGTGCTGGTGCCTTCGAGGTTCGTGAACGAGATGTAGAAGTGCTTGAAGTCCTTGTCGAACGCGATGCCGAGCAGGCCCCGCTCGCCGTCGGTGGTGGTCTCCGCGGAGATGTCGAGGACGGGCTTGCTGAGCCCCTGCCCGGTCAGAGTCCTTACGGTTCCCGCGCGTTCGGCGATCCAGACCGTGCCGCCTGGACCGGCCGCACCGGCGGACGGGTTCTTGGCCGTGGCCACCTTGGTGAGCGCGACCTTCGCGGCCTCGCGCGGGGCGGCGCCTTCGTCGGCCGATGCCGTGGTGAGGGCGAGGGATGCGATGAGGCAGATGGAGCCGATGACCGCCGTACTTCTGGTGCGAACTTTCACCGTGATCCTCCTGGAGGCCGTGTGCAACCGGGGTGGGGGGATGGTGCGGTGTGCCACTGGCCACGGTGAGAATACTGGGGCAGGAGTTCTTGGTATAGACCATGAACCCGTCGTTCTCCGCCTCGTAGACTGCCTCCGTCAAATGATCATGCTTCACCATGTGGGGGGAAACGCATGTCCATTCGTACCGCTCGACGGAGGCGGACGGCCCGCAGGAGCGGCGCCGTGGCGCTCGGCGTCGCGGTCGCCCTGGCGGGAGCCACCGGCACCGGGACCGCGGCCGAGGACTCCGGCCGGTCCGGTTCCAGCGGCAAGCACGCCGCCACCCAGCGAGCCGTCGACGCGCTGGCAGAGGCCGGAATGCCGGGCGTGGCCGCCGAGGTCAACGGCCCGCGGGGCAAGTGGTTCGGATCCGCGGGATACGCCGACACCGCGACGAAGCGCGAACGCACCGCGGCGGACCACCTGCGCGCGGGGAGCAACACCAAGTCCCTCATCGCGGTGGTCCTGCTGCAGTTGGAGGCCGAGGGCAAGCTGAGCCTGGACGATTCCGTGGAGCGCTGGCTGCCCGGCGTCCTGCGCGGCAACGGCTACGACGGCACCAAGATCACGGTGCGGCAGCTCCTCAACCACACCAGCGGCGTGCACGACATGGTGTCCACGCCGGAGTGGCGGGAGTACATGAACGGTCCCGGCTTCCTGCTCCACCGCTACGAGACCTGGAGTCCCGAGCGGATCGTCGGCCTGGCGCTCAAGTACAAGCCCGACTTCGAGCCCGGCACGAGCTGGAACTACTCCAACACCAACTTCGTGCTCGCCGGGATGATCATCGAGAAGGCCACCGGCCACACGTACGCGGACGAGGCCGAACGGCGCATCATCAAGCGCCTGAAGCTGCGCGAGACGTCGTTCCCCGGCACCGACCCGAAGATGCCCGCCCCGTACGCGAAGGGCTACTCCAAGCTGTACGCCGAGAACCCCGGCCCCGAGATCCACGACGCCACGGAGTACAACCCGGCGTGGTCCGGCGCGACCGGCGAGGTCATCAGCACCACGGGAGACCTCAACCGCTACTACAGCGCCCTGATCAAGGGTGAGCTGCTGCCGCCCGCTCAGCAGCGGGAGTTGCTGGACACCGTCGAGACGGGCACCTTCTTCGAATACGGCGCCGGTCTGATCGTCCGCACCCTGTCGTGCGGAGTGAAGGTCTACGGCCATGACGGCATCGTCTGGGGTTCGCTGACCAGCACGGCGACCACGGCCGATGGCAAGCACACGCTGACGTTCCACCTCAACGGCGACTGGCTGGAGGACGGTCGGCTCTACGAGAACGTCTTCGAAGCGGAGTTCTGCGGCAAGGGATAAGGGACTGCGGTAAGGAGGAGCGGCCGGGGCCTTGAGCCGCCGTGCCGCGTCAAGCGGTGTGCGTCGGTATCCGCCGGCGCACGTCGTCGTACAGGTTCCGCATCGCCATACGGTAGAGCTCGGACTGGTGGACGCCGAGGAATCCGGTGTGCCCGAACACCTCCAGGACGACCATGCCGTGCACATAGCCCCACACACTGAGCATGAGGGCGGTCGCGGCGGGCGGCAGGGCCCCGTCGCCCGGTGACGTCCCGTCCGCCGGTGGCGACAGCCGGGTCAGGTGCCCCAGGAACTCGGGTGACAGCAACCGGACGTCGGCGGCCGCCAGTTGCTCCGGAGTGAACCCCCGGAACAGCTCCCGCTCGAAGACCGCGCTCATCCTTCGGTTCGCCTCCGTGGTGGGACCGTCGACGGGGGCGTGGTAGTGCCTCAGCGGCGCTCCGTAGAGGAGCTGGAACCGCTCGGGGTTGTCGATCGCCCATCGGCGGTAGCCCTCGGCCGCGACGATCATTCCCGGCAGGTCCGGCTCGTCCGGCGTGCTCTCCGTCGCGGCCTGCACGGCGTCGGCCAGGTCGTCGTACGCCTTGGTGATGAGCGCCGTCACCAGGTCGTCCCGGCTCGGGAAGTAGTGGTACAGCGCCTGCACGGTCATGCCCAGGCTCCGGGCCACCGCGCGCAACGACAGTGCGTGCGGGCCTTCTTCGGCGATGTGGGACTCGGCGGCGCTCACGATCTCGTCCACGGCGACGGCCCGCCGCCGCTCGCGCAACGACGGCCTGGCTGAAGGGGCTTCACGGATGGACATACGGCGACCGTACGCCGGTAACCCTCGCCACGGCACCGGAATCCGATAACCCGTGAAGAAAATCTAACACTGCTCAATTTTGTTGTGCCCCGCTAGCGTCGGCAACGGCGGCGAGGAGCTCGACACCGCACGGTCGCCCCGCCCGCCGCATGCCTCATCCACCGCGAATCCGAACTCCGAAGGAGAAAGCGCGTGTTCGAACGCATAGCGGAGCTGGCGATCCGCCGGTCCCGGCTGGTACTCATCGTCGCCGTAGTGGTCGTGGCCCTCATGGGCGCCTTGGGAGCCGGTGCGTTCGGGAAGCTGCTGGGGGGCGGCTTCGACGATCCGGCCTCCCAGTCCTCCCGGGCCAGGGACGTCATCGACGAGAAGCTCGGCGGAGAGACGAACCTGGTCCTCCTCGTCCGTGCCGCCGACGGCCGCATCGACGCCCCCGCCGCCCGGCAGAGCGGCCGGGCACTGGTCTCCGACCTCAAGGAAGAGGCGGACCTGCAGAACGTGGTCTCGTACTGGGACACGCGGAGCCCCGACCTCCGTTCCAAGGACGGCCGCGAGGCCATCGTGCTCGCCCGGGTGAAGGGCCACGACGCGGAGCAGCAGGAGAACGCCAAGGGCGTCATCGACGACTATGCGGGAACGTACAAGGACACGCTCACGGTCAAGGCCGGAGGCAGCGCGGGCGTGAGCTACGAGATGGGGCCGCAGACCGAGGAGGACCTCGTCCTGGCCGAGACCATCGCCGTGCCGCTGATCCTCCTGCTGCTCCTGGTCGTCTTCGGCACCCTGGTCTCCGCGCTGCTGCCGCTGGCCATCGCGCTCATCGCCATCGTGGGCGTGTTCGCGGAGCTCTACGTGGTCGGCAGCGTCACCGATGTCTCCGTCTTCGCCATCAACCTGACCACGGCGCTCGGTCTCGGACTCGGCGTCGACTACGCCCTGTTGATGATCAGCCGGTTCCGCGAGCAGCTCGCGGCGGGGGCGAGCGTGGAGGACGCCGTCCGCAAGACGATGAGCACGGCGGGCCGTACGGTCGCGTTCTCCGCGGCGACCGTGGCGGCCGCACTCGCGGCGCTCATGGTGTTCCCGCAGTACTTCCTCCGCTCGTTCGGCTACTCCGGGGTCGGTGTCGTCGTCATCGCGGCCCTCGCCTCCCTGTTCGTGATGCCCGCGCTGCTCAACGTGCTGGGACACCGGGTGAACAGCGGGCGGATGCCGTGGGCGAGGCGGGCGCGCTCCGGGGCCCGGGAGTCGGGGTGGGGGCGCATCGCCCGCACCGCCATGCGGCGCCCGGCGCTCACCGCGCTGCCCGTCCTCGCGGTGCTGCTCCTCGCGGCGAGCCCGCTCCTCGGCATCACCTTCGGCACGGCGGACGAACGCGTCCTGCCCGAGGACGCCAAGAGCCGTGAGGTCTCGGTGTCGCTGCGGGAGAACTTCCACGGCAACGACGCGGCGGCGCTGCACGTCGTCATCGACCAGGCCGTGCAGAAGGGCCCGTTGGCGTCGTACGCGGCGAAGCTGTCCGGTCTGGAAGGTGTCGCCCGCGTCGAGACCAGTGCGGGCACCTACGCCGACGGTCGGCCCGAGGCGACCGGCCCCGGCAACGCGGCGCTCGGCCGCCCCGCCGCACAGCAGCTCAACGTGGTGAGCACCCTGACTCCGAAGTCCGACGCGGCGAAGGACCTGGTCGAGGAGGTCAGGGCGGCCGCACCGCCGTCCGGGACGCAGCCGCTGGTGAGCGGCGGCGACGCCGAACTCGTCGACTCCAACGCCTCGATCGCCGACCGGCTGCCGCTCGCCGTGGGCCTGATCGTCGTCACCACCTTCCTGCTCCTCTTCCTCTTCACCGGCAGCATCGTGCAGCCGCTGCGGGCGCTGGTCCTCAACGCGGTGAGCCTGGGGGCGACCGTCGGCGTGATGACCTGGATCTTCCAGGACGGCCATCTCTCCGGAGTGCTCGGCTTCACCGCACAGCCGATGGAGACGTCGATGACGGTGCTGATGTTCTGCGTCGCCTTCGGCCTCTCGATGGACTACGAAGTCTTCGTCACCAGCCGGATCAAGGAACTGCACGAGCTGGGCGAGGACAACGAGTCCGCGGTGGTGGGCGGCCTCGGGCACACCGGGCGCATCGTCAGCGCGGCGGCCGCGCTGATCGCGGTGAGCTTCTTCGCGTTCGGTACGGCCGAGATCAGCTTCATGCAACTCTTCGGCCTGGGCAGCGGGTTGGCCATCCTCATCGACGCCATCGCCGTACGCGGCATCCTCGTCCCGGCCGCGATGCGCCTGCTCGGCCGCTCCGCCTGGTACGCACCCGGGCCGCTGCGCAGGTTCCACGACCGGTTCGGTCTGAGCGAGGACGGGCCCGTGCCCGCGCCGCGGGGGCCCGTGGCGGTGACCCCGCAGGAGAAGGATTCGGCGGGCGTCTGACGCGAATCGAGGGGACGCCGGGACGCGACACGGGTGAGGGCCGCCCGTGTCGCGTCCCGGCGTTTCGGCGTTCCGGTGTTCTCGTCGTCAGTCGACGTACGACGTCGATCGGCGCCGGTTCACTCAGACCTCCACTCGTGACCTCCGTCACAGCGCTCTCGGTATGTGCAGGTGGCACAGTCCGTGGCGAACGGAATCTCGGGTTCCGCAAAGAAGTTCGGCCACCGGGTTAACCCGAGGCGCGCGACGGCGCGATGTAGGGGCGAGGACGATGTCCTCCCGGGCGCGCAACGGGGCGCTCCCGGCCGGCCGTGCGAACCGAAAAGGAGCAGTCCGTGAGGCCTCAATGGGCCTGGCATCCTGCCGAAGGGGGTGCGGGGGGTGACTGAACCGTCTGAGCAGGAGCACCCTCTGATCGATCCTGCCGAGCTGACAGCCGACTTCGAGACGTTCTTCCGGGAGCACGAGAAGGAGTTCCTCAAGTCGGCGGCTTCGCGGGTGCGCAATGTGCACGACGCCGAAGAGGTGGTCCTCAACGCGGGCGTGCGCATCTACCGCAAGTGGCCGCGGATTCATGCTCATGCGAATCCCGTTGCGTACGCCCATCAGATTCTCAACTGGGAGATAGCCACCTTCTTCCGGAAGCAGGCCCGGATAACCGACCGGGAGACGCCTTACGGGGAGTTGCCCTTCGCCGATGTCCCGGCCGCCGACGACCTGCTCGCCCTCAAGGACTACGAGGAGCTGGACCGGGCTCTGGAGCGCCTGGAGGAACGCGCGCCCGTGCGGGCGGCCTGCGTGCGGCTGCGGTTCCTGTGCGGACTGACCAACCACGAAGTCGGGGAATGGCTGGAGATCAGCCCGGACTGCGTGAAGGTGCACGTGTGCAGAGGCCTCAAAGACCTTCAATCCCTCATGGATCTCCCCACTCGGGGAAAAGGAGATTCCTGATGCTGGAAGACATCCTGCGCAACAGCGCGCAGGAACTGGATCTTCAATTCGAAGCCCACGACAGCGACGCCTTCATGCATCGCCTCGCCGTCCGGATCACCCAGGACGCCTCCTTGCCGCCGCGTGTCCAGAGCGGCGCCGCCGCGGCCAAGGAGGCCCCGGGGCCCGCACGCCGTACGGGCGCCTCGCGGCCCCGCTCGCGGCGTGGGGCGCGCCGCCGCCCCACGCCACTCTGCCCACCCGACCCCGCGGCCGCGCCGGACGCGGTCCTGGAGCACGTGCGGGGGCTGTGCAGACAGGTGGTGAGCTCCGCGCACATCGACTCCCTGGCCGACTTCGCCGACGACTACGACGAGGCCGGGGCGCGGACGTTCGCCTGTCTGCTGTACGTGCTGGACCGGCGTGAGGGCGCGCTCTTCTGGTGGCGGTTCGCGGCCGGTGCGGGCGATCCGCTGGCCGCGTACCTGCTGGCGGCGCACCACGCGGCCGTGGGGACGGTCCCGGAGGCCCGCGTGTGGCGGGCGTTCTCCCGGCTGCTGGGATTCGCCGAGCGTCATTTGCCCCGGCTGGAGCGGGGCGCTTCGCCGTACGACGACTCCGGGGCGCGGGAGTTGCTCGGGGGCAACGACACGGTTCTGCGGGCCTTCATGAAGACGGACGACGTGGCGCTCGCGGTGAGCCGGTGAGCCGGCGCCGGGCCGCCCCGCGTGCGCCGTCGCGCCCGCCTATAGCAGAAGCAATTCGCGGGTGCGGGATTGTTCGGCGTAGTGGATGCAAAGAGGCCGCAGGGGGTCTACGAAAGTGTCCGATCGGCCCGAAAATGCACTGCAGTTGGGGGCAAATGTCCGAATAGCTTTGCGCATACCGTGTCACTACGCTCACCGAGCGCGAGCCCGTTCTCTTAGCGGGGTCCCGGGCTCGCGCTCTTGATGAATGCAAACCAAGAAAGAGGACGCGATACATGCCCCATTTCCCTGGCCGCTTCCGGTTCGAGCGCACTCGGCGCCGAACCGGTCCCGACCATAACAGCGCACCGGGCACCCCGTATATGACGGGCAACACTGAACACCCGGCAGGCAACAAACCTGGCAACCCGCTGGTCACGGCCCTGCAGGCGCCGCCGCTGATCGTGTTCTACGGCGAGCCGAGCCTCTCCGAAACCACAGCGTCCCTCGTCATTGCCGCTGTGTGGATGGGCGGGGTGTATCTGCTCGGCCGCACCGGACAGAACTGACCGGACCACCGGAGGCCGGCTTCAACGGCTGGCCTCCGGTGCCACGCCGGTGCTCCAGTTCCCGACGAAAAGGGGATTGGATCACCGGCGCCTGTCACGGAATGCACGGCCGTAGCAGTGTGGTGGCCCGAGCCTTTGGCCACCTCTTTTGCCAGGAAGGGACCTCTCATGAATCAGCCGAACATGCGAGAAAGGGTATGCCCGCAGTGCGGCACCACCTGGATTTCGCAGGGCGCCGGACGCCCCGGCATCTACTGCGGCACCAAGTGCCGCCAGGCCGCCAACCGTGACAGCAGGAAGAGCCGCCCGGAGCCCCCCGACACCCGACTCGTCGACGAGCAGCTCCTACAGGACTTCCACGCCATCCAGGACGAGGTCGAGGAACTGCTCGGCTCCCTCGACTACTCCGGTGCGCCGCCCGAAGACCCCCTGCGCATCCTGGTGCGCATCCAGCAGCGACTGGACGCCGTCACCATCGGGCTGGTCGGCCGCGCCCGGGCCCGCGGCGCGAATTGGACGAACGTCGGGTCGGCCATGAACCTCACCCCGGACACCGTCCGCCACAAATACGCCACCGCCATGGAGCGTTACCAGCGCAAGCGTGCACCGCGTCCCCAACGCCCGTCGGGGCCCGCGCCGCGCAGACCGGCGGGGCCCGACGAGGGCCCCGGCCCCGGCCCGGTCCGATACATGATCACCGGCACCTTCGGCCAGCACGCCGACGAGGAGGGTGCGGACGTCGTCGTCTGTGCCGAAGAACTGGCCCCCGCCCTGGCCTCCTTGCACCGCGCCAGCGGGCGCACCCTGCGTTCGGTCGCCGAACAGGCCCGCCTCTCGCCGAGTTACGTCTCGCGCATCTTCGCAGGCGAACGCCTGCCGTCCTGGTCCGTCGTCTGCCGTCTGGCCCGTGCCTGCGGCGCTTCGCCCGCCCAGCTGCGGCCGTTGTGGGAGAACGCCCTCACCCGGCGCGGCGCGAAGCGGAACGCCGCACCCTCCCTGCATGCGGCGCTGCGCTATCTGCACCGGCGCGCCGGGTGCCCCGATCCGGTCCAACTGGCCGCGGGGAACGGCCGTCTGACCGTCCAAGAGATCACCGCCATGCTGGAGAGCGCCGCGGTGCTGGACTGGGAGACCGTCCAGCAACTCGTCTTCGCGCTGAACGGCGAAGCCGCCTACTTCGAGCCGCTCTGGCACACCGCCGCACAGAACAGGCTGGCGCTGACCGGTCGGGCCCTGCCGCTGCCACCCCTCGCGTGCCCGAGCCGCGGAACGACGGGCCCCGTCGCGGTCTTCCGGCTGCTGACCCAGTTCAACGGTGTCCTCAAGAGCAACCCGCTGCTCACCGAGCACATGCGGATGCAAGTGCGCCGCACCATCGCCCGGCGGGCGAGAGCGGCGGCCCTCTGAGGGCGGGCGGGCCGCCTCGCATCACGGCCAATGTCACTTAGTGACATGCCGTCCCTTGATGAGAGGGCAAGGGAGGGTGCGAGGCGCCACGACCACGAAGCAGCGCAGCGGGGGAGGGACGAGCGAGCAGCGGCGTGCGCGGCTGCGCCTGGAGATCTCCCGGGAGACGGCCCGCCTCTTGTGGGAGCAGGGCGTGGCCGCGACCGGCGGCGACCAGATCGCCGAGGCCGTGGGCCTGCCCACGCGCACGATCCGGCGACACTTCCGCGGCAAGGAGAGCTGCGCGGAGCCGGTCATCATGCAGGGCGTGGTCACCCTGCTGGGCGTGCTGCGCCGCTGGCCCCGGCACAGCTCCCGCGAAGACCACCTGGATGCCGAGCTGACCGCCAGCAGAACCGGTCACGCCGAGCCGCCCGTCGCCCCTGCCGACGAGCAGCTCGCGATGAGGATGATCCGGCTCGCCGACACCGCACCGGCGTTGCGCACGGCGTGGCTGATGGCCTGCGACCAGGTGGGGCACGAACTGTGCGCGATCATCGGCGCACGTCTGGACCGCCCGCCGACCGACCTCGGGATCCGCATGTACGCCGCGGCACTCGCCGGGGTGGACCTGTCCGAGTCCGAGGACGTGACGGCCCTCGCCCGGCGCTGCGCCCACGCGATCCGCACCGCCACCTGAAGTGACCCCCAGGACGACCGACCCCGAGGACGAAGAGATGCACTCGCTGGAGCAGGGGAGTCGGGGGCGGATCGCCGCCGCACGCCTGGACGCGGCCTCGCGGCCCGACGCGGTCTCCTGGCCGGCAGCGGCTTCCCTGATGGTCCCGGCAGACATCGCCACCGAGAACGACAGCACGGTGAACGACGTCCGGGAGTACCTGGCCCACGACGAGTGGGAAGTGGCCCTCACCCTGCTGGAGGAACTCGGCGGTGACACCGACGCGCTGCCGCCCGGCTTCTGGGAGTCCCTCGCCACCGCCGCCGAGCGGACGCGGCTGGACCGGAGCGCGGCCTGGTGCCGCTGGCGCTCCCACGAGACACGCCACGGCATCATCGTCCGAGCCGACACCCTCACACCCGCCGGTGCGGGCCGCCGCAGGGCACCGCTCCCGGGGGCCGGCGTCCTGCGCCCCCTGTGGGACATCGGACACCGCAACGCGTCAGGCGGACCCGACCTCTGCGTCGCCGCCCTCTGGGCGGAGCTGCCCCCCCCCTCCGTGGAGCCCGGCCGCCGGGCCGTGGTCCGCCTCGTCCCGCTCTCCCCGTCGAAGTGGCGGCACCTGAGGATTTCCGCAGGCAGGGCGACGCTCCCGCTTCAATCGACCGATGTGGGTTACACAGTGTGTGTGGTCCCTGATGGGCGGGGCCGAGCACGCAAGGGCGGTCGGAGCACGTGGTGGAGCGGTTGCGCAGGGGCGGAGTCTGGGCGGCGCGGGCGTGGGGCTCGTCCGGGCACGAGCGTCACACGGTGCTCCTGGTCGCGAAGTCTGTGCTGGCGGCGACGCTGTCGTGGTGGATCGCGCACGACCTGATGAACGCCGCGTCCCCGGCGTTCGCATCGTTCTCCGCGGTGCTGACCATGGACGTCACCCTCCAGCGGTCGGTGTGGGAGACGCTGCGCTACATCGCGGCGGTCGTCGTCGGGGTGGCGGTGCAGGCGGCGATCGGCTTCACGGCAGGACCCGAGCTGTTCGCCTTCGCCGTGGTCGCCGTCATCGCGCTGAGCCTGGGCCAGTGGACCGCGCTGGGGGAGCAGCGCTCCCAGGTCGCCACCGCCGCGTTCTTCGCCTTCTCCACCTACACCGCCGCCGCCACGAACGCCGACAGGGCCCACCAGCTCGGGCAGATCGTCCTCCTCGTCCTCATCGGCTGCGGCGTAGGGCTGGTCGTCAACCTCTGCATCGCGCCCCCACTGCGCTACCGCAGCGCCGAGCAGGGCCTGCGCGCCCTGGCCGCCGAGATGGCATCCCTCCTCGACGACATGGCCGACGGCCTGTGCAGCGGCGATGTGGACGCCGAGCGCGCCGAGCAGTGGCGCAAGGCGGGCGAGCGCGTGCAGGAGGCGGTGGGCCAGGCGCGGGCCGGGCTGAGCACGGCGGAGAACAGCCTGCCCTTCAACCCCCGTCGGCTGCTGCCCGCCCACCGCGGCTACCTCTCGTTCGGCCGCTACCGGCAGGCGCTGGACGCCATGGAACGCGCGGTCTACCAGCTGGGCTCGCTCACCCGCAGCCTCGGCCGCTGGCGAGAGACGGAGGACACCTACACCTACGCCCCGGCCCTGGAGGTCTACGCCGACTTCGCCGCGAGCCTGCGCGACATCGCGCACGTCATCGCCGAACTCGACACCGACACGCTGGCCGACCAGGCAGAGCAGATGTGCGCACTCGCGACGACCGCCCAGGAGGCGCTCCGGAAGGTGCTCGACGTCGCACAGGAGTACGGGCTGCCGCTGGCCGACGCCTCCCGCCCGTACGGCGTCCTGATCGTCGAGGCCACCCGCCTGATGGAGGAGTTCCAGAACACCTGCGACGTGCTCCAGGACACCGCGGACGCCTGAGCGGCACGCGACCCCGGCCGCCCGCCCCGGTTCTGGATCACCGTCCGGACCCGGCCATAAGCTGGGAGGCATGAGGACGCGACCCACGTTGACCTGGGAGCCGCAGGGCGACCTGCCGCCCGCCTCGACCGACCTGTCGGCGGTCGTCGCCGCGGTGCGGGCGGGAGGCGTCGTCGTACTGAGCGGAGCGGGCCTGTCGACGGAGTCCGGCATCCCGGACTACCGCGGGGAACACGGTTCGTTCCGCCGCAACCACGTGCCCATGACGTTCCAGGAATTCACCGGCAGCGACCACGCGCGCCGACGGTACTGGGCCCGCAGCCAGCTCGGTAGGCGGCAGCTGGCGGGAGCCGGACCGAACAGCGGCCACCGGGCCGTCGCGGCCCTGGCCGGAGCGGGCCTCGTCACCGGTGTGATCACGCAGAACGTCGACGGGCTGCAGCAGGCCGCCGGAGTGCGGGACGTGGTGGAGCTGCACGGCACCCTGAGCCGGGTGATCTGCCTGGACTGCGGCGCCGCCGTCGACCGCGCGACGCTCGACGACCGGCTCCGGCAGGCCAACCCCGGCTTCGAGGCCGTCGCCGAGCGGCACCGCGCCGCGCAGGTCAATCCGGACGGTGACGTGGATCTGCCCGACGACGCGGTCGACGGGTTCCGGACGGTGGCGTGCACGGCCTGCGGCACCGGCGTGCTCAAGCCGGACGTGGTGTTCTTCGGCGAGAACGTGCCGCCCGAGCGCGTCGCGGCCTGCCGGAGCCTCGTCGACGGGGCGACCACCCTGCTGGTCCTCGGCTCCTCTCTCACGGTCATGTCCGGCCTGCGCTTCGTGCGCCAGGCGGCGCAGTCCCGTACGCCGGTCCTGATCGTGAACCAGGGCCCCACCCGCGGCGACCGCTGGGCCACCCGCATCGAACTCCCCCTGGGACAAGCCCTGACCGACGTGGTGGCCCGGACGCTCCCGCCGACGTGAGGCGGGCCGGGAACGACGGGTTGGACATCCCGGGGCCACCTCTGGCAACGTCGCCCGTCCGTTCCCGGACCCGAGGGGAGAGACACGATGATCGAAGTGAGCACGCGCAGCGTCAAGGAAGCAGTGGCCGCCGAGCAGTTGCGTGCCGAGACCACGACGCTCGACATTCCAAAGGGATTCGACCTCTGGACGCCCGAGGAGATCGCTGAGTGGCTCGACCGCGTCGAGGACGACCCACAGGTCTCCGACGCCGACTTCTACGCGGCTCAGCAGGCCGTGCAGCGGGTGCTGGACGGCGAGCGCGCCTGATCCCCGTCCGTCACGGCAGGCGTACCGCTCGCAGGACGGTGTCCTGGGTGTGGTGCGTGTCGGCGGGGGCCGGGGTCGTGCGGGGCCGGGTCTCGTCGATCAGGACGCTCCAGGCGGAGTCGAGGAGCGGGGCGATGTCGTCCGCCTGGTAGTAGTCGGCGGGGTCGAACTCCTCCGACCGGTGGTGGGCCAGGTCCGCGAGGGCGTGGCTGCCGAAGAGCAGGGTGCCGCCGGGCGCGACAGCGTCCAGCAGGCCGTGCAGCGCCGCGTCACCGCGTTGGCGGCGGAGCGGGAAGTACTGGAGGGACACCAGGTCGAAGGCGCCCGCCGGGGGCGGCGTGGTGGTGAGGTCGGCCTTCGTCCACGCCACGCGGTCCTCGATGCCGAAGGCGGCGGCGCTCGCGGCGGCGCGTTGCAGGGCGACCTCGGAGACGTCGACCGCGGTGACCCGCCAGCCGCGCCGGGCCAGCCAGAGCGCGTCGGCGCCTTCGCCGCATCCGACGTCGAGTGCCCGGCCGGGCGGCAGGTCACCGATCTCGGTGACCAGCACCCCGTTGGGGTTGCCGCTGAAGATCTGGTCGCGGCTGCGGTACATCTCGTCCCAGCGCTCGGCGTCCATGCCACCCGGTCCTCTCGACGTTCTTCGGTGAGGGGCCAAGGTGCGCCCCCACCGGCCACGAGCGCAAAGTTCTTTGCGGAAAGCGCAAACGGTGAGGTCAGCCGGAGACGGGCAGGGCCTGCGGATCCACCTCGCAGTGATCCAGCGAGTCGACCAGGCCGCCGCCACCGATCTCGACCCGCGCGGTCGCCTTGCCGTTCGCGGGGACCCTGACCTTCTCGCTCTGCTCGATGATGGTGATGCCCTCGGCGTCCACGAACGTGACCGAGACCCAGAAGCGGCCCGCCTCGGCGTTGCTGTTCGTGACCTTGACGGTCGCGTACGGCGCCGCCTTCGTCGCGCAGCGGACCAGTTTCGCCTTCCCGTCCTCCGTGCGACGGCCCTCCGGCGAACTGGAGGCGGAGGAGCGGTCGTTCGGCAGCCGCCTGCGGGTGCCGCCGCTGTCCCCGTCCCGGCCCCCGCTGCTGCTGCCGTACACATCGTCATCGTCGTCGTAGCCCGAACCGGATGACGTCGAGCCGGAAGAGCCCGATCCGGAAGACCCCGAGCCCGAAGAGCCCGAGCTGCTCGACGACGAACTGTCGTGATCCTGGCTCGAGTTGCTGCAGCCGCCTCCGCCGCCGCCCCCGCCACCGTGGCGACTGCCGCCACCGTGCCCCCGGCCGGTCGTGAAGCCGGTCAGCGCGAGCGAGGTCAGCGTCAGTGCGGCCGTGATCTTGAGTATGCGCCCCCTGTTTGCCATCCGATCATTCTTGTGAGCGGGTGACCCGTCTGGCAAATGGGCGCGGTAGGAGCGCCTATGAAGGATCCCGGTCGTCTCGGCCGTCCCGGTCAGAGGACGGCCACACGTAGGGCAGGTCGTCGGGGACGTCGGGGAAGAGCAGGGCGTAGACCTCGGGCGCCTTGCGTACCAGTGCCGACCGATGGCTGCGGTGGAAGTCCGGATCCCCGAGCCAGGGCGGCAGTTCGTCCTCGTCGGCGAGCTCCTCCTGGGTGCGCACGGCGGCGCCGGGACGGTGCCGGGCGAAGTCGGTGACCATGGTGGTGGCGCAGGTGTCGGGGTGCCCGTCCGCCACCCACACCGCGCACACGTCGAGGCCGTAGCGGACCAGGGCCTCCTCGTAGCCGGTCCACATGCGGACCGCGGGGTGGTGCCGCCAGCCGTAGCTGGGCACGGTCAGGCCGCGCAGCACCTGGAGGGCCTCGACCCGCTGCTTGCCCAGGCGGGCCCGGTCCAGGACGGCGGCGGTCCGCGAGAAGTCGGAGTACGGGAGGAAGGTCTGCACGCACCATCCCTACCGCGGCGGCCCCGCTCCCGCCCGCCGGCGGCCCCGCGCGTACGGGTCGCGTCGCCCGCGTATGGGTCACGCCGCCCGTGTACGGGGCACGCCGCCGGTCACGGCAAGGGGCCGCCACGGGCGGTGACCCACAGGTCGTACCACTCCTCGTGGGTGAGCTCGGGCTCGCGGCTCACGGCGTCGTGGCAGGCGAGGATGCGCTCGGGCCGACTGGTGCCGATGACGGGGGCGATACGGGCCGGATGGCGCTGGAGCCACCACAGCAGGATCGTCTCCGGTGTCGTCCGTTTGCGCTCGGCCAGGTCGGCGACGAGCCGCGCGGCCGGTGAGTCGAGAGCGCCCGTGTAGCGGCCCTGGGCGAGGGCGCCCCAGGCCTGGAGCTGGATCTCGCGGGCGTTGCAGTACTCGACGGTTCCGTGCGGGAAACCGTTCCCGGCCGCGGCCGAGGTGTTCACGAGGACGCCCGCCTCGACCCAGTCCCGGCTGCTCAGGCTCATCTCCAGCTGGTTGGCCACCAGCGGGAGATCGAGGTGGGCCTGGAGGTGCTGGACCTGCGCGGCGCTCATGTTGGACACGCCGAAGCGGCGTACGAGCCCCTGTCCGTGCAGCGAGGTGAGGGCCTTCGCGATGTCCTGCGGGTCGGCCAGCGGATCGGGGCGGTGCAGGAGCAGTACGTCGATCACGTCGGTACGCAGCCGGGTGAGGCTCTCCTCGACGCTCCGGACGATGTGCGGCGACCGCAGGTCGTACATGCCGGGGTGGTGCCCGTCGGCCTGCCGGATGCCGCATTTGGTCTGCAGGACGATGCGCTCCCGCAGGTCGGGCGCCCTGGCGAGGAGTTCACCGAAGACCGCCTCCGACTTGCCGCGCCGGTAGATGTCGGCGTGGTCGAACGCGGTGATGCCGATGGCCAGCGCGGCCTCGACCGCGGCCTCGGCGTGGGCGATGTCCGCAGCGGTGTACGGGGCGCCGTCCCAGGTGCCGCCGAGTCCCATGCACCCGTACAGCGGCCGCCCTGCGGGTGCGTCGGTCTGTGCAGTCATGCGTTGCCTTCCCTCGGGTCGCCCTGCCTGGAGCACGGCTCCACGGCGCTGTCGCCTGTTCCGCCCGGGCCGTGTCCTCCGCTCACGTCATGCCCGCGAAGCGCGGTGTCACGCGTGGCTGTCGGACGCATGGTCCGGAACCGCCACTCCGGCCGACGGCCGTGGGGCAGAATCGGTCGGGCACGACCCGCCCCGGAACGAGCAACGCCCCGGAACGAGCAACGCCCCGGAACGAGAAGCGCCCCAGGCACCGCCGAGGAGACCGTGACCGAATCCCCGCAACCCGGCCGCCACGGCGGGCTCTCCGTCATGTGCTCCGCGGTCGACGGCGTGCGCATCGTCGCTCTGCACGGCGAGATCGACCACGCCGTCACGGACGAGCTCAGCCGGGCCCTGATTCCCGTGGACGGCGCGACGCCCCCGCGGACCGTGGTCGATCTCAGCGACGTCACCTTCATGGACTCCAGCGGCATCAACGTCTTCATCGACGCGCACCACCGAGTGAACGAATCCCGGGGATGGCTGCGCATCGCCGCCCCGCAGGAGCCGGTCCTGCGCGTCATCCAGCTCATCGGCCTCGACGCGGTGATCCCCTGCCACGCCACGCTCGAACAGGCCAGGACCGCCTGACGGCCCAGACGCCCCTGTCAGGGACCCTCGCCGGGCGGCCCGTCGGCCTCGGCCGCCGCCCCGTCCGGGGCACCCGGCAGGGTGGGCACCGCGGCGCGCCTGACCTTGCCCATGGAGCTCTTCGGCAGTGCGGCGACGAAATCGACCGCGGCGGGGACCTGGTGGGGCAGGAGCCGGGTGCGGCAGTGGGCCGTCAGCTCCGTCGCCTTCAGCGGCGCCCCGACCACGACGGTGGCCCGCACGCGCTCGCCCGCGCCGTCGGCCGACTCGCCCCAGACCACGGCCTCGGCGACCGAGGGGTGGGCCAGCAGGACCTGCTCCACTTCGACGGGGTTCACCTTCTTGCCGCCCACGTTGATGAAGGAGTCCTTGCGCCCGACCAGGTGCAGATGACCCTCGGGGCCGAGGCGGGCCACGTCACCCGTCCGGTACCAGCCGTCGTGGAAGGCCCTCCCGGTCGCATCGGGGTGGCCGAGGTAGTGCAGGAACATCGCGGGTGTCCGTACGAGGAGTGCGCCTTCCTCACCGCGCTGCACCTCGTCCCCCCGCTCGTCGACGATGCGAAGCCGTACACCGGGCATGGGGCGGCCCACGCCGAGGTCCGCCCCGGAGCCGTCCTCGGGCCGCCGCGCGGCGATGACTCCGGCCTCCGTGCAGCCGTAGACCTGCTGGATGTCCAGGCCGAGCCGCTCCCTGGCCCGCTGTGCCACGGCGGGCGGCAGAGCGGCCCCCGAGGAGAGGCACAGCCGCAGGGCGTCGGGCGGCCGTGGCGGGGACGATCCCGCGCCGGCCGCCCGGGTCGTCAGGTCGTAGGCCATGGGGGCGGCGACAAGGACCGTGCAGGCGTGCCGGTCCAGGGCCCGCAGGAGGCGTGCGGGGGTGAACCGGCCGAGGAGGACGAGCTCCGCCCCGGCCCGCAGGGCGGTGACCAGTCCGGCCACCAGGCCGAAGGAGTGCAGCAGGGGGACGGCGGCCAGGATGCGGTCGTCCTCGGTGATCCCGTACGAACGGGCGTAGATGTCGCCGCCGTTGACGAGGTTGCGCTGGGTGTGGACGGCGACCTTGGGCTCTCCGGTCGAGCCGGAGGTGTACTGGTGAAGGAAGGGGGCGTCGGGCGCGGCGGTGGATGGCGGCTCGTCGCCGTCGGGCTCCGAGGTGGTGGCGTCGCCCGGGTCCTCCACGGGGATGCCCGGGTCCTCCACGGGGATGAGGGCGCAGTCGAGGGGATCCGGGTCCTTGGAGCCGTCCAGCGCGGTGAGCCGCGCCGCGTGCCCCACGACGGACAGGGGACCCAACGTGTCCCGTACGGACATGAGTTGGGACCGGGGTGTGCCGGGTTCCAGGGGGACCAGGCGCAGCCCGAGACGGGCGGCCGCGAGGAGCGCGACGACGGACTCCGGGGTGTTCTCCAGGAGCAGCCCCGCCGTGCCCTGTTCGACGACGCCGAGAGAGGTGAAGCGGCGCGCGGTGGACCGCACCTTCTCGTGCAGTTCGCCGTAGGTCAGGACGGCGTCCTCACCGCGCACGGCGACAGCTTGCGGGTGGGCCCGGGCAGCGGTGTCGAGCAGTTCTCCGAGGGTGGTGGGCAGCGGGCCGAGTCGGTCGGCCGGGTCGAGCCGGTGCGCTTCGCTGTCAGACGCGGTGGCCATCGATCACGCTCTCCTCTCCGTTGCGGTGTCCGTGCGCCGACACCGCCGCTCGCGCGTACGGCGCGGCTTCGGTGGACCGGATGCCCGGGCCGTCGGCCGGGTCGTCGTCGGGCTGCTGGTGGCGGAAGTAGCGGTCGTAGAGGCGGCTGTAGGCCCCGCCGCGCGCCAGCAGCGTCGTGTGGTCGCCCTGCTCGATGAACCGGCCGCCGTCGACGACGACGATCGTGTCGGCCTTGCGGACGGTGGGCAGGCGGTGGGCGACGACGATGGTCGTGCGGTCCGCGGAGAGCGCTTCGAGGCCCTCCTGGATCTGTGCCTCCGTCAGAGGGTCGATGCTGGCCGTGGCTTCGTCGAGAATCAGGACCGGGGCGTCCTGGAGGAAGACGCGGGCGAGGGCCACGATCTGCCGCTGGCCGGTGGACAGGTTGCGCCCGCCCTCGTCGGTGGGGGTGTCCAGGCCCTCCGTGAGCTGGGCCAGCCAGTCCCCGCCCGCCACCGCACGCGCGGCGGCCTCGATCTCGTCCCGTCCGGCCCCCGGCCGGCCGCGGGCGATGTTGTCGGCCACCGTCCCGGAGAAGAGGAACGGCGTCTGCGTCACCACGCCGAGGCAGCGCCGGTACTGGTCGAGGTCCAGGGTGCGCACGTCGAGACCGTCGACCTCGATGCTCCCCTTCTGGAACTCGTACGCGCGCATGATCAGCCGCACCACGCTCGACTTGCCGGCGCCGGTGTGTCCGACGAGCGCCACGGTGCGGCCCGCCGGGATGGTGAGGCTCACGCCGTCGAGCACGGGATGCTCGGCGTCGTAGCCGAAGTGGACGTCGCGCAGGGCGATCTCGCCGCGCAGGCGCGGCACCGGGATCCGGTCGCGCTGGCGCACCGTCGACTCGCGGTCGACCAGGGCGAAGACGCGCTCTCCCGCGGCCAGGCCCTGCTGGAGCTGGCTCCAGAAGGAGGCGATGCTGGTGAGCGGCGACCAGAACAGGGCCAGTGCCTCCAGGAACAGCACCCACTCGCCCGCCGTGACGGAGCCCGAGTCGACGCCGTGGCCGCCCACCAGGACCACGGCGACCGTGCCCAGCCCGGTGAGGGAGATCAGCAGCGGGAAGATGCCGCTGAACAGCCGGTTCAGCCGCACACTGGCCCGGAACCACTGCCGGTTGACCTCGTGCAGCCCGTCCTGCGCGGACTGCTGGTGGCTGTGGTTGCGCGCCACGGCGATGCCCCGCAGCGTCTCCTGCACATAGCCGTTGACCTCGGCCAGCGCCTGCTGCTGCCGCAGGGAGGCGCTGCGCGCCGCACGCCGGAAGGCGAGGCTGACGGCGACGATGACCGCGGCCACGAAGGCCGTCACCAGGGCCAGCGGCACATTGATGACGAAGAGGGCGGTCAGCAGGATCACGATCATCAGCACCTGGCCGAGCAGGCTGAGCATCAAGGTGATCAGCGTCGCGAACGCCTGGGTGTCGTTGGTGACGCGGCTGACCACCACACCGGTGGGGTGGGCGTCGTGGAACGCCATGTCCTGGCGCATAGCCGCCGCGAACGCGTGCTCCCTCAGCTTGAGCACCACGTCACCGGCCATCGCTCCGGCCGTGCGCTCCTGCAGCAGGTTCAGGAGCCAGGCGGCGACGCCCGCGACGAGGATGGCCGCGACCAGCAGCACCAGCCGGCCGTCGCTGTCGTCCTCCAGGGCCGAGTCCACGGTCCGGGCCAGCAGCAGGGGTACGGCGCTGCCCGCCGTGGCGGCGATGATCACGGCAAGGGTCACGAAGGCCAGCGCCCGGCCCTTGCCGCGGAAGTACGGAGCGATGCGGCGGGTCAGCTCGCGGTCGCCGTAACGGCGGTCGTAGTCCTCCGGGTCGAGGCCCTCCAGCAGATGCGCCATCAGTGGCTCTCCTCCTTGGCGCCCGCGGCGTCCGGACCGTCGGGTGCCGGCTTGCTCAGGTAGGGCGCGAAGATCCTGCGGTACAGGGAACAGTCCCGCAGGAGCTGTTCGTGACTGCCCTGGTCGACGATCCGGCCGGCGTCCAGGACGAGGATGTGGTCGGCCGCCCGGATGCGGGACAGCCTGGGGGTGACCAGGAAGGTGGTGCGCCCGTCCGAGGCCTGCCGCATGGCGCGCTGCACCTCGTACTCGGTGGCGCTGTCGACGGCGCTGGTCGCGTCGTCCACGGCGAGGATGCGGGGGTCGGCGATCAGCGCGCGGGCGATGGCGACGCGTTGGCGCTGTCCGCCGGAGAGTGTGGCGCCGCGTTCGCCGACGACGGTGTCGTAGCCGTGCTCGGTCGCCATGATGAAGTCGTGTGCCTGCGCGATGCGGGCGGTGGCCTCCATGTGGGCGCGGTCGGTGCCGTTGTCCGATCCGAGGCTCAGGTTCTCCGCGATGGTGCGGGAGAAGAGCATCACGTCCTGCTCGATGACCGAGGTGCGCGAGCGCAGCGCCCCGATGTCCCAGTCGGTGGTGGGGACGCCGTCGATCAGGACGCGCCCCTCGTCCGGTGTGTAGGTGCGGTTCAGCAGATGCAGCAGGGTCGACTTGCCGCTGCCGGTGGCGCCGACGATGGCCACGGTGGTGCCGGGCGCCACGCGGAACGACAGGTCGCGCAGGACGGGTCTGCCGGGTTCGTAGCCGAAGGTGACACCTTCCATGGCGACTTCGCCGGTGATGGGCGCGATGTGCCGGCCGCTCCGCTCGTCCTCGCCCTCGGGGTCGTCGACGACCTCCTTGATGCGCTGCGCTCCCGCCATGCCCAGATAGATGAGTCCGAGACTGAAGGACGCCAGCTGGGTGGGGGCCCGCAGGGTGCCCATCAGCCCCAGTACGGCGACGAGTTCGCCGATGCTCAGGGAACCGTCGCGCAGCAGGATCACGGAGTGCACCAGGGCGCCGACGGTGGCGAGGGTCAGCAGCAGCGGGGACAGGGCCAGCGCCTGGGTGCGGATCTGGCGCACGGAGGCGTCCCGGTAGGACCGGGCCAGTCCGGAGAACCGGGAGCGTTCCTGGTCGGCTCCGCCGGTCGATCCCACCACTTCGATTCCGGCGATGCTCTCCGAGGCCTGGGCCGTCATGTCGCCGAAGCGCTCCCGCGCCTCGTCGGACACGGGCTCCAGGCGCCGCCCGTGTTCGGCGAGCGCCACCGCGAACAGCACGACGAAGACGACGGGGGAGAGCAGCAGCCGCGGATCGACCAGGGCGATGAAGACGATCGGCATCAGGATGTTCAGTGCCAGATCGACGGCCAGGTCGAAGCCGGGCGACGCCATCAGGTTCAGGGACTCGGCGTCGCCGGTGGCTCGCGCGGACAGGTCGCCGACGCGCCGCCGGTTGAAGTACCCCTGGCTCTTGCGCAGCAGACTGGCGAAGACCTGGGCGCGCGCGTTGCGTTCGAGCCCGCTGGCGAAGGTCTCCAGACAGTACGTGGACATGATGCCGCCCAGTGCCCGGACGACCACGAGCGCGAGCAGCCCGGCGGCGATGGCGTGGAAGGTGCCGAAGTCCGGCGATCCGTCGTCCTGGTCGAGGACGGCGTCGAAGGCCAGACCGGTGACCAGCGGGATCGCGGCGGTCAGCGCCTGCCAGGCCAGACTGCCCAGCAGGAACAGGGCGATGTACGGCCGGAAGGGACGCATCTGGGCGAGCAGCCAGCGGGGGACGCTGCTGTGAGCGCCCGGGCCCGCGTCCGCGTTCGGGCCTGCGCCGGACTCGGGCCGGGGTGGGGCTGTCGTACCGGCCGGATCCTCACCGCCCGGCATGGTCTCGGCGGTCATCGGCGCTCCTTCTCCGTGTCGGGGGCCGTAGCGTCCCCGGGCCCGGAGAGGTCCGGAAAAGGCAATCGACGCATGGTTTTCGGCCATCATTCAGCGAATAGCAGGGTGTGCGGCACGCAAGGATTTCCGGCCGCCAATGTGAATTCGACTTGGCCGGCAGAGGGGTGCCAGTGGAGGTGGTCGTCGCCCGCGGTCGCCTTCCCGCGCAGGTCACGGGCGTGCGGATCGCGCATAAAGATCGGCACGCGGGCCGCGACGCTCTCGGGCGGATCACCCGCCGCGCGGTGAGGTGGCGTGATCGAAGCCGTCGGCAATCAGGGCAAGTTGAGGGTCGTCCCTGTTCAGGGGCGTCTTGATGGGGTCGAGGGTCGGATCTGCGGCGGCGTGGACCGCCCCGGCGCGCAAACGGTCCCGGTCGTGCCGTGGCATGGAAGCTACTTGTTTTCACCCGAAAAAGAAAGTCCGCATCAAGGCGGTGCTAATTGCCGTGCGTTGAAAATTAAATCACCGGTCCTGGCGGTGTGGCGGCGACATTTTCGGGCCGCCCGGCCTGATCGTGTCGCGTCAAGTGAATGGTTGAAGTCGCTTGAATCGTCTGGGTACTGTGACGAGTGTCCAGTGCTGAAAAGCGCTGGCAACTGCATACCTATTGCAGCTGTGCAGTTGCCAGTCGGCCACGGCCTGCCAGTGGACGGCGCGGGGCGGTGTCATCTCCCCACGTCGGATGCGGCCGGGCAAGTGGCGACAGTGAGGAGGAATGCGAGTGAGCCAGACGCTGTGCCACCCCCCGTATCCAGGAGAGCAGCTCGTGGTGACCACTCTCGTGCGCAACGGATTCCTGCAGCTCGGGCTGCGCGCCGCGCTGTCGACGACCCCCTTGGTCAGGGACGTCAGACACTGCGGCGACTGGGGTGAGGTGGAGGAGGCTTTAGGCAAGAACCCGGTCGACGTGCTGTTCCTGCACGAGAAGGACTACAGCCCCGGTCGAGACGTACTCGTGGATGCCCGGCGCCGCCGGCCGAAGGTGCTGCTCCTGCTCACCAGTACTGACGTGCCCGAGGACATACTCGCGGGTCCCTCGGTGCCCGATGGATTCCTGGTCGAGAACGAGTTGACCGCCACCGCGGTCGAGGACGCCCTCCAGGGAATAGTGGCGGGTGAAGTGCCCATGCCCACCTCGGTCACCCGGGCTCTCCTGCACCGCGTCCGGGAGCCGGAGCAGCAGCGCTGGCGCCGCGTCGGCAACCTGACCGGCCGGGAGAACGAAGTGCTGCCGTTGCTCGCCGAAGGGCTCAGCAACAAACAGATCGCCCGCCGCCTCGGCATCTCCAGCCACGGCGTCAAACGCATCGTCGCCAGCCTGCTCCTCAAGCTGGGAGCCCCCAACCGGACGGCGGCGGTGGTCACCGCCATCCAGAACGGTCTCATCGCCTGACGGGCCGGCCCGCCCGGCGGCGGGCCGACCTGCTTTCGGCAGTCCGTACGTCTCGTGTTACGGCCATTTCGAATATCGGGAAATCCGGATGCCGCGTGGCGCGGGGCATCCGGATTTCTCGCATGCATCCGATACTCGCCGTGCCCGAATGATGTGGCAAGCCCCCACTGGGCGCCCGTTCGGTGCGCCAGAACGGGCAGCCCCACGCGGTGAATTGGGCCCGAACGGTCAGCCCCGAAAGTGCGGGTGCCGCTCGCGTGGAGCCGGCGTTACGGTGAATCCGCTCAGGCAGCCCGCGGCTCACCGCGAGGCGTCATGCCGCTCCCGCGTCCTGCACCCGCCCTCTCCCTCGGCACGCCCCGGCGCGTGCTGGAAAGGACCGCGCCGTGGCCGAATTCGTCCGGCACCGCATCCCCTTCGCTGGACGACGGGCCGTCACCGCGCCGGCCACCTGCGCCCAGCGGCACATCTGGAACCTGATGCAGCGTCAACTGCCCGACGCCGCCTTCTACGACGTGTGCTACTGGGTGCCCCTGCCCGGCCACGGCACCCCACAGGACCTGCTCGACGTCTTCGCCGAGCTGCTCGGCCGCCACGAGTCGCTGCGCACCGGCTTCTACCGGGACGAGGACGGCTCCCTGGTGCAAGAGGTCGTGGACTCGGGGCAGTTCGAGGCCGAGCTCTGGGACCTGCCCGCCGATGGGGATCCGGACAGTGTGCTGCAGGCCTGGGAGCGCAGGATGCGGCACACCGCCTTCGATCCCGCGCAGGCCCCGCTGATCCGGTTCATGGTCGCCGTCGTCGACGGTGTGCCGGCGCTCGCCGCGTTCTGTGTGTCCCACCTCGCGGTGGACCTGACGTCGGTGCGGCTGCTGGCCGACGAGGTGACCCGGCTGCTCGACGCGCGGGCGACCGGCCGCCCCCTGCCGCCCGCCGAACCGTCCCGGCAGCCCGTCGAGCAGGCGCAGCTGGAGAGCTCCCCGCGCGGCCGGGCCCTGCAGGCGCGGGCCCGTGCCTACTGGTGCCGTCAGCTGGAGAGCGCGCCCGCGACCCTGTTCCCGCCGCGGAACGGATCCGTGGGCGGTGCGGGTGGCCTGGCGGCCCCGGTCCGCTACAGCGCCGGCATCGCCTCCCGCGCGGTGGCACTCGCGGTCCCGGTGGTGGCCCGGCGCTGGCGGGTGAGCACCTCCGTCGTCCTGCTGACCGTGGTCGCGCAACTCCTGGGCCGCCGCGCCGGGCTGCCGTCGTGCACGCTGCGCCTGCTCACCGCCAACCGGTCGGACCCGGAGCTGCGGGGCACCGTCGCGAATCTGCACGCGGAGGTGCCGGTGACGATCGACCTGGCGGGCGACCGTGTCGAGGACGTCGCGCGTCGTGCTCTCGCTGCCTGTACCGCCGCGTACGCGAACGGCCTCTACGACCCCGACGACGTGGCGGACCTGATCGCCTCGGCCCGGGGCAACGGTGTGCCGGTCGATCTCTCGTACTGCTTCAACGACGTCCGTGAGGAGCACGCCCTGTCCGACGCGTCCCAGGACCGCACCACCGTGTCCGGCGCGGAGCTGCGGGCCGCGATGGCCGACACGGTCGTGGGCCCCGACGAGTTCGAGGAGGGCGAGACCTTCTTCATCGTGATCGACGACGAGACGCCGGGAGAGATCCGGATGGTGCTCAACGCGGACCACCGGGCGCTCACCCCGTCCGAAGTCCACGGCTTCCTCCACGACATCGAGCGCTCGCTCGTCGAGTACGCCGAAGGCGCGGAGCCGGAGCCCGCCGTGGGCGGGGCCGGGCGGGGCGCGCCGCAGAGCGCGTAGGGACCGCGGGCCGCATCGAGGTGCGCCGACCGTCCGGGTGCCGCCCGCCGGTCGGCGCTTCGGCATGCCGTGCTGCTCAGCATCGGGCGCAGGCCTGCCGAGCGGGGTGCCACCCCCGTGCGCACGATGATTCCCGGACCGCATCACACCCGCCATGCGCATCGGACCGGGCTTTCGGAGTAGCCGGATGACCATAGCCCAAAGTAGGGGTGTTCGATCACCGGGGTCCCGGCAAGACTGTTCTTCGGGCCGCCCGGATCGATCACGGTAGGTCAGGCGGAAGGTACGCGGTTCCGGCAGCGGGATGCCGGACGGCGACCCACGAGGTCCGCCTCGCGGGGGCGGCCCGCCCGCGGCTGTTGCAGTGCTCTCCCTTCAGCATCTCCCTCTCCGCAGCTGCTCCGCTTTTCAGCTCCCCTCTCAGCACCGCTCTCTCTTCAGCAGTCGACAACCGCCCCTACGCGACCCCCTCGTGACGGGAACCCATGTCTTCATCTGTTGATCAACGCGCACTCCGCGACGCCGTGCGGTACGGACCGACGCCGGTCGAGAACCCGGCGCTCGGCGAGGTGTTCGCCGAGGCTCCGGGGTGCACACCCGAAGAGCTCGACACCGTGGTGGACAACGCGGCCCGCGCCTTCCCCGGCTGGTCGGCGACCCCCTCGGAGGAACGCCGTGAGCGGCTCCGTTCGTGTCACCGCGCCCTGCTGGCCGCGGTGGAACCGATGGCCGAACTGCTCACCAGGGAGCAGGGCAAGCCCCTGAAGCACGCCAGGGCCGAAGTCGCCCTGGCCGCCGACTGGTTCGCCCACACCGCGCGGCTGGAACTCGCCCCGGAGCGGCTCGTCGACGAACCGGCCGCCCGCGTCGGCCTGGAACGCGTGCCCCACGGCGTGGTCGCCGCGATCGCGCCCTCCAACTACCCCGTCCTGCTGGCCGTCTGCAAGATCGCCCCCGCGCTCCTCGCCGGCAACACCGTGGTCCTCAAGCCATCGCCGGACACGCCGCTGTCCAGCCTGATGATGGGCCGCATCCTGGGCAAGGTCCTGCCCACCGGCACGTTCGCGGTCGTGGACGGCGACGTCGAGCTGGGCGCCCGGCTGACCGTCCACCCGGCGGTCCGGATGGTCTCCTTCACCGGCTCGGTCGCCGCGGGCCTCGCCATCGCCCGGCAGGCCGCGGCCGACCTCAAACGGGTGGTGCTGGAACTCGGCGGCAACGACCCGGCCGTCGTCCTGCCCGGCACGGACGTCCGGTCCGTCGCCCAGGAACTGTTCACCAGGTCCATGACCAACAGCGGACAGTTCTGCGCCGCGGTCAAGCGCGTCTACGCGCCCCGCGCCCAGTACCGCCAACTCGCGGCGGCGCTGGCGGAGTCGGCGAACGCGGCCGTCGTGGGGGACGGGCTCGATCCGGCCACCGAGTACGGTCCGCTCGTCAGCAGGGCCCAGCTGGAACGGGTCGCGGGCCTGGTCGACGAGGCCGTGCGAGCGGGGGCCGGGGTCCTGGCCGGTGGGCGGATCCTGGACAGGCCAGGACACTTCTATCCCCCCACCGTCGTCACCGACCTTCCGCCCGGCAGCCGCCTCGAAGAGGAAGAGCAGTTCGGCCCGGTGGTCCCCGTCATCCCCTACGACGACGTGGAGCGGGTGATCGCCCGGGTCAACGCCTCGCCCCACGGCCTCGGCTGCTCCTTCTGGGGCGACGAGGACCGGGCGCGGGACCTGGCCGGGCGACCGGAGTGCGGAACCGTGTGGATCAACACCCACGGCGACCTGCGGCACGACGTGCCGTTCGGCGGTCACCGGCACTCCGGGATCGGCGTCGAGTACGGCGCGTGGGGTCTGAACGAGTACACGCAGCTCAAGGTGCATCACATCGCGCTTCGCCAAGCAGATCGGGAGATGTCATGAGTGACAGCACGGTGGTCCGCGTCGACGGTACGGACGGCATAGACCTGACCGGAGTCAACGTCTTCGTCGGCGGACCCATCCAGCACGCAATCCGTGACGACGGGTTCCATCAGCCGCTGCAGCACGCGATCGGCGACATCATCGCCGCCGTCTCGGCCGCGCACGGCACGGTCTTCTCCGCCCACGTGGCCGAGAAGTTCGGCGTCGACACACCGAACTTCTCGCCGGATCAGGTCAGCGTGCGCGACTTCGGCTGGATGCGCCGCTGCGACGTGTTCGTACCGGTGCTCCCGGTGGACGCCGCCGGTGAACTGATGCGCACCGACGGCACCCATGTCGAACTCGGCTGGGCCTCGGGTCTCGGCAAGCCCATCGTCGTCGTCACCCCGCTGCCGCTGGCGGCCAACGCGAGCCACCTGCTGCGCGGGCTGCCCTCCGTCGCCGACGTCACCGTCTTCGACCTGGTGGAGGCGCAGGCCCACCCCGTCGAACTGCTCCGGCTGCTGGAGAAGCTGGGCCAGGAAGCCGTGATGTCGAAGTGACGGCCGCCAAGGGCGGCGGAACCCCGCCCGAGGGCTCCGACACGCTGCCCGCACCGGTGGAGGTCCTCGGGCTGCGCCTGAAGTCCCCCGTCGTCGTGGGCTCCGGCCTCCTCACCGACCAGGAACGCAACATCCGTCGTCTCCTTGACGGCGGAGCGGGCGCCGTGGTCACCAAGACCATCCACCCGAGCCCCGGCCCCCCGGGCAACGAACGCCTGCTCCGCCTGCCCACCGGCATGCTGAACAGCACCACGTACTCCCGTCGCTCCGTCGACGACTGGTGTGCGATGCTGCGCCGGTTCGCCGACGACGAGCTGCCGGTGATCACCTCCGTGCACGCCGACTCCCCGGCCGAACTCGCCGATCTGGCCGAGCGCGTGACCGAAGCGGGCAGCAGCGCCCTCGAACTCGGCATCTCGTGCCTGAACGAGGACGAAGGCGGCCTGACGGACACTCCGGAGCGCGTCGCCGCGTACACCGAGGCGGTACGGCGCCGCACCTCGGTGCCGTTCAGCGTCAAGCTGGCGATCGGGGAGCGGGTGCGCGAGCGCATCGACGCGGCCACGGCCTCGGGCGCGGACGCGCTCACCCTGAGCGACACCATCTCCGGCCTGGCCGTCGACGCCGACACCGGTGAGGTGCGCCTGGGCGGAGCCTTCGGCTACTCGGGGCCCGGCATCAAACCGCTCGTACTCGCCGAGATCTTCGGCCTGCGCCGAGACGGGCTGACCGTGCCCGTCATGGCGAGCGGCGGGGTCAAGGACGCCACGGACGTGGCGGAGTACCTGAGCGTGGGAGCCCATGCCGTGCAGGTCTACACGGTGCTGCACCGGAACATGCACACCACGCTCCGCGACATCCGCCAGGGCTTCGACGACTGGCTGGCCTCGCGCGGCGGCACGGTGGCGGACCTGGTGGGACGGAGCATCAAGGGGTCATGAGGTGAACGAGATGCGGCAACGCACCACGAACGTACCCCGCTACGGCGACCTGACCAGCGGGCAGGTGCAGCGGGCCATGGACGGCGCCACCTTGGTGTGGCCGGTGGGAGGGCTGGAGCAGCACGGGCCGCATCTCCCGCTGTCGGTCGACATGGACATTCCGGACGCCCTGGCCCGGCAGGTGGTCACGGAGGCGGGCGGTCTGCTGCTGCCCGGTCAGCCGGTCTCGGCCAGGTCGCTGCCGCAGAGCGGTGGCGGACTGCACTTCCCGGGCACCGTGCACATCGGCGGCGCCACCTTCATCGACTACCTGACGGACTGTCTGACGTCCCTCGCCCGCCTCGATCCCGCCCGGCTCGTCGTGATCAACGGGCACTACGAGAACGAGGGCCTGCTCTTCGAGGCGATCGACGGCTGCGCCCAGGACATCCTGTTCCCCGACACCGAGGTGCTCGCGTTCAGCTGGTGGAGCCTGGTCTCCGACGACTGGCTCGGCGAGCACATCCCGCACTTCCCGGGATGGCACGCGGAGCACGCGGGGCTGACCGAGACCAGCCTGATGATGTATCTCCGCCCGGACGTCGTCCGGGCGGAACGCCCCAGCCATGACTCACCGCCGCCCGCCGGCGTGTACCGGCACCCCGTCGACGTGGACGCGATCTCCGACCGGGGCGTGCTGTCCTCCGCCGTCGGCGCCTCCGCGGAACTGGGGGAGCGGCTGTTCTGGCACCTGGTCGACGGCGTCGTGGACCTCCTCGGCAAGCCGCCCCGGGACGCCTCCCCCATGAGCACCTGAGCACCGACTCCACCGTCCCACGCCACCTCCAGGGAGCTATGTCAATGCCATCGACCAGGCCGTACGAGGACTACGACGTGTGTGTCGTCGGGCAGGGCTATGTCGGCGTCACACTCACCGCCGCGCTGCTGACCACGGGCAGAAGCGTGCTCGGCTACGAGACCAACCCCAAGGTGGCGGAGGAACTCGCCAGGGGCGTACTCGAGTTGGCCGAACCGGGCGTCGAGGAGGAGATCAGGGACGCGGCCGCGAGCGGTGCCTTCGGCGTCACCACCGACGTCCGCGGGCAGCAGCTGCCGCCCGTCGTGATCATCTGTGTCGGCACGCCGATCGAGGCCGGCGGCACCACACCCGACCTGACCCATCTGCGGGCCGCCACCGAGGCGATCGCGGCGGGCGTCGACGAGACGACCCTGGTCATCGTGCGCAGCACGGTGCCGGTGGGCACCTCGCGGAGCCTGGTGCTGCCCATCCTCGGCGACCGGATCCCCGAACCGCTGCTCGCCTACTGCCCGGAGCGCACCATCCAGGGCCAGGCACTGGCGGAGCTGCTGTCCCTGCCGCAGATCGTCGGCGGTCTGAGCGACGAGGCGGGCAAGCGGGCGGCGGAGTTCTTCGGCACCCTCTCCGACAAGGTCGTGCCCGTCTCCTCGCTGGAGAGCGCCGAACTGGTCAAGCTGGTGTGCAACTGCCACACCGACCTGATCTACGGCTTCGGCAACGAGGTCGCACTCATCACCGAGAAGCTCGGCCTGGACGCGCGGGAGGTCATCGACTCCGCCAACCTCGACTACCCCAGGCCCACCCTGCACAAGCCCGGCTTCGTCGGCGGCAGTTGCCTGACCAAGGACCCGTACCTGCTGGCGTACTCGGTCGCCGCCCACGACCACACCCCGCAGGTCATCACCGCGGCGCGCACGCTCAACGAGTCGATGCCGCGCCGGGTCGGCGAACGCGTCCTGGCCGCGCTGTGGGAGCAGGGCAAGGACCCGGCCGATGCCACGATCCTGGTCTCCGGCTTCGCCTACAAGGGCCGTCCCGAGACCGACGACCTGCGCGGCGCTCCGTACGAGCGGCTGCTGCCGTTCCTCAAGGGCCGGGTCAAGGAAATCGTCGGCCACGACTTCGTGGTGCCCGCGGCCCGCATCGAGTCGCTGGGCGTCCGGCCGGTCGGCCTCACCGAAGGCTTCACCGGGGCGCACGCGGCCATCCTCCTGAACGACCACGCGGGCTACGGCGACATCGACGCCGCCGACCTGGTGGCGCGCATGGCGGACCCGGCCCTGGTCTATGACACCTGGCGGGTCCTCCCGTCCTCGACGAAGGCGATGAGGCTCGGCCGTGCGTAAGAAGATCCTGATCACCGGAGGCGCGGGCTTCATCGGTCTGCACCTGGCCCGCCGCCTGGCCGCCACCTGTGACGTGACCCTCCTCGACGACTTCAGCAGGGGCCGGTCCGACGGGGAACTGTCCGAGCTGCTCGGCTCCGTCGAACTCGTCGAGCACGACCTGACCACCCCCGTGCCCGACGGGCTGCTCGGGGACGACTTCGCCGAGGTCTACCACCTGGCGGCCGTCGTCGGTGTCGCGGAGTCCAACGACAACCCCCGGCGGGTGCTGCGCACCAATCTGCTCACCACCGTCCACCTCCTCGACTGGTTCTCCGGGCTGACCGGGGCCACCCTCTGCTTCGCCTCGTCCAGCGAGGCCTACGCGGGCAGCGTCGAGGCGGGCATCGCGGCCGTCCCCACGGGGGAGGACGTGCCGCTGATGGTCCCCGACCTCACGGTGCCCCGCTCCTCGTACGGCTTCAGCAAGATCACCGGCGAGCTCCTGTGCCGCACGTACGCGCGCACCCACGGCTTCGCCCTGCGCATGGTGCGCTTCCACAACGTCTACGGCCCCCGCATGGGATACGACCACGTGATCCCGCAGTTCATCGAGCGGCTGCTCGGCGGCGCGGACCCCTTCGAGATCCACGGCGCCGACCAGACACGCGCGTTCTGCTACGTCGACGACGCCGTGGACGCCCTCACCGCGCTGACCGCCCTGCCCACCAAGGAGCCCCTGCTCGTCAACGTCGGCAACGACCAGGAGGAGATCCTCATCGAGGACCTCGCCCGGAACGTCTTCGACGCCCTCGGCCGGCACCCCGACGTCGACGTCCACCCCGCGCCCCCGCTGTCCCCGGCCCGGCGCCTGCCGGACATCTCCCGGCTGCGCGAACTGACCGACTACCGCCCCGCGGTACCGCTCGCCGAGGGGCTGCGCCGCACCTGCGAGTGGTACGCCCGGGACCTGACGGCACGCGGAAGCGGAGCGTGAGCGGCGTGCGCGTACGGTACGTCCACCGCGGCTACTTCCCGGCCCGTGCCGGGGCCGAACTGATGACGCAGTACCTCGCCGCGGCGATGAGCAGGCTCGGCTGGGAGGCCGGGGTGTACTCGAACCCGGTCGACGAGGACACCGCGACGTTCATGCGGAGCGCGGGCGTGAGCATCCAGCCGCTGCCCGCCACGCCCGACGACACCGACCGGGCCGACCTCGTCCACGCCATCGACGCCTGCCACCCGCAGGACATCGCCACCGGGCTGGACTTCGCCCGCGCCTGGGGCGTGCCGTTCGCGGTCACCCCCGCGTCCGCCCCCGACGTCTGGCCGGACCGCGAGACCGTACTCGACGGATGCCGGCACGCGGACGCCGTCTTCGCCCTGTCCGTGGCGGAGCGCGACATGCTCCGCGACGCCGGTGTCGACGGACGGCGACTGCACATCATCGGCCAGGGACCGCATCTGCCGGGAACCCCCGATCCCGACCGGTTCCGCCGCGAGAACGGCATCGAAGGGCCTGTGGTGCTCTTCCTGGGGCGCAAGATGCGGTCCAAGGGCTACGTGACGCTCCTGGAGGCCACCGAGCAGATCTGGCGGGAACACCCGGACGCGACCTTCGTGTTCCTGGGGCCCCGCTGGGACGACGACTGCGCGGAACAGTTCGCCCGGCACGCCGACCGCCGCGTCATCGAGCTCGGCATGGTCGACGAGGACGTCAAGCACAGCGCCCTCGCCGCCTGCGAGTTGCTGTGCGTGCCCTCCACCGTCGACCTCTTCCCCCTCGTGTACGTGGAGGCGTGGGCCTGCCGCAAACCCGTCGTCGCGTCCACCTTCCTCGGCAGCGGGGAGATCGTCGCCCACGGACGCGACGGCCTGCTCGTCCGCCCCACCGCCCCGACCGTCGCCGAGGCGGTCAACCGGCTCCTCGCCGATCCGTCCGAACGCCGTGCCATGGGAGAGCGCGGCCACGACAAGGTGCGCCGTGAACTCGGCTGGGACGCGGTCGCCGACCGGGTCCACACCGTCTACCACACGCTGATCGCCGCCCGGAAGCAAACGGAGAAGGCCCGATGAGAGCAGTGGTACTGGCCGGAGGTGTGGGCCGTCGGTTGCGGCCGCACACCCTGACCATCCCCAAACCCCTCGTACCCATCGACGGCATACCGATCCTGCACATCATCCTGACGCAGTTGCAGAGTGCCGGCTTCACCCATGTGTCGCTCTCGCTCGGCCACCAGGCCCACATGATCGAGGCGAGCTTCGGCGGCAACCGCTGGGCCGACCTGGAACTCGACTTCTTCCTGGAGGAGGAGCCGCTGGGCACGGCGGGACCGCTCGCGCTGCTGCCGCCCTTCGAGGACTCCACCCTCGTGATGAACGCGGACCTGCTCACCGACATCGACTTCGCCGACCTGATCACCCGGCACAAGAAGTCGGAGGCCGCCGCCACCGTCGCGCTCAGCCGCCAGCACATCGACATCGCGCACGGAGTGGTGGAACTCGACGAGGACCACCGGGTGACCGACTTCCGCGAGAAGCCCCGGCTGAGCTTCCTCGTCAGCGGAGGCATCTACGTGCTCGAACCCACCCTGCGGCGGCTGCTGCCGACCCGGGGCCGGGACGACATGCCCGCCCTGCTGGACCGCGCCAGGGACGAGGGCGAGCGCATCGAGGGCCATGTCATCGAGGGCGACTGGCACGACATCGGCACGCCCGAGCAACTGAACCGGGCCACCGCGGCCTTCCGCGCCGACCGGGTCCGCTACCTGGGCCGTCGCGCCGCCGCCGAACTGGGCGCGGGCACCGGCGCGTTCCAGGAGGTGGGCTCCGGATGACGGCCTTCGACATCGCGCTGTACCGCCCGCAGATCGGCCGGGCCGAGATCGAGGCGGTCACCCAGGTCCTGCGCTCCGGATGGCTGTCGTCCGGGCCCGTCACCGAGGACTTCGAGGGCAAGTACGCGGCCGCGCTCGGCGTCGGGTCCGCGGTCGCCGTCAGCAGCGGCACCGCCGCCCTGCACCTGGCCGTCCTGAGCCTGGGCCTCGGCCCTGGCGACGAGGTCGTGCTGCCCTCGCTGAACTTCGTCTCGGCCGCCGCCTGCGTCGCCCTGTCCGGCGCCACCCCGGTGTTCGCCGACATCAAGGGCCCGCACGACCTGTGCCTCGACCCCGAGGACGCCGCGCGCAGGATCACCCCGCGCACCCGGGCGATCGTCGTCATGCACTACGGCGGATACTCGGCCGACCTGACGGCCCTCGCCCGGCTGGCCCGCGACCACGGTCTCGCCCTCATCGAGGACTGCGCCCACGCCCCCGTCACCGACTCGGCCCACGGAATGCTGGGCACGGTCGGCGACATCGGCTGCTTCAGCTTCTTCGCCACGAAGAACCTGGCCATGGGCGAGGGCGGCATGGTCGTCGCCCGCGACCCCGCCGTGGCCGACCGCATCCGGCGGCTGCGCTCCCACGCCCTGACCGTCAGCGCCCAGCAGCGCCACCGCGGCGGGCCCTCCCTGTACGACGTCGACACCCTCGGCCTCAACTACCGGCCCACCGAGATCGGCTGCGCCCTCGGGCGCGTCCAGCTCGATGCCCTGCCCGCCGGACAGCTCCGCCGACAGGACGCGGTCCGGATGTACCGCGAGCAGCTGGCTCCGCTGCCCGGGATCACCGTGCCGTACGCCGACCGGCCGGTGGAGGAGAGCGCCCACCACCTGTTCGCGGTCGTGCTGCCCGAGGGTACCGACCGCGAGGAGCTGCAGGACCGGCTGCGCGCGGCCCGGATCCAGAGCGGTGTGCACTATCCGCCCACCCATCTGTTCACCGCCTACCAGGAGCGCGCCGGGGGAGGGGAGTGCCGGCTGCCCGTCACCGAGGACGTCATGGCACGCCAGCTCTCCCTGCCGCTGCACCCGGGCATCGGCAAGGACGAGGTCCAGCAGGTCGCCGAGGCGGTGAGCGCCGCATGGCCGAGGACACCGTGAGCGGCGGCCGCGTCACCTTCGCCGACGGGGCCCTGTTCCGCGACGGGCAGCCCTTCGTCAGCGTCGGCGTCAACTACCACCCCTCGCCGACGGGGTGCGACTACTGGCGGGAGTGGGACGGCGCCCGCATCGACGACGACTTCCGCCGGATGGCCGAGGCGGGCCTGAACACCGTGCGGTTCTTCGTCTTCTGGGCCGACTTCGAACCCAAGGAAGGTGTCTACGACCCGACGGCGACCGACCGGCTGCAGGAGCTGGCCCGGACCGCCGACCGGCACGGACTGCTGTGCCTGCCCTCGCTGTTGACGATATGGATGAACGGCCAGCGGTTCGACCTGCCGTGGCGCGACGGCAGGGACCTGTGGCGCGACGCGGACCTGCGCGAGCGGCAGCGGGCCTTCGTCCAGCACATCGCCGCCGAGCTGCGGAACGAGCCGAACATCCTCGCCTACGACCTGGGCGACGAGGTGATCCACGTCGACTCCAGGTCGTCCGCCACCCTCGACGCCGAAGAGGTGCGGGCGTGGTGGGGGATGCTCGCGACGGCCGTGCGCGACGCCGACCCGGACGCGCTGGTCCTCCAGGCCAACGAGCCCTCCGCGGTGCTCGGCGGCCATGCCTTCCGCCCGGAGAACGCCGACCACCTCGACATGGTGGGACTGCACGGATTCCCGGTGTGGACGCCGTTCCACATCGAGTCCGTCGCGGCCCGCAAGGCCACGGCCTTCGTGCCCTACCTCGTGCGGCGCGGGAGCGCCCACCGTCCGGTGTACGTCGACGAGTTGGGCAGCTACGGCTGCGACGAGACCACGGCCGCGCGGTATCTGCGGGCCGCCGCCCACTCCGCCTTCGCGGCCGGTGCGGTCGGCACCGCGGTCTGGTGCTGGCAGGACTTCACCACCGAGCGCAAGCCCTACGCCCTGCGACCCAACGAACGGCGCGTCGGTCTGCTGGCCGAGGACGGCAGGGAGAAGGACGCCCTGACCGAGTACCGGGCGTTCACCGAGCTCGTGACCGGCGACCTGGCCGGGTTCAGGCCGCTGCCCGCCCCGGTCGGCGTCTTCCTCCCCGAGACCGAGCCGCAGGACGAGGCCGGATACCTCGCGCCCACGGGGAGTGACGCGCCCGCCCCCTTCTATGCCCATCTGCTCCTCCAACAGGCCCACCTGCCGTACGAGTTCATGGGCCGCGACGCGGAACTGGAACGGCACGCGCTGGTGGTCTGCCCATCGGCGCGTCAGCTGTCGCTGCCCGACCGCCACCGCCTGGCGCGGTACGTCAGGTCCGGGGGAGTGCTGCTGTACTCCACCGGCAGCCTGCTCGACGCCGCCGGTGACGAGGAACTGTTCGGCATCCGCGTGCGGGACTTCACCCGGGCCGAGGACACCCACGACGGGTTCACCTGGGCAGGCGTGCGCTTCCCGCTGCGCTGGGAGGACGGCCCGATCCCGGTGATCGACGCGGCGGGCGCCGAGACGCTGGCCGCGTTCGCCGACGGCTCGCCCGCCCTGACCCGCCACCGGCTGGGCGAGGGGAGCGTCTACTACCTCAACGCGCCCCTGGAAGCGCAGCTCAACGCGCCCTACCGGCTGCAGGAGGCCGACTGGCACCGGCTGTACGAGGCGGTCGCCGAAGAGGCGGGCGTACAGGTGTCGCTGACCGCGGACGACCCGTCGGTGGAGACCACCGTCCTCGGGCGCGGCGACGCACGCTGCGGTGTGGTGATCAACCACGCGCCCGAACCCGTGGACGCGGTGCTGCGGCGCCGGACACCGGACGGTGCCCCGGAGACCGAGAAGCTGCTGCGGCTGGAGCCCAAGGGGGTGCGCCTGCTGTTCTGGGACGCGGACGGTTCGGAGTGGCGGCCGTGATCATTGATGCCCATGTGCACGCGGGGGAGTACTACCGCCACTACTCGGCCCGCTTCGCCCAGCAGATGACGGCCACCACCGACCTGGCGCCCGAGGACCTCTCCGCGCCCGAGGCGAAACTGCTCGCCGAGATGGACGCCGCCGGTGTCGACCGTGTCTTCCTGCTCGCCTTCGACGTGCGCCGCGTCGAGGGGTTCTCGGTGCCGAACGAGTTCGTCGCCGACCTGTGCGCCCGCCACCCCGACCGCCTGACCGGCTTCGCCTCCGTCGACGCGGGCACCCCCGGCGCGGCCGGGCGTCTGCGCGAGGCCGTGACCGACCTGGGCCTGCGCGGACTGAAGACGGCCCCCTGCTATCTGCGCATGTCACCCGCCGACCGCCAGTGGTACGACGTGTACGAGACCGCGTCGGACCTGGGCATCCCCGTACTCATCCACACCGGGTACACGCCCTCGCGCCAGGCGGATCCCCGGTTCTTCTCCCCGCTCCTCGTGGAGCAGGTGGCCAGGGACTTCCCCGACCTGACCGTGATCCTCGCCCACCTCGGCACCCCGTGGACCAGACCGTGCGTCGAACTCCTCGCCCGGCACGCCAACCTGTACGCGGACCTGTCCATCTTCGGCTCCTACCAGCCGCTCCCGACCGTGGCCGAGGCCCTGGCCCACGCCCGCGGCAGCGGCGTCCTCGACCGGCTCCTGTGGGGCACCGACTTCCCCTTCGCCACCATGACCGGGTCCGTGACCCGCATGGCCGAACTGGCCCGGGACCCCGGGCCGTGGCCGGGCGGCAGCGAACCGCTGTCGCCGCGTGAGTACGAGGCCCTCATGGGAGGCACAGCGGCGCGGCTGCTCGCCTCCGCCGCACCCCACGCCGCGCCGGCTCCCCGACCGAACCGATGACTTGAGGTGCCATGACCTTCGTCCACGGATACGAGTTCGACGCCATGTCGCGGCGTCCCCTGTACGGCGACGTGACGCAGCGTCTGGTCGACATCTGCGAGGCCCCGGACGGCGGCGTCGTCGCCGATGTCGGCTGCGGCTCGGGCCTCGCCACCGAACTGCTCCTGGAACGCTCCGCGCACGTGGGCGCCATCATCGGCATCGACCCCTCGGAGCACGAACTAGCCATCGCACGGCGTCGGTTGAGCGACCCCAAGGTGCGCTTCGTGCGGGGGCGCGCACAGGACGTCGAGACCCTGACCGGTCCGGTGGACGTCGCCGTCCTGAGCAACGTGATGCACCAGATCCCGGCCGCCGAACGCGGTTCCGTGATCGACGGCTGCCACCGGCTGCTCGCACCCGGCGGGCGCTGCGCCCTGAACACCCTGTTCTACGAGGGCGCTGTTCTCCCCGAGACCCGGCCCTTCTACACCCACTGGCTGCGCGCCACCCGCGACGCCCTCAGGGAACAGGGCACGGACCTCGTCCTCGTACGCGAGAAGCCGGTCGCCCTCCAGACGCTCACACCGCTCCAGCACGAAGAGCTGTTCACCCAGGCGGGGTTCTGCCAGACCAAGTCCGAGGAGGCCGTGTACACGTGGACACTCCAGGACTGGGAGGCCCTCTGCGCGTACTCGGTGTTCGTGGAGGGCGCCACCGGGATCAACGACCTCGCCCTGGGCGCCGACGCACTGGTCCGGGGCCTGCGGGCCACCTTCGAGCGACTGGAGCTGAGCGGGGTGCCCCGGCGGTGGCTCTTCACCTGGGGCGTCAAGTGACTGATGGGAGAGGGGAGTTCCCATCCGGCCCCGGCGGCGACATCCCCCTGTCGTACGCCCAGCAGGGCCTGTGGTTCCTGGAGCGGCGCTCCGGTCACCCACGGCACTCCGACCCCGTGACCTTCCGCCTCGTCGGAGAGCTCGACGCGGCGGCCCTGCGGGCGAGCGTCGAGGAGGTCGTCGGCCGTCACGAGGCACTGCGCACCCGTTTCCCCGTCGTGGCGGGACTGCCCGTGCAGCGCGTGTCCCCGCGGGCCGAGGTGCCGCTGCCCCTGACCGACCTGACGGCACTGCCCGAGGCGGAACGCGAGGCGGCGGCCGCCCGGCTCCTCGCGGAGGACCTGCGGCGCCCCTTCGACCTGGTCCACGGGCCCGTGGTGCGCGGGGTGCTGATCAGGCTCGGGCCGCGCGAGCACATCGTGCGCATCAGCCTGCACCACCTGGTCTCCGACGCCTGGTCCTGGTGGTCGGTGATCCTGCGGGAACTGGAGCAGCTCTACACCGCATACCTGCACGGGCGGCCCTCGCCCCTGCCGCCCCCGCCCGCCCAGTACCGGGACTTCGTGCGCCGCCAGAACGACTGGCTCACCGGCCCCGTCTACCCGGAACAACTCACCCACTGGAAGGAGAAGCTGGCGAACGCGACCGTGCTGCCGCCCCTCGCCCTGGCCTCTCCCGCGCCGACGCCCTCCGAACAGCTTCCGCGGACCCGGTGGATGGCTGTCCCCCAACCCCTCGGCGACCGGCTGCGGGCGGCCGCCCGCAGCGAGCGCGCCTCCTTGTTCATGGTGCTGCTCACCGCCGCCAAGCGCCTGCTGCGCCGCCACGTCGACACCGACGACATCCTCGTCGGCACCCGCGGCGGATTCCGCACCCAAGCCGATTTCGAGAAGGCCGTCGGGCTCTTCGTGAACCTGCTGCCCGTGCGGACCCGGGTGCCCGTCGACGCGGACTTCCGCGACCTCCTGCGCCAGGTCCGCCGGAACCTCATCGAGGTGTACACCCACCGGAACCTGCCCTTCGAGCGCCTCGCCCACGACCTCGGGCTGTGGGCGCCCGGGTTCCGTCCCGCGATCGGCGTATGCGTCTCCTTCCAGACCACGCCGGAGGTGCCGCCCGCCCTCGAAGGCCTCGAAACGACCCTGATCAACCACGACCCCTTCTCGCCGTACCCCTTGGACATCGGCTTCTACGAGGACGCGGGCGCGTTGCGCGTCCTGTTGGTCCACGACCCCGGCGTGTACGACGACACGGCCGCCGCACGCCTGCTCGACGACCTGCACGAAGAGCTCGAGGCCGGCTGTCGCGAACTGGAGGACGGATGAGAGCCCTGCAATGGCACGGCGCACGACGGGCGGCGGTCGCGGACGACATCGCCATGCCCCGTATCGAGGAACCGCGGGACGCCGTCGTCCGGGTCGTGCGCAGCGCGATCTGCGGCACCGACCTCCACCCGTACCGCGGCGAGATCGACGGGTTCGGGGTCGGCACGGTCACCGGCCACGAGTTCACCGGTGTCGTCGAGGAGGTCGGGCCCGAGGTGCGCGGTCTCGGCGCCGGTGACCGGGTCGTCGCCTCGGACATCATCGCGTGCGGACACTGCCGGTCCTGTCGCCGGGGCTGGCACTACCAGTGCGACCGGGTGGGCCTGTTCGGCTACGCGACCGTCGTGGGCACGCAGGCCTACGCCGGTGGACACGCCGAGTACGTGCGGGTGCCGTTCGCCGACACGGTGCTGTTCCCGATCCCCGACGACGTCGGCGACGAGCGGGCCCTGTTCGTCGGCGACGTCCTCGCCACGGGGTACGCCTGCGCCGTGGGCGCCGGGGTGCGTCCCGGGGACACGGTGGCGGTGGTCGGCTGCGGGCCCGTCGGCCTGCTGGCCCTGGAGGCCGCCTGGCTGCTCGGCGCCGCCCGGGTGCTCGCCGTCGACCCGCTGGAGAGCCGTCGCGAACTGGCCGCGGAGCGAGGCGCATGCCCGGTGCCCGCAGCGCCCGACGTGGCACAGCAGGTCGCCGACCTGACCGAGGGGCGCGGGGTGGACGCCGTCCTGGAAGCCGTGGGCACCGACGCCTCGCTCCTGACCGCGCTGAACCTCGTACGGCCGCGCGGGGTGGTGTGCGCCGTGGGCGCCCACGCCTCCGAGACCATGCCCATGCCGACGCGGCTCGCGTTCGCCAAGGAGGTCACGCTGCGCTTCGCGGTCGGCGACCCCATCAGCGACTTCGAGCCGTTGATGAACCTGCTGCGAGGTGGCCGCGTGGACCCCACCTTCCTCATCTCGCACCGGATGCCCCTGTCCGAGGCCGCGGAGGGGTTCCGCCTCTTCGACTCCGGCGAGGCCAGCAAGGTGGTGCTGATCCCTTGACGACACCGCCACCCCGCACCGCAACAGAGCTGCACATTCCTGTCCCCGGCGATCAGCCGCACATCGATGCACATGGAGGAACCGTGACGGACAATCTGGCCGCTCAACTCCCGGACCAGCCGGGCGACGCGGCAGCGGCGGCGGAGGTCGTGAGCAGGATCTGGGCGGAAGTGCTGGAGGTGAGCCCCGATTCCGTGGACGTCCACCGCAGCGACTTCTTCGAGATGGGCGGATACTCGCTGCTCGCCCTCCAGGCCATCGGCAGGATCCTGGCCGAGTACCGGGTCGACGAGGTCGAAGCGGTGGAGTGGGAGGGAGAGCTCCTCAACCGCCTCTTCGAGAACGCCACGCCCATGACCCAGGCGGAGTTCCTCGCGGAGAAGGGGTGCGGCGCCCCGAGCGCGGCCGACTCCGCTCACGCGTAAGCAGCGGAAAAGGGCGCCTGGCCGGAGCATCTGCCCCGGCCAGGCGCCCTTTTCGGGCCCTCGGCCCCCTTGGTCACCCCGTCACGGCCGCCTTCGTGAGGGCGGCATCGGCTCCGGCGACGGCGGCGTTGACGGCCCGGTGTGCCTCCTTGGCGATGCGCTCGCCGTCCTCCGCACTCTTGGCGCACACGACGATGCCCAGGGAGGGCCGGTGCCCGGTGAGCGCGCGGACGGTCGACGGGTAGGCACGGACGCCGCGTGCCCACAGCTCGTCGAAGACCGGGCGGATGTGCGCCGTGTACGACGCCTTGCCCGTGAGCCGCAGCGGCAGCGCGTCATGGGTGTAGGCGATCGGGAGCTCGTCGGCCCACCGCTCCGCGAGGGCGACCGCGTGCATGGCGCCGGAGCGCCGGGCGTTGATCTCGGTGACGTAGAGCTCCCCGTCCAGGGCACGGAGGCAGTCGATCGTCATCCAGCCCCGGTAGCCGAGGGACCGGGCGAACGAGTGAACTGCCCTGCCCAGTGCGGAGAGCCGGCCCTCGAGGTCGGGGTCGAGGACCCCGGGGCCGAGGGCGAGGCTGCGGTACCGCAGCCCGTCGACGCCGAGCATGCTGTGTTCCATGCGGGGCTCCGCGCCGTCGTCGACGAGGACGTCCACGGCCGGACAGTCGGTGCCGTGCTCGATGTAGTCCTGCACGGTGAGCGGGAACGTACCGAAGAAGGGCTCGCGCCGCAGGGTCTGCCAGAACCGTCGGACGGTTCCGTCGGCCTCGCTCTGCGCGACGGCCGAGCCGTACCCGCCGACCCCGTACATGCTCTTGACCACGGCCCGGCCGCCGCCGTCCACGATCGCCGTGACCGCGCCCTTGAGCTGTTCCCAACTGGTGACCGAGATGCCCCGGGGCACGCGGAAGCCGGGTACGTGCGAGGCGAGGTCGACGCAACTCAGCTTCGATTCGAGGTACTCGCACGACCAGTAGTGCTCCGGTTCGGCGACGTCCAACCGCACGTCCCGGCCCTGACTGCGGAGCACGGCGGCCAACGAGTAGAGGTCGGGCGAGGCCCCGAAGGAAACGAACCGCACCTCCCGCGCACCGCTGGTCGCGGCCGACAGCGCGGCGAGCGCCCGGTCGTCGCCCAGCAGGTCGTGGACCAGGCGCCCGGTGCGCGGGACCGGCGACACGACGGGTGGGACGGGGCCGCCGAGCCCGGCGTGGACGTGGGCCAGCCACTCCTGGGAGTAGCCGGCCGGGAGCACGAGCACGCGAGGGGCGGCGCTCCAGAAGACACACTGATCGGTGAACCCCGTGCCGTGCTCGACCAGGTCGTGTTCCACACCCGGGTCGAAGTCCAGCAGTTCGCGTTTCAGGTTGAACTCGACGATGTTCGGGATCACCAGGTCAATGGTGTCGGGCATGCTCTCCTGCCTTCCCTGTTCGCAAACAGAGGCTCGACCAACCGGAGTTCGGGGGTGTGCCGTCGGACGGAGGAGAAGGGCGCCGCGAGGCAGTAATCGTGCCGGAGCACGTTTCCCCGTCGACGCCCGACGCGTCACCGCCTGTCGGCGCTCCTAGTAGCTCGAATGCACACCAGGCGTGAGCAGATGCTTTTCCGGGCCGTTCAACGCCGGTGTGAAGACACACATCAGCGTCATGCCGTGCTCCGAGCGGAGCACGTGCGGTTCGCCCATGCCCGGGGCGTACAGCATCCCCGGCTTGATGTCGAACAAGCCGTCCGCCGTCTCCACCGAACCGGCGCCGGACACGCAGTAGCAGACCTCTTGGTGGTTGTCGTACCGCAGGTACGACTCGCTGCCGGGCTGCACATACGTCTCGGTCAGGCTGAAACCCAATGCGTCGGCCTGAACGAGCAGCCTTCGGCTCGTCCCGTTACCCCAGTCCACGTCGCATTCGCTTCCCACGACATCTTCAACTGCGCGAACCAGCAAGGTACACCTGCCCATGGGTCAGTATTTCCGTCAGGGTCGGGTATCGAGTCTATGGAATGGTGCATCGGTATTCCACGGGAAGTACGGGTATGCCCACCTGGCTATGCCCGGCAGGCCGCCCCGGTGAGTGCCGCCCCGGTAAGTGTCGCCCCCGGTAAGTGCACCCTTAGCCGGTGTCCCGGAGAGGGGTGTTGTTTCAGCATCGAAATCTGTAGCTTGCGAGTGGGGCCGTGCAGGCTCCCTTTGCGCTGTTTCGAGACTCTTGGAGTTCAGGAATGACACAGTCACAGGAGAACGTCCGGCTCGACCGCAACGACCTCTTCTCCTCGGCCGAACTGCGCAAGCTGACCCGCCGTTCCAGCGGGCAGGCCCTGCGCCGCTCCGCGACGCACGCCGTGCTCTACGCGATCCCTGTGACCGCGGCCCTGGTCGTCGACACCTGGTGGGCCATCGGCATCGGCTGGGTGCTGGCCGCCGTCGTGATCGCCTCACTGCACAACCTCCTGCACTGCGCCTCGCACGGCACCTTTATGAACACCCATCGAGGGAACCGGGTCGCCGGCCAAATCTCCGGTACGTTCATTCTGGTCAACAGCGCGCTGTACCGGGTGTTCCACATGCACCATCACCGGAACACCCATACCGCGGAAGACCCCGAACCCGACGGCATCATCACCAATCTGCGGGAATACGCAACGGCGATGATCAACTGGGACTATTTCATCGGGTTCCTGCGAATGTCGGCGGCCTCGCTGGGGAACAGGTACCCCTACTTCGTCACGACCGACCGGGCCCGCGCCGCGATCCGCCGCGACACCTGGATCCTTTTCGCGTGGATCGCCGCGGTAATCACCCTGACCGTTCTCTGGCCGATGGTGATGCTCACCGTATACATCATGCCGGCCTGCATCGCCTGGGTCCTCAACAACTTCTCCATCATGCCCGAGCACTACTACGCGGAGCGGAGCGACAACCCTTGGCGTAACACGAATTCGGTCTACACGAAGAGCAAGTGGTTCAGCTTCCTCAACTGGAACACGAACTACCACGCCGAGCACCACCTCTACCCCGGGGTCCCGGCCTGGAATCTGCACGAGGTGTCGAAGCAGGTCCGTGAGCACCTCGCCTGCACCGAGACCTCGTACATCCGCTTCCACATCCGGATGCTGTCCGACATCGTCAGCGGCCGGGCCAAGGAGCAGGACGAGGCCTTTGTGCTCCAGGAGGGCCGGGCGACGAGCTTCATCTACCCGCTGCGGAAGGCCGAATGACGTCGAATTCGGGCAGGGTCAGCGCCGAATGGGCCGGTCGTTCCCGCGCGGCCGGCATGACGCTGAGTTCGCGCAGCATGGCGTTGCGCTGTTCCAGGGCCCGGGCGGTCGTGGGGAAGAGCGCGGCATCGCCCTCGCCGACCTGATCCTGATTCTCGGTCACGAAGTCCCGGGTGTCGTGTTCGTAGGCGGCGAAGCCCGCGGTGTGGTCCCGGTCGGCCAGGGAACCGGCGAGCATGTACGCGCCGACGAGCGCGAGGCTGGAGCCCTGTCCGGTCAGGAACGAGGGTGCGTACGCGGCATCGCCGACCAGCGCGACCCTGCCGCTGGACCAGCGGGGCATGCGGATCTGGCTGACCGCGTCGAAGAACAGGTCGTCCGCGTCGCGCAGGGCCGCGAGCATGCCCGGGACCTCCCACCCCGCGTCGGCGAAGACCGAGGCGACGAGCTCGCGTTGGGCCTGCGGGTTCCGGAACGCGTCGAACGGCGGCTCCGGGTGGGCGAAGTTCAGGAAGGCGTGCACTTCGGCGTTGTCCCCGGTGGCGTAGAGCGCCGCGGCCCTGCCCGGGGTGTTCCACATGGTGACCTCGTGGGAGAGCCCGAAGGAGTTGCGCATGGTGAATCCGGCGAAGCAGTAGCCGAGGTAGCGGTGGAACTGTTCCTCGGGGCCGAACAGGAACTCCCGGGTGCGCGAATGTATGCCGTCCGCGCCGAACACCATGTCGAACGTACGTCTGCTGCCCCCGCGGAAGGTGACGTCGACCCCGTGGCCGGTCTGCTCGAAGGTGTCGATGGAGTCGTCGAAGAGGAACTCGACGTCGTCGCGGACCGCCGAGTAGAGGGCATCGGTCAGGTCCCCGCGCCGCACCTCCAGGTCCCGTCCCGCGGCACCGCCGGTGAGGCTGTGCGGGTCGACCGAGGCCACCTCGCTGCCGTCGCCTTCGAGGAAGGTCAGGCGGCGCAGTTCGATGTGCGCCTCCCGCAGCCGCGGGAGGATCCCCATCCTGCGGACGACCTCAAGTGCCGTGCCGCGTACGTCGATCGGGTAGCCGCCGCCGCGGAGCGCGCTCGCCTTCTCGACCACCGTGACCGCGTACCCGTAGCGGTTCAGCCAGTAGGCGAGGGCGGGGCCCGCGATGCTGGCCCCGGATATCAGGGCCGTGCGCCTCGGTGAGGTGCGGACGACGCTCGGCAGTTCGGTGCGGACGCTGGTCATTCCTTGACTCCTTTGCTCATGGTGCGGGTGACAAGCAGGGCGAGCGCCGTGACGACGGCGGCTGCGGCGAAGCCGATGACGAAGGACGATTCGGCGGGGACGTCCGACCCGGAAGGGGTGCCCGCGGTGAGGATCGCGCCGCTGACCTGCACGCCGACGGCGAAGCCGAGCACGCGCGTCACCAGGACCAGGCTCGTGGCGATGCCGGTGTCGCCGTGGTCGACGGAGGTGGCGGTGCGGGTCACCATGGCCGTGACGCAGAGGCCGTTGGCCAGCGCGACCAGCACCTTGCCGATGACGAGGTGCCAGATCTCGCTGTGCGCGGCCGCCAGGGCGATCAGGGCGGTGACCATGAGCACGATCCCGGTGGTCACGACGGCACGCGAGCCGTAGCGCCGCGCTCCGAGCCCGCTGAGCGGACCGGCCAGCGACGCGGCCACGGTGCCGGGCAGCAGGAAGAAGCCGATCGCGGTGGCGCTCGCCCCGAAGCCGTACTCGTCGGAGGGGACCGCGAACAGCTGGGGGAGGAGATAGACCGGCACCGAGGTTCCGGCGCAGATCACGAACGTCAGCACGCACGACTTCCACACCGCGGGCCGTGCCAGCATGCGCAGATCGACCATCGGCGAGGCCGCGCGGCGCTCGACGGCCGTCCAGCCCGTCGCGAAGGCGGCGAGCACCACGACGAGGGCGCCGAGCACGAAGGGCTGCGAGGCGATGTCGGGCGCCAGTGCCAGCACGAGCATGAGCGTGACGAGCGTCCCGCTCAGCAGGAGCAGGCCGGGCCAGTCGACCCCCGAGTCGTCCGGCCGGCGCGGCTGGTCCCGCGGCATCAGCCTGTTCACCAGCACGGTGGCGCAGATCGCCGCAATCGTCGGCAGCGCGAACATCCAGTGCCGGGACAGTCCTTCGGCCACGGGCCCTGCCGACAGCGTGCCCGCCATCCCGCCCGCCACGAACAAGCCGCTGACCACACCGATGGCCACCTTCGACTCGCCCGGTGGGAGGTGTTCGCGCACCAGGATGAACGACAGCGGCAGCGCGCCCACCATCGCCCCCTGGAGTATCTGACCGAGCAGCAGCACCGGCAGGTTCGGCGCCAGCGCGGACACCAGGCCGCCGACGCAGACCACTGTCATCAGCCGGATCAGCACCCGTTTTCCGCCGTGGCGGTCGCCGAACTTGCCGGCGACCGGTGTGACGAGTGCGCCGGTGATGAGGAGCACGATGCTGAGTAACGCCCCTTCTGCGGGGCTCATGTCCAGTTCGCGCTGGAGGAGCGGGAGCGTCGGTGTCACCACCGACTCCAGGGCGCCGGTGGCGACGGCCAGCATGCCGAGGGCCCCGACAGCGGCCTTCCCGATGCGGTTCGGGGGAGCCAGGGTCGTTGTGGTCATGGATGTCCTTTCCGTTCGTTGCCGGTCCGTTCCATCACGTGACCACCATTACTACACTACACCGTGCAGTGTAGGAAAGGAGGTGGCTAAGATACGGCCATGCCGACCACGAAGACGCCGACCACGAAGACACTGCGCGAGGGGTCCACGCAGAAGCGGGCCGCGATCCTCTCGGCGGCCAGGGAGCTGTTCCTCGCCGACGGCTTCGACCGATCCAGCGTCGATGCGGTCGCCGCCCGGGCGCAGGTCTCCAAGCGGACGGTCTACGACTACTTCGGCGACAAGCAGACGCTGCTGCAATCGGTCGTCGACGACATCGGCCAGTCGATGATCACGACGATCCGGCGCACGTTGGACGACACCCTGACCGACCTCGGCGGCCTCACCGGGCTCGCCGACCTCGAAGACGCCCTGGTCGCGTTCTCGATGCGCATCTCGACCGACATGCTCGGCTCGGCGGAGTACGCGACGCTGCAGCGACTGGTCCGCGCGGAATCCGGCAACCTGCCGCACCGCGGCTACAACACGATGGCCGACACCCCCGACGAGGCGCTCGGCGAGCGGTTCGCCGCCCTCGCCGAGGCGGGCCTGCTGCACGTCCCCGACTCCCGGCTCGCGGCCGACCAGTTCATCGCGCTGACCTTCGGCGTCGCGCTGGACCGGCTCGGCTCCGCGAACGCCACGGAGGACGCCCGGGTCAGGCCGCTCGTCGTCGAGGGCGTGCGGACCTTCCTCCGGGCGTACCGAGCCGCGTAAGGCATGTAGGGCATACGGAGAACACCGGCGGCGGTAAGGAAACCCCCTCACCGCCGCCGGTGTGCCGTGCCGTCGGTCGGATCCGGTCCGTCAGCCGGATCCACCTCGCCTCACGCCCGGCTCACCAGGCCTTCCCGGCCTGCTCCCGCACCGCGCGGTTGATCCGGTTGAAGAAGTTGGTCAGTGCGCCCTCCAGGACGATCGCACCCAACTGCTCCTCGCCGAAGTGCTCGGCGGCCGCGGCCCATATCTCGTCGGTCACGCCCGGCGCTCCGTCCTGGACCCGGGTGGCGGCCTCGGCAAGGGCGAGCGCCGCCCGCTCCGCCTGGGTGTAGAACGGCGCTTCGCGCCACGCGACCACGTTGTGCAGCCGTTCCTCGCTCTCCCCGGCCCTGCGCGCCCCTTCGGCCGAGGCGAAGACACACGGGCTGCAGCCGTTGATCTGGCTGGTGCGCAGGTGAACGAGCGCCAGCAGGCGCGGGTCGACGCCCCCGGCGTGAATCGCCTTGTAGAGGTGCTGGACCGCGGTGGTCACATCGGGGTTCGGCGCGCTGTTCAGGCGTGCTTCCATCGGTGGTGCTCCTTCATCGGTTACCTGTGCCCCTCCGGGCCCGTCATCCCCATGACGGAGCAGTCCCGAGGAAGGTAACGACATGTCCGACACCCGCCAGGCAGACCCGGTCACCGAGGCGTTCGAGGCCCAGCGGGACCGGCTGCGAGCCGTCGCCCACCGCATGCTCGGATCGCACGCCGATGCCGAAGACGTGGTCCAGGAGGCCTGGTTGCGGCTCTCCCGCCAGGACGCGGCGAGCATCCACAACCTCGCCGGCTGGCTGACCACGGTGGTCGGACGGATCAGCCTCGACGTCCTGCGCTCGCGCCAGTCCCGTCCGGAGGCGTCGTACGACGACGGCCTGTCCGAGTTCGTCGTGACGCTCGACGACGGTCCGGCACCCGAGGACGACGCGGTGCTCGCCGACTCGGTCGGGGCCGCGCTGTTCGTCGTCCTGGAGTCGCTGGGGCCGAGCGAGCGGCTGGCGTTCGTGCTGCACGACCTGTTCGCGGTGCCGTTCGAGGAGATCGGCCGGATCCTCGGCAAGTCCACGGCCGCCGCCAAGATGCTGGCCAGCCGCGCCCGCAGGAAGGTGCAGCTGATCGAGCGGCCGACCGGTGCCGGACGGGAGCAACGCGACGTGGTGCGGGCCTTCCTGGCGGCGGCCCGGCGCGGCGACTTCGAGGAGTTGCTGCGGGTGCTCGACCCCGAGGTGAAACTGACCGCCGACACGCCCACCGGCACGGTCGTCGCCCTCGGCGCCACCAAGGTCGCGGCCGGTGCGCGGCTTTCCGCCTCCGCCGCCGCGTCCGCGCTGGGGCGGAGCGTACGCGTCAACGGCCTCCCGGGATTCATCACCTGGAGCGAGGACGGCGCCCCGGCCGCGCTCCTGGCGTTCACCGTCGTCGACGGCCGGATCACCGACATCAGGATCGTCACCGACCCCGCCGGACTCGGGCGGATGGACCTGCCCGAACCGGCGTGAGCCGCTCCCGGATCAGTCCGCCTGAGTGCTCCCCAGCGCTCCTCAGTCCTCCCAGCTCTTGCGCTCGAACGCCGCGGTCCCGGTCATCAGGGTGTGCGGAGGAACGTCCTTGGTGACCACGGCGCCGGAGCCGACGACGGCACCTTCACCGATGGTGACGCCGGGCAGAACCGTCACCGCGGCACCGAGCCATGCGTGGGCTCCGATGGTGACGGGCGCCCGCGTGATGTACGCGCTCCGCTCCGACGCCCGGACCGGGTGGTCGGACGAGATGAGGTTGACCTTCGGGCCGATGAGCACGCCGTCGCCCAGCCGAATGCCGCCCTGGTCGTAGAAGGTGCAGCTCTGATTGACGAAGACGCGCTCGCCGAATTCGGTGCCGAACCCGTGGTCCGTATAGAAGGGCGGATAGACGGTCACGGAGTCCGGAACCGGCTTGCCGAAGATTTCGGCCAGCAGGGCCGCACGCGCCCCCCTGTCATCGAACGGCAGGACATTGAGCCGTGATGTCAGGGCGGTGACGTGCTCGATCCGCTCGGCTACGCGGGCCCACTCGGGAGTGTCGATATAGAGGCGGTTCTGATCAGGCATGACTGTTCCTCGCGACGGGGGCACCGAGCCCCTTCGGATGTGACGGTCGGCCAACCAGGAGTTGGCCCGATTCATCAAACCGATCCGCCTGTGCAGGGATCAAACAACAATGAGGGCGAGGAAGAACAACGTCTGGTTGTCTGCATAGGGTGGGCGCCATGGATGTCATCGCCGTGCGCACCTTCGTCGCCGTCGTGGAGGCGGGGCAGTTCCAGGACGCCGCCGCCGACCTGTCGGTCACTCCGCAGGCGGTGTCCAAGCGCGTCGCCGCGCTGGAAAAGGAACTCGGCGTCCAGCTCTTCACCCGGGACGCCCGCGGAGCGCGGCCGACCATCGACGGCCAGGCGTTCCTGCCCCACGCCCGCGCCTTCCTCCACGCCGCCGAACGGGCCGTCGCCTCCGTGCGGCCAGGACACCGGGCGCTGCGCGTCGACGTGATCGGCCGCCAGCTCTCCCTGGCCGGTCTGCTGCGCGGATTCCACCGCGCACACCCGGAGACCGAACTGGACGTCGTGACGCTGTTCGACTCCGACACGGCCCTCGCCGCCGTCCGGGACGGAATCATCGACGCGACCTTCCGCGCCGTGACGATGCCGGGCCGTCGGCTCCCTCGCGGCGTCGAAGCCACTCCCGTCTTCGACGAACCGCTGCACCTGTTCACCGGACCGGGCCACGCGTTCGCCGACGCCCCGGTGATCCGCCCCGCCCAGCTCGCCGGCCACCGGATCTGGATGCCCGGCAACATGCCGGGCACCGAGTGGGCCGCCTACTACGACGAGTTGGCCGCCACCTTCGGCTGCACCATCGACCCGGTCGGCCCGGACTTCGGCATCGAGCCGCTGCTCGACACCATCGCCAACTCCACGACGCTGGCCACCTTCGTCAGCGAACAGACCCCCCTGGTCTGGCCCGTCGGCCACGACCTGCGCCGCATCCCCTTCAAGGACCCGACCCCGGTCTACCCCCACTCCTTGATCTGGCGGTCCG